>DASQZW010000001.1:0-17315 GCA_035638495.1 Terriglobales bacterium
ATGGCCCGGCGGATGACCGAGACGTGCTGGGCGCTGATCTCGCCCCGGCGCAGGGCGCCGGCGGTCAGCCGCAGCCGCCCGTCCAGCGCGCGGGCGGTCCGCAGCTGGGCGTAGGCGGCGTTGGAGGTGAACTTCAGCTCGCTGCACAGCCAGCGGGTGCAGTGGGGCTCGAAGTCCGCCGGCCCCGTCTGGTCGCGGCGGTCGAGCTCGGCGAGCCAGCGGGCGCTCATCGCCTCCAGCGCCCGCTGCTGGGTCGCGAACCAGCGCAGGTCGTCCCGCAGCGAGGCTGTGGAGAGCTGCTCCGGCCCGCCGTCGTCGAGACGAGCCAGGCCGTCGGTGACGTCCGAGAAGGGCGGACGCGAGTGGGCCTCGGGCGCCTCGAAGGAGACCTGATCCGCAGCCAGCGAACTCATGTTCGTAGAGTATCGCCTCCCCAGACAGGGTCAACTTTTTGGATTGTTCTTAACAGAGCTCGAAGACAGTGACTCGGTGATCGACCCCACTGCCGTGCGGCCGGCATCCCCAGACGTTTGTGCCGGCGGTAGTGCACGAGGTATCACTACCGCCGGAACACTCAGTAGCGGAGGTGGTTCGGGACGAGGCTCCGGTACTTGCGGACGAGGCGCTCCCACTGCGAGGGCAGCGTCACCGGCTTGGTGACCCACGTGCCGGCTCCGTACGCCATGCCCATGAAGGCGCCGGCGCCGCCGGACACGACGACCCGCATGGTGTCCGGGCTGCGCAGCAGCGGCGTGGGGTCCTCGGCGTTGAGCGGCGGCCGGACCCGCTGCATGCCGGGCGTGCCCCAGAACTCCGGGGTGCGGTAGGCGGGGACCCGGGCGTACTCGTACAGGTAGGACGCGATCTCGCCCTTCGTCCAGCCGGCGTCGGCGAGGGTCTGGGCGTGGCCCGGCGGCACCAGCAGCGTCAGCTGCCGCCAGCGCGGGACCATGTTGGACATGATCGCCCGCAGGATCCCCTTGTCGTCCGACCCGTACGGCCAGATCTGGAGGTACGTGTTGGGGAACGACACGGTCACGCAGCTGTCCTCGTGCTGAAAGCCGTGCTGGACGTGCAGCGGCTCCCAGCTCGCGATCGCCTCCTCGTTCTCGGCCGTGACCATCGTGTACTTGCCGGGGTTGCCCTGGACGCCCATGTCCTCCAGGCCCTTCCGGGCCCCGCCCAGGTTCTTCACGATCAGGCCCATCGCGCGCCCGATCGTCGCGTTGGCGATGTCTCCGGGGCTGAGGGCGCCCTGGCCCCCGTTCACGTGCAGCTGCTCGCGGATCGGGCCGTTCACGACCCAGAACGGCGCCCACGAGCCGGTGCTCACCTCGAAGGTGCCGAAGGCAGACCTGGGATCGAGCAGCGCCTCGACGCCGGCGATCAGCAGGGGCATGTAGATGGGCAGCGCGCCAGCCATCACCGCGTTGATGGCAATCTTCTCGACCGTGACCTTGCCCAGCCGCGGGATCATCCTGCCCACGAGGCAGTCGCGGGGGAGGTCCGTCCCGGTCAGCATCTCCTCGACGGCCGCCTCCGTCGGCGGGATGATCGGGAGGCCGTCGGTCCAGCCCCGCTGGTAGAAGAACCGCTGCACCTCGGCGAGATCGCCGTCGAACACGATGCCGCGCGCGCCGGCGGTCTCCGGCGGCGGCGGCGACTGCTCGTCGCGCGTCAGCGGAACGGTCAGCGCCGCGACGATGTCGTCGATGACGGCATGCACGCCCCTGGCGATCCGCTCGGGTTCGGTGCACTCACAGGGCACCGTCTCGGCCACGACCCGGACCCCGGGCATGCCCTTCCCGGAGGCGGCCGACCGGGCGTCGAGCGCAAACCCCGTATTGACCAGCGCGACGGCCGGCTTCTGGAGGCGCTCGGTGAAGACTGCGTCGTACAAACTGTACTTGGTGCAGGACCCTCAATCGCCCACGGCGTGGATGACCGCGTCGACCTCCTTCACCCACTCCTCGTAGCGCGCCCGGTCCGAGGTCTCGGCGACCTCGAGGTTGGCGGTCCTGCCGAAGCGCGCGATCGTGATGTCGTCGTAGCGGGCGCGCAGTTCGGCCTCGACGGCGTCCGTGATCGGCTTCGCGGCGACCTTCCCGTTGTGGAACAGCCTGATCCGGCGGCCGCGCAGGTCCGCGAGCCGGGGATTGATGCCCTCCAGCGGCCTGGGGTCCACCTCGGCCCACGGGCTCATCACCTCGTAGCTTCCGCCCATTCGTCCGGTCCTCCCAACTGCCGTACTAGTGTTCCAGTCGATAGCGTATCCCGAGCGGCGTCGCCGTAGCGCACCTGCGGACCAATGTGCGGCAAGCGGGGCTGCGGTACTCACGCGCCCAGGTCGGCCAGCACCGCCTGCGCGGCATTGTGGCCCGCGCACCCGATGACGCTGCCCGCAGGGTGGCAGCCGGCCCCCGCCGCGTACACGCCGTCCACGCCCAGCCGGTACGGCACCCGGTCCGCGAACGCGATCGCGTTGTCGACGTGGTCGATGTTGCCGTGCGTGATGCCGAAGTGGCGCTCGATGTCCGGCGGCGCCAGCGGATGCACGTCCACCACCAGCGAGCGCAGACCTGGCGCGAACCGCTCCGCGAACGCCAGCAGCCGCTCGACGTAGCGCTCCCGCTCGACCTCCCAGGTCGATCCGGCCGGGGCGTGCGGCACGCCCTGGACGAAGAACGCTGACGAATGGCGTCCCGCGTCGTCACGCAGCGACGGGTCCAGCAGCGAGTGGAGGTACCACTCGACCGGCGGCAGCGGGTCGAGGCGGCCACCCGCGGACGCGTCGAACGCCTCCCGCAGCGCCGTCAACACGCTGCCATCGGCGGCCGGCTCCGGCAGCAGGTGGACGGTGGTCGAGTGCTGCCCGCGCGGCTCTGGCAGGGCCGCGAACGTGGGCAGGCCGGACAGCGCCAGGTTGACCTTCATGGTCTGGCCCAGCGACCGCTCGACGTAGCCGTCGATCCGGTCGCGCAGGGCCGGCGGACAGGCACCGCCCAGCAGGCCCGGCAGCCGGAACGGGTCCGTCGCCACGACCACCGCCCGCGCCCGCAGCTCCTCACCGCCGGCGAGCGCCACCCCCGCAGCGCTCCCCCCGGCGAGCACGATCCGCTCCACCGCGGCGCCAGTGCGGATCGCCGCTCCCGCCGCCGTGGCGCGGTCCGCGATGGCCCGGGTGACCGTGCCCATCCCGCCCCGCACCACCATCCATGTGCCGCCGGCTCCCGGCAGCCGGCACATGCTGTGCACCAGCAGGTTGTGCCCGCTGCCCGGCCGCCACGGCGATCCGCTCAGCCCGGGCATCCCGTCCGTCACGGCGTACATGGCCACCAGCAGCTCGCTCTCGAAGCCGAACCGCGACAGGTACTCCACCGCGGACCCGGTCACCAGCCGAAGGAACGCCGAGCGTAGCGCCGGCCGGACGTACCGCTCCGCCGTCTCCCCGACGGTGCAGGGCTCGCGCAGCCAGGCGCTCGCCAGGTCGTCGCGCAGCGCGGCCAGCTCGGCGCCGAGCGCCTCGTTCGCGCGCCAGTCGCGCTCCGTGAACATCCGCGCGAACTGGTCCCGCGCCGCCGCCGGGTCCGCGCCGAGCAGCAGCCAGCGCCCGTCCAGCGCCGGCAGAAAGTAGTGCGGGTCGCGGCGCACGAGCGGGAGGTCGAGGTCGAGGGCCGCCAGCAGCTCGGGAGGCATCAGGCCGAGGAGGTAGGCGCCGGTCGACGCGGCCAGGCCCGGCGCCCGCCGGAACGGTCGCTCCGTGCGGCAGGCCCCGCCCACCACGTCCGCCCGCTCCAGGACCTGCACCGACAGTCCGGCCCGCGCCAGCAGCGCCGCCGCGACCAGCCCGTTGTGGCCCGCGCCGATCACGACCACGTCGTCCATGCCCTTAACCATGCGCGTGGCACCATGGACGCGTCGAGACCACGTCAGACGAAGAGGGAGGGACCTGGGGTTGGGTGCACCGCTCGACGATCGTTCGTGGCTGACTCGCCGCCGCTTCCTGCGGGGCGCGTCCGCTCTGGCGCTGGGCGCGGCCGCCGCGTCGACGCCGCTGGGGCTGGCCGTCGCCGCTGACGACGGCGACCGCCGGCTGCGCCGGCCGGGCAGCCTGCCGTTCCCGGACCGGCCGGCGGGCGAGCCCCAGCCGGACCTGGCTCCGGAGCTGGCGCCGATCGAGCACATCGTGCTGGTCATGCAGGAGAACCACTCGTTCGACAGCTACCTCGGCATGCTCCCGCATCGGGTCCGCAGCCGGCGTCGCGTCGACGGCTTCCCGCGGCTGGACCGCGACGGCCGCCCGGCGGTCGTCCAGGAGGACGCGCTGGGGCAGCGCTTCCAGGCGTTCCCGATGCCGAACGCGTGCCAGCTCAACGGGCACCCCGGCCAGAACTGGATCGCCAGCCACACCGCGTTCGACGGCGGCCGCCTGGACGGCTTCGTCCGGGCCAGCGGCGAAGTGGCGGTCGGCTTCTGGGACGACCGCACGCTGCCCTTCTACTACTCGCTGGCCACGCACTTTCCGGTCTGCGACCGCTTCTTCTGCTCGACGCTCGCGCAGACCTTTCCGAACCGTGTCTTCGCGATGGCGGCGACCGCGGCCGGCCTGATCGCCACCACCAACCCGCCGCCCGAGGTGCATCCCGCCAACGGTCACCTCTTCGACCTCCTGGAGGCGCACGGGATCGACTGGGTCGACTTCTTCACCGACCTGCCATCGCCGGGCCTGTTCGGTCGCGCGTGGGCGCTCGCCCGACTCGGCAGCAGGCTGATCGGGCCGACCGGCAGCATCGACGGCACGCTCGCCGCGCTCCGGGCGGTGATCCAGGCCGGCACGCTGCCGCCCGTCGTCATGGTCGAGCCCGACTTCGGCCACGCCAGCGAGGAGAACCCGCAGAACGTCCAGGCCGGCGAGAAGTTCGTCGCGGGCGTGGCGCAGGCGCTGATGGCGAACCCGAAGGTCTGGGAGCGGACGCTGCTGGTCTGGTACTACGACGAGCACGGCGGCTACTACGACCACGTGCCGCCTCCCCGGGCGCTGAACCCGGGCGACGGCAGCCACCCGCTGCTGCCGGCGGGCGTGCCCTCGTTCGGCGACGACTACACGCGGCTCGGCTTCCGCGTGCCGGCCGTGGTGGTCTCCCCGTGGGCCAGGCGCGACTTCGTCTCGCACACCGTGTTCGACCACACGTCCGTACTGCGTACGATCGAGATCAAGTGGAACCTCCCTGCGCTGACGCTGCGCGACGCCAACGCGAACGACCTCCGCGAGTGCCTCGTGCGGCGCGGACCGGCGCCGTTCCTGGAGCCGCCGGCGCTGGTGGCCGCGCCGGCGTCGCAGCCGACCGGCGACCCGGTGGCGGACTCCAACTTCTGCGCGACGACGCCCGGCGCGGCCGGCCAGCTGCCGCCGCCGCTGCCCGGAGGCGATCGCTGAGTCCGAACGGCTTGACAGCCGACGCCGCAGGGCGCTAGACCGGGGAGCATGCTGCTCCCCGGAGTCCGCTCACGCACCGTCGCAACCGACCGCCTCCGAATCCACCTGATCGAATCGGGGCCGGATGACGGGATCCCGGTGCTGCTCGTCCACGGCAACCTGTCGACCGGTCGCTTCTTCGAGCACCTGCTGCCCGGGATGCCCGAGCGCTACCGGTTCATCGCGCCGGACATGCGCGGCTTCGGCGACACCGAGCCGCTGCCCATCGACGCCACGCGCGGCCTGCGCGACTGGTCCGACGACGCGCACTCGCTGGTCCGGGCGCTGGGCATCGACCGGCCGGTGCACGTGGCGGGCTGGTCCACGGGCGGCGGCGCGATCGCGGCGTACGCGGCCGACCGGCCCGTGGCCTCGCTGACGCTCATCGACCCCGTGTCGCCCTACGGCTTCGGAGGCGTGCGGCCGGACGGCACGCCGTGCTTCGAGGACTACGCAGGGTCCGGAGGCGGCACCGCCAGCCCCGACTTCGTGCAGCGGCTCGCCTCTGGAGACCGCTCCGGTGACTCGCCGTTCTCGCCGCGCAACGTTCTGAACGCCGCCTACTGGGCGCCCGGACACCGCGAGCCGCCGGATCGCGAGGACGTCCTGGTCGACGAGGTCCTGAAGACGCAGATCGGTGACGGCGGGTACCCGGGCGACATGACGCCCTCGCCCAACTGGCCGGGCGTCGCCCCCGGCACCAGCGGCCTCCTGAACGCGCTGTCGGGCAAGTACTGCGACTGGTCCGGCATCGTCGAACTGGATCCCAAGCCGCCGGTCCTCTGGACGCACGGGAGCGACGACATCGTCGTCGCCGACGGCTCGGCCTTCGACCTGGCCACGCTCGGCAAGGGCGGCGCCGTGCCCGGCTGGCCGGGCGACGACGTGTGTCCGCCGCAGCCGATGGTGACGCAGATCCGCACGGTCCTGGAGCGGTACGCCGCGGCGGGCGGACGGGTCAGGATGGAGCTGTTCGAGGGCTCCGGCCACGGCCCGATATTCGACGCGGCGGAGCGCTGGCGGACCGTGTTCGTGGAGTTCCTGGCCTCGGTCGAGTAGCCGCCGCGGAAGGAGGCGCCGTGCCGGTCAGCACGTACGACGACATCGCCGAGTGGTACCGGGAGCGCTACGGCGTGGAGCCGGTCATGGACGACCCGTTCTTCCCGGCGGTCCAGGACCTGATCGGCGACGTCGCCGGACTCCGCCTGTGCGACCTCGGGTGCGGCGAGGGCCGCGTCTCCCGGCACCTCGCGGCGGCCGGCGCGTGCGTCACCGGCGTCGACCTCTCGGGCCGGCTGCTGGCGATGGCGGCCCGGCGGGAGGAGCGGGAGCCGCGCGGAGTGTCCTACGTTCGGGACGACGCCCAGCAGCTCACGGCCTTTCGGGACGCCGTGTTCGACGGGGTCGTCTGCCACATGGCGCTCATGGACATCCCGGAGCTGGCTCCGATCGTGCGCGCGGTGGCCCGGGTGCTGAAACCGAACGGCTGGTTCGCCTTCTCCATCCTCCACCCCTGCTACCAGACCCGGCCCAGCGGCCAGGTCACCGCCCCCGACGGCAGCCTCCTCCGGACGGTGGGCGAGTACTTCACAGAAGGGTTCTGGCGGTCGGACGAGCGGCCGGGCCCACCGGGCCGCGTGGGCGCCTACCACCGCACGCTCGCGACCTACGTGAACACGCTGACCGGCGCCGGGCTCGGCGTCGAGCGGCTCGGCGAGCCCAGGGTCGCGCCGGGGCCGCTGGTCCGGACGATCTGGCAGGAGGTCCCCGCCGTCCTGGTCGCCCGGTGTCGGAAGGTGAGCTGAGCCAGGACGCGGTCCCGCGTCAGGGTCGCGCCGTCTGGCCGCTGGGAGCCCGCAGCGGCCGCAGCGCCGCTTCGTAGCGCTCGAGCGCGTCCAGCATGGCGCTCGCGGCGGCCTCCAGCTCGCCGGTCGGCTGGAACCGGCGGTCCTCGTTCAGGTGCTGCTGGACGAACGGGATGTAGACGGCGTCGGCGAGCGGCGTCATCCGCAGCACGGCCACGACCGGCTTGAGCTGCTGCACCGCGCGGGTCCCGGCCGCGACGCCGCCATAGCTCACGAACCCCACCGGCTTGTACTCCCACTCGTGGTGCAGGTAGTCGATCGCGTTCTTGAGCGGCGCGTTGTAGCCGTGGTTGTACTCCGGCGTCACGAAGGCGAACGCGTCCGCCGCCGCTACCCGGGCGCTCCACCGCTTCGTGTGGTCGTGCACGTACCGGCCGTACCGCGGGTGCTCCGGCTCGTCCATGAAGGGCAGGTCGATCTCGGCGAGGTCGACAAGGTCGACGTCGAAGGCGGGGTGCTCCGTGGCGCGGTCCACGAACCAGCGCCCGACGGCCATGCCGACGCGGGTGGGACGGGTACTCGCGATGACGACCATCAGGGTGGGCATTGGCAGTTGCTCCCTCCTAGATTCCGCCCCGGAGGTCACCGAGACGCTCGGGGCGGTACACGATATGGTCGAACCGGACCGCGCAGCCCGAGCCCGTGGGCGACTGGGCCAGGAAGCCGACCGACAGACCGTCCGCCGGCTCCAGGGCGAAGTGGCGGACGAACCGCCAGTGCGAGCCGTCGGTCGACGCGTGGAACGCGTGCGCCGGACCCAGCCGCGCCACCCGCAGCCACACCTGCCGGCCCTCCACACCGAACGCGTTCGCGTCGTCGGACACGCCGCGCGTCACGACGGAGACGACCATCGCCTCGCCCTGCGGCGACCGCTCGAAGCAGAGCTTGGCCCACGCGCCGTCGTGCGCGTACAGGACGAGCACGCCGGCGTCGAAGGTCGCGGCGAAGTCGACCGTCACCCGCGCGCTGAGCTGGAAGTCACCCGCCGGCCGGCCGAGCGCGCGGGGCGCGTCGAGCGCCGGCGGACCGCCCTGCGGGTCGACGAAGAGGTCGGTGCCGGCGCCCGCCGTCAGGGACAGCGAGGTGGGGAGGCGGGACAGGTCGAGCGGCTGCTCCATTCGTCGCGCCCTCCATGATGCCCCACCATCGACCGTCAGCCCTCGGCGGCCGACCGCCACGGGCCGACGCCGTAGATGCGGTCCACCGCGACGCGTGTCACCACGCCGGGGGGCACCTCACGCATCGGGAACTTCTGGCCGGGCCCGATGTAGTGCTCCGCCAGGAGGTCCATCACGGCCAGGGCGCCGCCCTCGGTGACGGTGCCGCGGCCGCGAACGACCAGGTACGGGTGGAGGCCCTGGCCGGAGTGCTCCCTGGCCTGGAACGACACCGTGACGCGCCCGTTGCGCCGGATATTGCGGATCTTGTGCTGGTCCGGGTTGAAGAAGGTCGCGAAGACCAGGTCGTCGCCGTCGACCCCCGCCCACGCGAGGGACACGTGCGGCGTGCCGTCTGGGCCGACCGTGACGACGTGGGCGAGGGGACCGGTGGCGAGGAACTCGCGGACGGAGTTCGGGATGGCGGTCATCTGCGGCAGTGTATGGGCCGGTCGCAGCCGCGGGAAGGTGCCCGTTCCGCCATGCGTTCCAGCGGAGCGGCCCCCGCCGCGGTCTCGGCGGAGACCGCGACGAGGTACCGGGCAACCGGGATGACTACTGGATCTTGGGGAACGAGTTGGCGACGAGCTGCTGGAACTGAGCGGGGAAGAACTGGCCGGCGGGGATGTCGAACCCGGGGATCGAGCCCACCGGGTAGGTGTTGCCGCTGCCGTCCGTGTTCGTGCCGTTGGGGTCGCAGTGCGGGTCGCCGTGCGAGTGCGTCGAGGTCGGGTAGTCGCCGTCCGACTCGCCGGGCGGCTTGACCCACACGAACGCGAAGATGTGCGAGTTGATGCGGGAGTCCGTGGCCGACGGGTTGGCCTGCGGGATCGTCCCGATGCCGGCGCCGTTCTGGTTGCACCAGTTGCCGCGGAACCCGCGCTGGTCGATCTTGTTGGCCGCCACGTAGGCTGTGGCCGTCGTCGGGGAGCTGTTCAGCGCCGTAGGACGAGCGGAGCCGCCCCAGCCATTGCGCGACGTGTCGATCAGGATCCCGATCGTGGCCGGGAACCCGTCGGACACGAGCGTGTTGTACATGATCGTGTCGTAGCTGTTCTCGTCGAAGGTCGGGTTGAACTGGTAGAACAGCACGGAGTCCAGGGCCTGGCCGCCCACCTGCAGGTTCGGGTTGGGCAGGAAGGGCTCGATCGTCGGGGTGTAGTTCGCGGTGTCGCTGATGAACCCGTCGATGCTGGCGAAGCCCGCGGTCGTGGCCTTCGCCACTTTCGCGAACTCCTGGCCGGCCGGGCTGCTGTTGCTGGGCCAGCCGAGCCACGCCGAGTGGGCCATGTCGACGAAGTTCCAGACGTTCGCGATCGGGTGCAACTGGTTCAGGGCGAACTCGATGCCCTGTTCGTAGAAGGGAGTCGCGGTCGCGCAGGTCTGCTTGCTCTGGTTCGTCACCGCGTTCGGCAGCGAGTCGGGCTCGATGACGTTGACGATTCGCAGGCTGGCGTACTTGGAGTTGCCCTCGAGCGCGGCAATCGGCGTGATGTAGTTGGTCTCGTAGTCGGTCAGGCCGGCGGCGGTCGCCGGGATCTCGCCGTTGGAGGCCAGCGCGGCGCAGTCACGGCCGGGCAGGTCGTAGACGACGATCTCGACCAGCTCCGGCGTGCTGCCGAACGCCTTCGTGAGCGCGTTGTCCAGCTGCGCCTGGAGGCTCATGTGGGTGGAGTCGCCCGTGATTGCGCCCTTGTGGTCCATCCAGATCGCGGTCTGCCAGGTCGCGACCTTCGCCTCGGCCGTGCTGTTGTCGGCGGTCGCCTGGGCCTGGACCTCGCGCTGGTAGTCGGGGTTCAGGTAGAAGTTCGCGCCCACGTACGGGTTGGCCGGATGCGGCCCGGTGTTCGTCGGCGTGGGAGTGGGAGTCGGGGTCGGGGTGGGAGTGGGAGTGGGAGTGGGAGTCGGCGTGGGCGTCGGTGTCCCCGTGGGCGTGGGGGTGGGAGTCGGCGTGGGCGTCGGGGTCCCGGTGGGCGTGGGCGTCGGGCCGCCGTTGCACACGGTGCCGTTCAGCGAGAACGACGTCGGCGACGGGTTGGACCCGGAGTAGTTGCCGTTGAAGCCAGGCGCCGGGTTCACGGTGCCGTTCGTCGCGACGCTCCCGTTGTAGGAGGCGTTCGTGATCGTCACCTGGCTGCCGGACTGCGTGGCGGTGCCGTTCCAGGGGTTCGGCTGCAGCGTCTGGCCGCCGGGGAAGCTGAACGTGAACGTCCACGACGTGATGGGAGCGCCCAGGTTCACGATCGTGATGCCCTGGACGGTGAACCCGGTGTTCCACTGGTTCGCGACGGTGTACGTGACCGAGCAGGCGCCCGCCGCGCTGGCGTGGTTGACCAGGGCGACGGTGGGGACGGAGCCCAGCACGAGCGCGACCACGGCGATGATGCCGCGGCGTGCCCGCGCCCCCAGTGCTCCGACGAGAGGAATGGATCCCATACGGAGTACTCCTCCAGTTCTCCTTCCGGTTGTCGCCGGCGTCCGCGCCGGCGCTGTCTCATCGTCGTTCCGATCGAGGGTGTTCCACCGGCTGTCGTGAGAGCGCTCTCATCGCCTGTGCCATGCATGCCGCTGCCGAACGTGCCTTCGGGTCAGGGGCCGTGGGCGGGCGGACCGCGCCACGGGGGATCGACCGGCGCCAGCGACGTCGCGACGGTCGCCGAACGCGCTCGCACGCGCGGCCTGTCAGGCCGACTTCCCCCGTGCGGCGTCCTTCTCCCCATTGGTGTGAGATCGCTCCCACCGCACAATACCATCGAACCCGGCGCTGCGCCAGTGTCGCGAAACCGGCCGGTATGGTCCGGTCAGCGCCTGAGTTCGCGGAGCGTCCCGTCCCGCATCACCAGCACCCGGTCCGCCACCTCCGCGAGGACCGGGTAGGTGGTGGCGAGCAGCACGGCGATGCCGGAGTCGGCCGCCTCCCGCAGCAGCTCGATGATGTCGGTCGACGTCAGGATGTCGAGCTGTGCCGTCGGTTCGTCAGCGATGATCAGCTTCGGGTACCGGGCGAGCGCGCGGGCCAGCGCGACGCGGACCTGCTCGCCGCCGGACAGCTCGCCGATCGGGGCGGCCCCACGCTCCTCGAGGCCCGTCGCGGCGAGCGCCGCCCGGGCCAGCCGCTGCGCCTCGTCCTCGGGCACGCCGGAGATGCGCGCCGCGAGCGTGACGCTCTCCGTGGCCGTGGTCTGGACGGGCGGCCGAGCGCCCATGACCCAGCCGAGCGAGCGCTGGAGCAGCTCCTCCCGGGCCGGTCCGGCCAGGCCGGTGAGCTGCCGGCCGTCGATCGTGATGCGCCCGCCGTCCGGCTCGTCCAGCCCGCCGCAGACCGACAGCAGCGTCGACTTGCCGGCGCCCGAGATGCCCAGAATCGCCACCATCTCGCCCTCGCGCACGCGCAGCGTCACGTCGCGCACGACCTCCACCGGCCCCGTCGGGCTGGGCAGCCGTCGCGACACTGACTCCATCACCAGCACCGAGCCGGGATTGCGCATCCCGTTGGCGTGCTGCGGCGTCCGGCGGCGCGTCCGGCTGGAGGGCGGGACGGGGCGTGGATACGGCAGGGGCACGATGCGGTCGACGTGGCGGGGGAGGTGGCGGCCGTGGGCGACGACGATCGCGCTGGTGCCCATGCGCCTGAGGAGGTCCATCAGGTCGCCGAGCAGCTGGTCGGCGGCGTCGTCGTCCAGCCCGGCGGTCACCTCGTCGGCCAGGAGGAGCCGCGGATGGTTGGCGAGCGAGACGGCCAGCGCCAGGCGCCGGCGTTCGCCGTAGCCCAGCTCCTCCGGCAGCTGTGTCAGCCGGCGGCTCATGCCGACCGCCTCCAGCAGCTCGACGGCCCAGTCCCGCCGACCGCGCTCGGACCGCACCACGCCGAACATCGGCAGCAGGACGTTTTCGAACACGCTGAGATGCGACCAGACGCCGAGCTCGACCCGCTGGTACGCGTAGCCGACCTGCCGCTGGCGGTAGTCGTCGCGTTCGCGTTCCGACAGCGTGGCCAGGTCGCGCCCGGCCACATGCACGGTGCCCCGACTGGGCACGTCCAGGGCCGCGATGATGTTGAGCAGCGTCGTCTTGCCGCTGCCGCTGGGGCCGACGACCGCGATCCGCTCGCCATCGGCGAGCTGGAGGTTGAGGTCGTTCAGGGCCACCAGCTCCGCCGCCCGCGTCTTGTACACGTGTGTCAGCCGGCGCACGCTGACCAGCAGCTGGTCGTCGGACCTGCCGGCGGCCAGGCTCATGTCGCGCGCCAGCCCTGCACGACGAGGCGGAAGTCCACGACGCCGCGCCGAACCGCCCCGGCGATCGCCAGGCCGCCGGCCAGCCCGAGCACGACGGTGACGCCCGCACCGAGGATCACGGAGGCCGGCAGGGGCGGCACCGCCAGGGCGCCGGCCTGGCCGCTCAGTCCGATCCCCGACGCGGTCGCCAGCAGGAGGACCAGCCCGATCACCAGGCCGCCGGCGAGGCTGACCAGCAGCACCGCCTGCTGCTCGATCTCGACGCTGCGCCTGACCGTGGTCCCGGGGAGGCCGTCCACCAGCAGCGCTGCATAATAGTCGACGCGCGAGCGGCAGGCGGCCAGGAAGACCAGCCCGTAGGTCAGCAGGGCGGTGGCCAGCGCGGCGGCGAGACCGATCGTCAGGCCCACGCCGATGCCCGCTCCGAGCGCGCCGCCGGGACCCTCCAGCAGCTGGTCGACGAGCGCCACCGCCGCGTACGTGGCGACGGCGAACGCGAGGACCAGCAGGAGGCCGGGCCCGGCGTGCCGCTGCCACCAGCGCCTGAGCTGGACGTTCGCGATGGTGCCCTCCAGCCCGCTCCTGCTCCTGCCGATCGCCCCCGTCGCCGCGGAGACCACGGGCACCGCCGCCAGGACCAGCAGCACGAGCCCTGCGACGCTGACCACGAGGGCGCCCAGGTCGTCCAGCGGTCCCGGCAGCCGCCACCCGCCGGCGCCGGCCAGCCGCGGCACGAGCAGCAGCAGGGCGGAGGGCACCACCATCAGGCCGGCCGTCCCCTGCCCGAGCGCGAGGCCGGCCGTGGGCCCGCTCGCGTCGAGCCGGAGGACGCTCTGCCGCGCCGCCCACCGGGCCAGGGACAGGAACCGCGCGGCGGCAACGAGCAGGACCGCGGCCGCCACGGCGATCGCGAGCAGCTCGCCGCCGCTGAGCGAGGCCGGTCGAGAGCCGATGGCGCCGTCGGTCGCCTGCCAGAGCACCGCCAACAGGCCGACCACCGCCACGACCACCGCCGGGACGCCGAGGAGGGCGAGCTCAACCAGCACCAGGCGCTGCACGCGCCGCCGGGACCAGCCGCGCGCGCGGAGCAGCGCCAGCTCGTGCAGCCGCGGCTCGACGTACCAGCGCGAGATGACCACCGCCAGCAGCGTCAGCAGCGGGACCAGCGCCGCAGCCAGCAGCTCGACCGGGAAGCTGGTGACGCTCGTCGTGGCGTAGTGGCCCAGGGCCGTGTCCAGCGTGGTGATCACCTGGCCGGCGCCGGCCGCGACCCGCACGTCCCTCACCTGCTGCGCCACCGCGCCTGCGTTCTGGGGCGTGACGGCGCCGTCCCGCGGCGCGTACTGACGCGATGCCACGACGTTCTGGCCGGGCAGCATGCCCGCCGCGGTGAAGAAGTCGTCGCGCTCGATGAAGAGCCGGACCTGCGCGTTCGCGGCCGTCCAGGCGGGGTCGGCGCCCGGCTTCGGCCGCCAGAGTCCCACCAGGCGCGCGCACCAGGGCGCGGCGTTGGGCGAGGACTGGACGCCCACGCACACCACGTCGAACAGCTGGGCGCCGATGCGGTCGGCGACCACGACCGGCATCGTCGCCATCAACTCGCCGCCCGCCGTGCCCGGCTTGGGGAACAGGCCGTCGACCACGTCCACACGAGATGAGAGGTCGGCGACGTACGTCACGGTCACCGGTGTCGTGGCGAGCGGCGCGGCCGGGGGATTGCCGTGGATCGAGGCGAGCTGGAAGGGACCCGCCGCTCCCCGCGCGCTGCCGTCGTCCATGTACTGGCCGAGCCTCGGCGCGACCAGTCCCTGCGACTGGCGCTGGAACGTGTCGAACCCCTGGGGGCTGGCCACGCCGGGGCGCTGCAGCGACAGGCCGCCGGACGCGGCGAGGACCGTGCCCAGGTCCGACCTGGCTCCCGAGCGGTCCACCAGCACGAGCCCGGCCGGGAGCAGCGCCAGCAGCAGCGCCAGGGCGACCCCGGCCGCGGAGTCCCACTGGGAGCCGAGCTGGCACCACGCGACCCGCAGGATGGAGAGGCGCGGCGACGGTGCGGACGGCATCGGACCCTCTATTGTCGCGGGTGCCCGCGACCATCCTCCGGCCGCTTCTTCTGTCATCGGCCCTCCACAGTACCTTTCCCGGCGCTGCCCACGTCGGAGCAGCCCCTCGGGCCAGCGGCCGTGAACTTGACATCCGCAGCGATCAGGCGCTGTAGTTGTTGCCCGAATGCCGCCCGACGGGCGGGCGTTGGCCGCTGCCCCGGCCGTTCGCGAAGAGGTTCCGGGGCGTGAGGGAGGAGGTACTGCGCATGCGCGGACCCTGGTCTCGTTGGCTGGCGTGGGCGGGCGCCGGAGCGACCGCCGTCGTGTTCAGCCTCAGTCCCACCGGTTCGATCGCGGCCGGGGTGGCGGCGACGGCCTCCGCCGCGAGCAGCGGCTCCGTGGCGCCGCGGGCCTCGACGAACATGCTCGACTGCAACGGCTTCAGCCCGACCTTCCAGCCGGTGAAGCGGATGGGTTCGCTCTGCACGGACCCGATCGCGATCGGTGCGGACGGCTCCACGTCGCGGTTCGAGGACAACGGCCACTACATCGGCCACGACGAGCCCTCCGTGAAGTTCCTGTCCAACGCGGCGGGCAGCGCCAGCGCCATGACCTACGTCATGCGGCTGGCGGTCGACCCGAAGGCCACGCCGACGGTGACCAGCCCCCGGGTCTCCCACTACGCGGAGCTCTCCCCAGCGCCGTGGTTCGGCCTCGCGCTGTGCGACCCCAAGTCCTACCCGCAAAACGCCTGCGCGCCTGCCAGCGACGCGAACAGCGGCGGATTCAGCGACCCGCACGCGGCCGGCTCCGCGTTCATGGAGCTGCAGTTCTACGCGCCGGGCTTCACGCCGTTCGTCGACGGCCCCAGCTGCGACCAGACCAGGTACTGCGCCGCGGTGACCATCGACAGCCTGGAGTGCACCTTCGCGTTCGCCACCTGCAACAACCACTGCATCGAGCCGGTCAACTTCGCGTACCTGCAGATGAACGGCGTGCCCGCCGGACCGCCGAGCCCGCAGCTCGCGAACGCCACCTCCTTCATGCCCAACCGCCAGACGCTGGAGATGAACCAGGGCGACCTCCTGGTGGTCACGATCAGGGACACCCCTCAGGGCCTGCTGACACGCATCGACGACCTCAGCTCGGGCCGCTCCGGGTTCATGGTCGCGAGCGCCGCGAACGGGTTCATGAACACCAACATCGCGGACTGCAGCGGGACGCCGTTCACGTTCCGCGCCGAGTTCAGCACCGCCGCCGACCAGAACATCGTCCCCTGGACCGCGCTGAACGCCAACGTGCTCATGCAGCAGGAGCTGGGCCACTTCGAGCCGTGCTCGGCCGTCTCCAGCCCCTTCCCCTTCAGGAGCGCGGGCTTCTCCGACCCCAGCGTGTTCCAGGTCTGCCAGGGCGGCTTCGAGGGCAAGAACGCGACCGGTGAAGGTCCCTGCGACCCGACCACCGGGGTCTGCGCCGGGGCGACGACCCAGGGTGGCGCCCCGTGCCCGAGCAACAACTTCGCCACCGGCGCCAACTGCGAGTTCTCGGACGCAAACTGCATGCCCGCCGGCAAGCGGACCATCGTCGTCAACGGCGTGACGGAGTCGACGCGGTGGCCGATCGCCGGGTGCCAGCAGAACGTGTTCCAGAACGGCGACCTGGACTTCGACGGCACGTCGTACCAGTTCGACTTCCCCGACGGCCAGGCCGGTCACCCGACCTCGTTCCAGTACGTCGGCCCGTTCGACGGGACCGGCCACACGTACCCGAACATCAGGTACGAGACCGACATCCCGGCCTCGGAGATCACGTGCAACGTCGGGACGGGCGCCGGCTGCACGGCGTTCCCTGCCGGCGCGAACTTCTACCCGTTCTGGTCGCTCGGCCACGCCAGGGGCGCGCTGAGCGAGATCTGCGTCTGGAACTTCGGCAACGACATCCCCGGGACGACGGTCCTGGACTTCGGCCGCCAGGCCCAGTTCGGGAGCCCGGAGCTGACCCGGTTCGCCGGCAACTCGATCAGCCAGACGTTCCCCAACCCGCAGTTCAACGGGAGCTGCGACGCCTGACGCTCGTCGGAGCAGCCGCCCGCCCACGTGGCGGGCGGCCGCTCGCGGCTAGTTCGAACCGCACATCTGGACCGATGTGCGGTTGCCTGGCCCCGGGAATCGCACATCTGGACCGATGTGCGGTTCCCAGGCCCCTCAGTCCTCCAGGTCGTGCCGGCCGATCCGGTTGGAGGGCACCGCCGGCCGGCTGGCGTCCCGCGCGTACTCCTCCAGGATCGGCAGCAGCACGTCCACCAGCTCCGCGTTCCGGCCGCTGCGCCGGCGCACCGCCGCCACCACCCGGCGCGGGGAGTCGTGCGGCTCCAGGCTCAGGCAGTGCATGCCCATCGCCAGTCCCCGCCGGGCGATCGATCGGGGCAGGATCGCCACTCCGATCCCGGTCGCGATCAGCTGCAGCATGACCTCGATCGCGCCCGTCTCCGCCGCCACGATCGGCGAGCAGCCGGCGGCGTGGAACCAGTCCTC
>DASQZW010000002.1:0-5382 GCA_035638495.1 Terriglobales bacterium
GCGCCCGGGCTCGTCGGTCGCGACGCCCATCGTGCCGCAGAACGGCTGGATCGGGATGCGGATGTCCTCACGCAGCTCCGCGTATTCGCCGTTGGTGAGGTCGAAGTGCCGGATGTACGGCTCGGTGAAGTCCTCGGCCAGAAGGCCCAGGCCGGGCAGGATGCCCGTCCAGCCCCACTCCAGCGGCTTCAGCTCGAGGATCTCGACCTCGAGCACGTCGCCCGGCTCCGCGCCCTTCACGAAGACCGGGCCGGCCAGCGGGTACAGCCGGTCGAAGTCGATGGAGCCCAGCGCCGAGGCGGGGCAGCCCGGCGTCACCTGGCCGTCGGTCACCTCCAGGGTCTCGCAGTGGAGGACGTCCCCCGGCGCCACCTCGATGGCCGGAGCCAGGCTGTTGTCCCACTTGTAGTGCACTCTGCCGAGTTCCAGGACGTGCTCTGCCACCTGTGCCACCTCCACAATCGAGTGGCGATGAGGATCGCCGTTCGTGCTCATCCTGGCGCATCGCGCGAGCGAGTGCAGTGGGAGGGGGAGGTTCTGCACGTGTGGGTCACGGCGCGGGCCGTCGAGGGCCAGGCCAACGCGGGGCTGGTGCGGGCGGTGGCACGCGCGCTCGGCGTGCGGGTGTCGGCGGTTTCGCTGGTCTCAGGCGAGCGGGGGCGTGACAAGGTGTTCGAGGTGGGGGGCGGGGGCTCACCTTCCGGCGTCGATGCTCCGCCTGGTGAGGAACGACACCGAGGGGGAGCTCCGCCGGGCTAGCTCGGGGTCGAGTGTGACGTTATTGCGCCCTGGAAACGTTTCCAGACCACGATAACGTCACACTGGCCCGCAACCCCGACGGAGCTCCGCTTCGGTGTCGTCGCTCACCTGGACGCCGCCGCGACACGAGGCGTCGCCGCAGGCCGCCGACCCGGGCCCCTACTTCTGGCAGCCCCGGCAGAAGTTGAGCGGCTCGCGGTTTGAGCCCAGCTGCGACACCCGGTGCCCGCACCGTGGACAGTCCTTGCCGCCCCGGCCGTGCACGTTCATGAAGCTGCGGTTCTGCTTCGACTCGTCGTAGTCAGGGTTCGCGACGATGGCGTCGATCGACCGCCGCAGTACCGCGGGGATCGCCTCGTAGAGGGCCGCCTCGTCGTCTGGCTTCAGCGAGGCACGCCGGCGCAGCGGCAGCAGCTTCGCCTCCCACAGGATCTCGTCCGAGTAGGCGTTGCCGATCCCGGCCAGGAACGCCTGGTTGCGGAGCAGATCCTTGAGCTCGTCGCGGTAGCGGCGCAGGCGCTTGCGGAACGCCTCCAGGCCCTCCTCGGCCACGGCATCGGCCTCCGGGCCCATCTCCGGCCAGGCCAGCACGTCCGACGCCGGGTCGGCCGTCCAGTAGATGCGGCCCATGTCGCGGAAGTCCAGGTAGCGCAGTTCGTCGCCGCCGTCCAGCCGCAGGGAGAAGACGCGCGTGGCCGGCTCCTTCGTATCGGGCGCCGCGAGCTGGAAGCGGCCGCCGAGCATCGGGTTGACGACCAGGTGCCGGAGCTCGCCGCCACGCGCCAGCTCCAGGTCGAAGACCAGGTGCTTGCCCCGCCTCCACGTGCGCGTGAACCGCCGGTACGGCAGCTCCTCGGCGAAGCTGTCCGGCGGGTAGCGGAGCAGGTGCCCGCTCTTGGGGTTCACGTCCACCGCGGTGACCAGCCGGCCCTCCAGTCGGGGGCCCAGCTGGAGCCGCAGCGCCTCCAGCTCAGGCAGCTCGGGCATGTGTCAAATCTAGTGCGGTGGGGAACGCTATCGGTGAACATGCGTTTGGATCGATTCACCGAGAAAGCTCAGGAAGCCCTCCAGGGCGCCGCGCAGACCGCCCAGGAGAGCGGGCAGCAGGCCGTCGAGCCCGAGCACCTGCTGCTTGCGCTGGTCCGCGAGCGCGAGGGCATCGCCCGTCCGCTGCTGGAGGCGGCCGGCGTCTCGCCGCAGGGTCTCGAGGTGGCGCTGGTATCGGACATCGAGCGCCTCGCCAAGCTCCGGGGCGCGCCGCAGCCCTACCTGTCCAACGACCTCAACCTCGTCCTCGAGCAGGCCGAGCGCGAGGCGCAGCAGCTCAAGGACGAGTACATCTCGACCGAGCACCTGCTGCTCGCCCTCGTGGAGCGGCCGGCCCTCAAGCGCGCCGGCGCCACCCGGGACGCGCTCCTCAAGGCGCTGCGCGCCGTGCGCGGCAGCCAGCGCGTCACCGACCAGAACCCGGAGTCCAAGTACCAGTCGCTCGAGCGCTACGGCCGCGACCTCACGGCGCTGGCCGCGGCGGGCAAGCTCGACCCCGTCATCGGCCGCGACGAGGAGATCCGGCGCGTCATCCAGGTGCTGAGCCGGCGAACCAAGAACAACCCCGTCCTGATCGGCGAGCCCGGCGTCGGCAAGACCGCGATCGCCGAGGGCCTGGCCCAGCGCATCGCCGCCGGGGACGTGCCCGAGAGCCTGAAGGACCGCCGAGTCGTGTCGCTGGATCTGGGCGCGCTGGTCGCCGGGACCAAGTTCCGCGGCGAGTTCGAGGATCGGCTCAAGGCCGTCCTGAAGGAGATCACGTCCAGCGAGGGCCAGATCATCCTGTTCATCGACGAGCTGCACACGCTGGTCGGCGCCGGCGCGGCCGAGGGCGCGATCGACGCGTCCAACCTGCTCAAGCCGGCGCTCGCCAGGGGCGAGCTGCACGCGATCGGCGCGACCACGCTGGACGAGTACCGCAAGCACATCGAGAAGGACGCGGCGCTGGAGCGGCGGTTCCAGCCGGTCCTGGTCGACCAGCCCTCGGTCGAGGACACGATCTCGATCCTGCGCGGGCTGCGCGAGCGCTACGAGGTGCACCACGGGGTGCGGATCAAGGACTCGGCGCTGGTGGCCGCGGCGATGCTGTCGCACCGATACATCACCGACCGCTTCCTGCCCGACAAGGCCATCGACCTGGTGGACGAGTCGGCGGCGCGGCTGCGCATGGAGATCGACTCGATGCCCGTCGAGCTGGACGAGCTGGAGCGCCAGATCCGCCAGCTGGAGATCGAGCGCGAGGCGCTGAAGAAGGAGAACGACGCCGCCTCGCGTGACCGGCTGGCCACGCTGGAGCGGCACCTCTCGGGCCTGAGCGAGCAGCGCAACGCGCTGCGTGCGCGCTGGGACCGGGAGAAGGAGGTCATCGGCCGCATCCGCAAGCTGAAGGCGCGGGCCGAGGAGATCCGCCACGAGACGGAGCGCGCCGAGCGCGCGGGCGACCTCGAGGTCGCCGCACGCCTGAAGTACGGCGACGCCGTCGAGGTCCAGCGCGAGCTGGAGCAGACAAACGCCCAGCTGGCCGAGATCCAGACCTCCGGCGCCCTCCTCAAGGAGGAGGTCGACGACGACGACATCGCGGCCATCGTCTCCAAGTGGACCGGCATCCCGGTCTCCCGCCTGATGGAGGGCGAGGTCCAGAAGCTGCTCCGCATGGAGGAGAACCTGCACCGCCGCGTGGTGGGCCAGGACGAGGCGGTCGAGGCGGTGGCCAACGCGGTGCGCCGTTCGCGCTCGGGCCTGTCGGACCCGAACCGGCCGGTGGGCTCGTTCATCTTCATGGGCCCCACGGGCGTCGGCAAGACGGAGCTGGCGCGTGCGCTGGCCGAGTTCCTGTTCGACGACGAGCAGGCGCTGGTGCGGCTCGACATGTCGGAGTACCAGGAGAAGCACACGGTGGCCCGGCTGCTGGGCGCGCCGCCCGGCTACGTCGGCTACGACGAGGGCGGCCAGCTGACCGAGGCGATCCGGCGCCGGCCCTACGCGGTGGTGCTGCTCGACGAGATCGAGAAGGCGCACCCGGATGTCTTCAACGTCCTGCTGCAGCTGCTCGACGACGGGCGGCTCACGGACGGTCAGGGACGCACGGTGGACTTCCGCAACACCGTGCTGATCATGACCTCGAACCTGGGCAGCCAGCTCATCCAGGAGCTGTCGGAGCGCAAGGCGTGGTCTGACGTGCGCGACACGGCCATGGGCGTGCTGCGTGAGCACTTCCGTCCCGAGTTCCTGAACCGGGTCGACGAGGTGATCGTGTTCCGGCCGCTGACGCGAGAGCAGCTCGCGTCCATCGTCGACATCCAGGTCGAGCGGCTGCGCAGGCGCCTGGCCGAGCGCAAGATCGGCCTGGTCCTGACCGAGGCCGCCAGGGTGCTCCTGGCCGAGCGCGGTTGGGATCCCGTCTACGGCGCGCGGCCCCTCAAGCGCACGATCCAGCGACTGGTGCAGGACGAGCTGGCCACGCGGCTGCTGCGCGGCGAGTTCGCCGAGGGCGACTCGGTGGAGATCGACGCCGAGAACGGCGAGCTGACCTTCGCCGCGGCCCGGCCCTCGCCTGTCGCGGCTACCTGACACCTCGCTCAGGTACCATCACGGTGCTCGGCGTCCGACGAGATCGGGCGCCGGGACGCCGTGGGGGACTTGAAGGGTTTGGCGGGTCGACGATCCCTGCCGGCAGAGCTCAGCAGCTTCGTCGGCAGGCGGAAGGAGCTGGCGGAGGTCCGCAGGCTGCTCGGCCAGGCACGGCTGGTGACCGTCACCGGGTTCGGCGGGGTCGGCAAGAGCCGGATCGCGCTCCGAACGGCGCGCCAGAGCGAGCGGACGTTCACCGACGGGGTCTGGCTGGTCGAGCTCGCCCCGCTGTCCGATCCCGGGTTGGTCCCCACGGCCGTCGCCCGGGGCCTCGGCATGGACGACGAGCGACCGGGCGACGTCGAGGACGACCTGGTCGACCACGTCGCGGGCCGCCGTCTGCTGCTGGTCCTCGACAACTGCGAGCACGTGCTGCCGGCCGCCGCCGGGCTGGTGGGCCGCCTGCTCCGCGCCGGTCCGGAGCTGCGCGTGCTGACGACCAGCCGCGAGCCGCTCGGCCTGGAGGGCGAGATCGTCTATCAGCTGTCGCCCCTGACGCAGCCGGAGGCCGTCGCGCTCTTCCGCGAACGTGCCCAGGCCGCGATGCCCGCGTTCGAGGTGACACCGCGCAACCAGGAGGTCGTCGCCCGACTGTGCCGGACGCTGGACGGCATCCCGCTCGCGATCGAGTTCGCGGCCGTCCGCCTGCGGGCGCTGAGCCTGGACCAGATCGTCGAGCACCTGGCGGGCGAGGTGGAGGTCCCGAGCCCGGCCGGCCACGGGCGGCCCGAGCGGCAGCAGACGCTGCGGGCGACCATGCGCTGGAGCCACGAGCTGCTGTCGGTGCCCGAACGGGTGCTCTGGCGCCGGGTGTCCTCGTTCGCCGGCGGATTCGACCTGGCGGCTGCGCAGGAGGTCTGTACAGACGGCGAGCTGTCCCCGGCGAGCGTCCTGGCGGGCGTCGTCAGCCTGGTCGAGCGTTCAGTCGTCGTCAGGGACCCGCGC
>DASQZW010000003.1:0-7293 GCA_035638495.1 Terriglobales bacterium
CGGTCGCGGCACCGGCCGATGATACGGAAGACGACTTGCCCCCCCTGACCCCCCGGCACGCGAGGGGGGGAGTAGACGGAGGCAGCATGCGCATCCTCGGCGTTCGCGTCGACTGCGTCGACATGGGCGGCGCGGTCGACGCCGTGGCGCGCCTCGTCGAGCAGGGCGGACCGACCCGGCTGGTCGCGACGGTGAACCCGGAGATCGTGATGCGGGCGCGCTCCGACAGGCGGTTCGGCGAGGTGCTGGAGAGCGCGGCGCTGTGCGTGGCCGACGGCATCGGCGTCGTGTGGGCGATGCGCCGTCAGGGCTGCCCGCAGTACGAGCGGGTGTCCGGCAGCGATCTGGTCCCCCGCCTGGCGGCCGTCTGCGCGCGGCGCGGCTGGCGGCCGTTCCTGCTCGGCTCGCGCCCGGGGGTGGCCACCGAGGCCGCTCGGAGGCTGGAGGCGGACAATCCGGGCCTGGTCGTGGCGGGCTCCCACGCCGGCTCGCCCAGGCCCGAGGACGACGACGAGGCGGTCTGCCGCATCGCCGCCGCGCGCCCGGACGTCCTGCTGGTTGCGTACGGCGCGCCCCACCAGGAGCTGTGGATCGCGCGGAACCTGCGCCGGCTGGAAGTGCCGGTCGCGATCGGCGTGGGCGGGACGCTCGACTTCCTGTCCGGCCGCGTGCGGCGCGCTCCGGCCTGGATGCGCCGCGTCCACCTCGAGTGGCTGTGGCGCCTGGCCCTGCAGCCCGCCCGAGCCCGGCGCATGGCCGTGCTGCCGTTCTACGCATGGGCGGTGCTGCGTGGGGTGAACCGCTGAGGCGGCCTCTCAGCGGCGCCTCAGGCCGCCGCCTTAGGATTGGCCCGCGTGGACCTGAGCGTGGTCGTGCCCTGCTTCGACGAAGAGTCCAGGCTGCCGAGCTCGCTCGCCGCGGCGCTGGCCTACCTGGAGATGTCCGGGCGCGAGTACGAGCTCATCCTGGTGGACGACGGCAGTCGCGACTGCACCTCGCGGCTGATCAGCGACGCGGAGCTCGCGAACCCCGCCGTCTGCGGGATCTTCCTGCCCACGAACCGGGGCAAAGGACGCGCGGTTGCGGAGGGCGTCCGGGAGAGCCGGGGCGACCTGGTCCTGATCAGCGACGCGGATTTCTCGGCGCCGATCGAGGAGCTGCCGAAGCTGGACGCCGCGATCGCGGCGGGCGCCGACATCGCTATCGGCTCGCGGGCGAAGCGCGGCGCCCGCGAGGTGGACCAGCCGGCGCACCGGCGGGCGATGGGCAAGGGGTTCAACCTGCTCGTGCAGGCGCTTCTGCTTCCGGGTCTGTGGGACACGCAGTGCGGGTTCAAGCTCTTCCGCGGCCAGGTCGCCCGTGACCTGTTCGGGCGGCTGAGCACCGATGGGTTCGCGTTCGACGTCGAGGTGCTGTACCTCGCGCGGCGTTCGGGTTGGGAGGTGAGCGAGGTGCCGGTTCGATGGATCAACTCTGCGACCACTCGGGTCCAGGCCGTGCGGCACTCTAGAGAGATGCTGATGGACGTCCTGCGCATCCGGATGGGCCGGTGAGCGAGGCCGCCGTCCTGCCGGACGCCACCTGGGTGCCCCAGGTCACCTCCGCGAGCACCCTGGTGGTGCTGCCCACCTACAACGAGCGCGAGAACCTGGAGGCCGCGGTGCGCGCCGTGCGCGAGGTCGGTTACGACGTCCTGGTGGTGGACGACAGCTCGCCCGACGGGACCGCGGACCTGGCCGTGCGCATGGCCGAGTCGGACCCCGGGGTCCACCTGATGGTCAGGCCGGGCAAGATGGGCCTGGGCTCGGCGTACGTCCAGGGCTTCCAGTGCGGGCTGGAGCAGGGCTACGAGTACCTGGTCGAGATGGACGCCGACGGCTCCCACCGCCCGGTGCACCTGGCGGACATCGTTGGGACCGCACAGCGCACCCAGAGCCTGGTCATCGGCTCCCGCTACGTCCGCGGCGGATCCGTGTCGGGGTGGGGCTGGAACCGCAAGCTCCTCTCGTGGGGCGCCAACGTGTACTGCCGGGCGCTGCTGGGTCTCCGGGTGCGCGACGCCACGTCCGGCTACCGGTGCTACCCGCGCGTCCTGCTGGAGCGGATCGGACTCGACCGCGTGGTGTCGCAGGGCTACTCGTTCCAGATCGAAATGGTGTACCGCTCCATCGGCCAGGGCTTCGCGGTGCACGAGGTGCCGATCCACTTCGAGGACCGGGTCGCGGGCCGCTCGAAGGTGTCGGAGGGCGAGGTACGGAAGGCGCTGCTGGCGGTGCTGCTGCTCCGCCTGCGGGGCGTCTAGGAACCGTTCGCCCGGACGTAGATCACCGCCGTCCCGTCCCGGTACGCCAGCCGCCATCCCGGCTCGGTCGCCAGCACGTCGTCCAGCGCCGAGCCGCGGTCGAAGACGACGTAGTCGACGCGGTCCTGGTCGAGGACCCGCCGCCAGCCCGGCCCCAGCGTCGCGACCTCGCCGTAGCGCCGGAGCTGCGCGTCGCCCATCAGGACGCCCTCGCTCAGCACGAACACCCGGCGGTCCGGCTGGTCGGGGAGGCGGTCGGCCAGGTAGCCGCCCCAGGCGTACTCGTTGAACATCCGCGTGCCGGTGTCGGGGTGGGCGGCCAGCCAGTCCGCCGCGCCCACCGGCATCGCCTCGGCGGTGACCGCCGGCTGCCGTGCCAGCTCGCCTGCGATGCGCGGCACGACGACCGCTGCGACCGCCAGCAGCGTGAGCGCGCCCACGATCGGGGCCCAGCGCGGCGGCGCCGGCCGGGAGCGCATGACCGGCGCTCGGCTCCAGACGTCCGACCATACGGCCACCAGGACGGGCGTGGCGGCGGCGACGAAGATCGCGATGTGGCGGACCGACTCCAGCGCCAGCGCCAGGCCGGCCAGCGCGACCAGCAGGTCGAACGGCATGGGACGGCCGAGCGCCAGGCCGGCCACCAGGAGGAGCGCCATCAGCTCGAACGCGCGCAGGCTGCCCAGGTGGAAGTTGGGCGACGCCCACTCCGCGATCAGGTTCTGCTGGGCGCCGCTGGTCAGCGTCTGGAACGGGTAGGCGTAGATGGCGAGTCCGTTGGGGTTGATCCCCACCGCCACGATCGACAGCACCGCCACCAGCGCCAGCCGCCGCAGCACGGCGGGCCGCGCCGGCCGGCGCACGCCCTCGGCCGCGGCGGCGAGGCCGAGGAACAGGAAGCAGAGCGGCCAGCCGCCGTGCAGGTTGCTCCACAGGACCATCACCGCGGGGAGCCACAGGATCGCCCGGCTGCTCTCGTCGTCCAGGAGCCGCCGCAGCCAGAGCAGCTCGAGCGCGACCAGGGTGAACGTGACCATCTGGGGCCGGGCGCCCCAGATCGGCCCCCCCGCGACCGCAGCCAGCGCCAGCGCGAGACCGACGATCACGTAGGGACGCGTCCGCGGCCGGCATGCGGCCAGCACGAGCAGCAGGCCCACCCACGTGAGCAGCCCCACCGCGACGCTGACGCCCGCGAGCCCGAACCGGGACTGGAGGAGCCACAGGAGCACCTCGCTCAGGTACTCGTGGTTCACCCAACGGTGATCGGTCACGGTGTACGTGAATAGGTCGTGAGCCGGCAGGCGGCCGTGCTGGACGATCCAGCGTCCGGTCACCGCGTGCAACCAGAAGTCCGGGTCCGTGACAGGACGGATGAGCAGGACGAGGGTGGCCAGGAGCACCGAACCCAGCAGCACCGTGCGCGGCCCCGACCAGCTGCGCACGAGCGTCCACCACCGCTGCCGCGATGGGTCACACGCCCCCGTGTTCTCCGCGTACCCTATCACCGTTTTTCGAAGCTCGACACCGAGGAGGATGAACGAGGCGTGCTCAGCATGTATGTGCGACTCCGCGGGTTGCTCGCCCGCGATGACGGCCAGGGTCTGGTCGAATACGCGCTGATCCTGGTCCTGGTCGCGATCGTCGTCATCGGGGTGCTGTTCACCCTGGGCAACAAGATCCAGAACGCGTTCGACGACATCGTCAACAACCTGCACTGATGCGGAGCAGCTGACAAGAGTGGCAGGGGTGCTGAGCCTGGTCCCGCGCTTCGCCGCGGGACTCACGCCCGGCTGGCCGGGGCCCGGTGGAATGCGGCACCTGCGGCGCGAAGCAGCTGGGCCGCGATGAGGTCACTCCAGCGGGGCCAGGGCCTGATCGACTACGCACTGATCCTCGTCCTCGTCGCGATCGTGCTGGTCGTCGTCCTCTCGCTGTCGGGCCACCAGATCCTGAACGCCTTCCACAACGTGGCGAACACATTCCAGAGCCCCTAATCCCGGCCGGCGAGGAATTCGAGCGCGGCCTCCTTGAACGGTCGCGCAGGCACCGTGGTCATGTGGTCGCGCCCGGCGATGGCGACGAACCGGGCGCCGGGGATCTGCGCCGCCAGCTCGGGCGCTCCCCGCGCGATGGGGTCGCGCTCCCCGACCACGACCGCCACCGGCACGGCGATCGCCGCCAGCTCGGCGCCCGTCAGCGCCGCCTGCGGCCCCAGGATGCAGCACGCCAGCGCCTCCAGGTCGTTGATCGGCCGCGCGGCCGCGAAGCGGTAGAACATCTCCGCGGCGGGGTCGTGGACGCTCTCGTCGCCGCGCATCCGCCTGGCGATGACGCGGGAGCGGTCGCCGCTGCCGCCCCACTGGCCCAGACCGCCGAGCACCGCGCGGCGGACGCGGTCGGGGTGGCCGACGACGGTGTCCAGACCGATCCTGGCGCCCATCGAGTACCCGAGGTAGTCGGCGTCCGCGATGTCCAGGTGGTCGAGCAGTCGCACGACATCGGCGGCCATCGTGCGCCGGTCGTAGGCGGCCGGGTCGTGCGGCTTCTCCGACCCGCCGTGGCCGCGGCAGTCCAGCCCCAGCACCAGGCGCCCGTCGCGCGTGAGCGTCTCCTGCCAGCGGGTGCCGACCCAGTTCAGCTCGTAGTCGCTGCAGAAGCCGTGCACGAGCACGATCGGCGGACCGTCGTCCGGGCCGGCGAGCACGTAGTGGAGGCGCACCCCGTCGGAGTCGAATTCGGGCATCCGCCGGTAGGGTAGGGAAAGTCGGTGGCCGGACGTTCCCTCCGCCTGGTGCATCCCCGCAGCGGCCGCGTGCTGGCCGACCGGCTGCGCGTGCCCGGCACGTTCTTCGGGCGCGGCCTGGGCCTCATGTTCCGGCGAGAGCTGCCCGCGGCAGAGGGCATGTGGATCACGCCCTGCAACGGCATCCACACGTTCTTCATGCGGTTTCCGATCGACGCCGTCTTCGTGGACCGCCGGCTGCGCGTCGTGCGGATCCGAGAGGGACTCCGGCCCTGGCGGGTCGTACCGCTCGTGCTTCGGGCGCACAGCGTCCTGGAGCTGCCGGAGGGCACGGTCGCAGGCCTGGGCCTGGAGCGGGGCGAGGAGCTGTCGATCGAGCCGCTTCCCTCTTAACAGCCCCCTCTTGACGGCGATCGTACCCTGGAGGCGTGTGCTGCGAACGCCCGTTCCCTCTCCTGGTGGCTCGACTGGCTGCTGCCGCCGCGCTGCGGCTCGTGCCGGGCACTCGGCGCCTGGCTGTGCGCCTCCTGCCGGGGCCGCGTCCGGCTGCTGCGCGAGCCGCTGTGCCCGCGCTGCGGCCGCGAGGTGGAGTTCGCCGGCTCGGGCTGCGGGTGCCGGGCGCGCCTGCGGTGGCTCGCCGGCGCGACATCGGCGGCGGCCTACGAGGGGCCACTGGAGCTGGCCATCCACCGCTTCAAGTACGAGGGCTGGCGCGCCCTGGCGCCCGTGCTGGCCGGCCTGGTGGCAGACCGGCTGGCCGCCGAGGCGCCGCCGGACGTGCTGCTGGTGGCCGTCCCACTGCACCGCCGCCGGCAGCGGGCGCGGGGCTACAACCAGTCGGAGCTGCTCGCTTCCGAGCTCCGCGGTCGCCTGGGGCTGGCGGCAGCGCCCGGGCGGCTGGTTCGGGTGCGCGACACGCCGCCCCAGGTCGGCCTCGACCGGCTCCGCCGGCAGGCGAACGTGGCGGACGCCTTCATCTGGCGCGGCGCGGCGCTGGCCGGCCGGCCGGTCGTGCTGGTGGACGACGTCGCGACCACCGGGGCCACCCTGGACGCGTGCGCGGCGGCGATGCGCAGGGCCGGGTCCGGACCGGTCCGGGGCTGCACCGTCGCTCGCGTCTCTGTATAGGCACCGCTGGTTGGGTCGCCGCGGCGCCTGGGTATCATCGTCGCGTGAGGGTGCTGGTGCACGACCGGACGGAGGGGATCCCCAACCGATTGGTCGACTACGCAGAGCAGCGCCTGCTGCGCGTCGGGCGCCACTTCGACAGGGTGCAGGAGGTCGAGGTCGAGTTCGCGGACGAGTCGCACCGCGGCTCGAACCCGAGCTGCCTCGTGCACATCACCGTTCGCACCGACGGGCGGCGCCATCCGGTCGCGCACGTGACCGAGCGGGCCGGTGAGGCGCGGACGGCGCTGGACCTGGCCCTGGACAAGGTGGACCGCCAGGTCGTCAAGCTGAAGGAGAAGATCAAGATCGAGCGCAAGCGCGCCTCGGCGACCGTGCTGGACGGGGACGGGGACGAGGTCGAGAACGGACACTCGGGCGTGGTGGAGCGCGTGCGGATGAAGCTGCGGCCGCAGTCGGTCGAGGACGCCACCGCCGCGCTGGCGACCAGCGACCACCCGTTCTACGTCTTCCTCGACGAGGGCACCGGCCTGGTCAACGTCTGCTTCCGGCGCTCCGACGGCGGCCTCACCGTGATCGAGGCGGTGGTCCCGTGAAGCAGTTCGTCTCCCGTCTGATCGATCCCAACGCCCGCGACGTGCGGCATCACCTGAGGGTGGCCGCATCCATCGGGGAGCTGGAGCCGGAGCTCGAACCGCTCACCGACGAGGATCTGCGCATGCGCGCAGGCGAGCTCCGCGAGCGCGCCGCCGCCGGCGAGGAGCTCGAGGACCTGCTGCATGAGTCGTTCGCCCTCACCCGCGAAGCGGCGCGGCGGACGATCGGCCTCCGCCACTTCGACGTGCAGCTCGTGGGAGGCATCGTCCTCCACCAGGGCAAGATCGCCGAGATGAAGACCGGCGAGGGCAAGACGCTCGTCGCCAGCCTGCCGCTGGTCCTCAACGCGATGCTGGGACGCGGTGCGCACCTCGTCACCGTGAACGACTACCTGGCCCGGCGCGACGCCGGCTGGATGGCACCCGTCTACCAGGCGCTCGGCCTGACCACCGGCGTCGTGGTGGGCGACCCCACCCAGGCGGACGGCTCGTTCGTCGTCGACCCCGAGTACCTGGACGAGACG
>DASQZW010000004.1:0-27123 GCA_035638495.1 Terriglobales bacterium
CGCGGCGCCGGCCAGGTTCCCCAGCGTGTCGTAGATGGAGAACAGCCAGGTCCGCCGCTCGGCGGGCGCCGTCTGGGGCAGGATCGCCTGCTCGATGGTGACGAACGGGCCCACCTCGGCGCTGCTGGCGCTGATCGTGCCGGTCAGGGCGCCGAGGACCAGGAGCCACAGCCGATCGGTGAGGGCGAACACGAGGCCGCCGGCGACCATCAGCGCCGCCATCGTCACGACGGTCCGCCGCCGCCCGAATCGGTCGGCGAACAGCGCCCAGAGGACGTTCATGACGGCCGACCCGGCGACCGCAGCGCCGAGGACCACCCCGACCTGGACGGCGCTCAGGCCGAGCTGCTGGAGGTAGAGGCCGAGGACGACGGCGAGGGAGCCGGAGCCGAACGTGCGCAGCGTCCGGGCGGCGAGGAGCCGCTTGCCGTCAGCCTGGAGCCAGCTCAGCACGCACCGGTCTCGCGGTGCCGCACCGCGTCCATATCATCGACATGAACCGTAACATAGGTTGCGAAGAACGCGACCCGATCGGTTTTCGCTCCACAGGTGGTCCATTTGCGCGCCACTTGCGCATCCAGAGGGGTGATTTGGCGCCAAATCGCCTATTCGGCGGGTTCGGAACGGGAGATTTGGCGCCAAATCAGCCATGCCGCTGGGCGCGGCACCCGAGAGGATGAAAATGGGGTCGGTCGGCCACGCCCTGGCGGCGGGGTGACGGACAGCGCCCAGATGGCGGAGCTCGCCCGGGGCAGGCTGGCACCCAGGCTGGCACGCGGGGGCGCGTGAGCGCCCCCTTGGCGCGCTACCGGATGCGGGCGGTCAGCCGAGCCCGCGACCTGGGCCTGATCTGACGCCGGGGGGCCCGCCAGCGGCGAGCCCCCCGTCACGCCCTCCGAGCTACCCGGATCGGAGGGCGGAAGCCCGCACCACCAGCCGGTACACGACCCAGAAGATCAGCAGCGCGTTGACGACGTGCAGCCCCGAAATCGCTCGCACCGCGCCGGTGGCGCCCGAGCGGAAGGGCACGAGGAGCAGCGACTGCACCACCACCAGGCCCAGGACGGACGCGGTCAGCCACAGGGTCCGGCCCGACACCCGGCCCAGCAGGCCGATCGGAACGAGCAGCAGGGAGAGGCCGGCGATGACGCCGGCTCCGACCGCGGAGTGCCAGACCGCCAGGAACTGCGAGTCGAAGAAGATCCCGAGACCCGCGAACAGGAACTGGGCCAGCACCGCGAGGCCCAGCAGGTAGGTGCCGGCGACGAACACGCCGCGGGCGACTCGCGCCGGCGCCGAGATGGCCTGAGGCTCCGCTGCGGCGGCAGCCGCCGCAGGGCCCAACGCCTCATTCGACGCCGCTGCGCTCTGTTGACCGGTCATACGAGACACCTCCGAAATACATCCGTCGCGAGCCAGGCGGACGAGGGAAGGCGATCTCCGTGGGGTCCGCAATGCTCGACGCGCCCATTGAACCGTCCGCAGCTAGACCGGGCCTAGAGACCTATGAGCCAAAATGATGCCGAATTGGCCTGCAGTGGTGCCATCTGGGTGGTATAGTGGTGCCATGGACCTGCGGTTTCACGTCGAGAGCCTCCATCGCCAGCTCGCGGCAGCGGCCCTGGTGAGCGGCGAGGACGCGCGCGTCCTCGTCGAGCGGCTGGCGGCGCCGCTGGACGCGGCCATCCAGCTCACCCTGCAGGACGTGCTCGCCGCCGCCGCCGAGGAGATCACCACCGAGCTCGCTCCCGGCTCGGTCGAGCTGCGCCTGCGAGGGCGCGATCCCGAGTTCGTCGTCACGCTGCCGCCCGCGCCCGAGCCGGGGCCAGCCTTCGACGAGCCGGCGACGCCGTCCGTCCGTCCGGCGCAGACCCCGGCGGAGGGCGACGAGGGCGCCACGTCGCGGATCAACGTCCGCATGCCCGACCAGCTCAAGGCCCGCATCGAGCAGGCCGCGACCGCCGAGGGCCTGTCCGTCAACACCTGGATCGTCCGGGCCGCCGCGGCGGCGCTCGACCGGATCCATCCGACTCGCCAGGACGAGCGGCGCGCCCCACAGGGCCGCCAGCGCTACACCGGGTGGGCGCGGTAGCGCCTGAGGAGGATTGCGATGCCCACCTTCGATACCCCCCAACCCATCTCGGTCAGCGTCGAGATCGGCGTGGGCGACATCCGAATCGCCGCCGGCGACCGCTCGGACACGGTAGTCGAGGTCCGGCCGAGCGACAGCGCCAGGAAGGGCGACGTGGAGCTGGCGGCACAGACGCGGGTCGAGCTCGCCGGCGGCCGGCTCCTGGTCAGGGCGCCCAGGGGCTGGAGGTACTACAGCCCCTGGGGCGGCCGCGAGTCGATCGACGTCGAGATCGCGCTGCCTGCCGGCTCGCACGTGCAGGCAGACGCCGCGGTGGCCGCGCTGCACGCGTCCGGACGCCTCGGCGACTGCCGCTTCAAGACCAGCTTCGGAGACATCCAGCTCGAACACGCCGCGGCGGTACAGCTCAGCACCGCGGCGGGGGATGTCTCGGTGGACCGCGTCGGCGGCCGCGCCGAGGTCTCGACCGGCAGCGGCGCCGTGCGCATGGGCGCCGTCGAGGGCGGCGGCACGATCAAGAACTCCAACGGAGCGACCTGGGTCGGCGCCGCCGGCGCCGACCTGCGAGTGAAGGCCGCCAACGGCGAGATCGCCGTCGAGCGAGCGCTGGCCTCGGTCGACGCTCGGTCCTCGAACGGCGTCATCCGCCTCGACGAGGTGGTGCGCGGCCTGGTCGTCGCCGAGACGGCGGCGGGAAGGGTCGAGATCGGCATCGGCGACGGCGTGGCCGCGTACCTGGACCTGGACACCAAGTTCGGCGTCATCCGCAACGACCTGGACGTCGCCGGCCCCCCGCAGCCCGATGCCGAGACCGTCGAGGTGCACGTGCGCACCGCGTTCGGCGACGTCGTCATCCATCGCTCGTTCGCGAGACACACCCTCGAGGAGGAGGCATGAGCAGCAACGGAACCCGTTCGGCGATCACCGTCGCGGGGCTTCGCAAGTCGTTCGGCGACCACATCGTGCTCGACGGCATTGACCTCGACGTCCGCGAGGGGAGCATCTTCGCGCTCCTGGGGCCGAACGGCGCCGGCAAGACCACCATAGTCCAGATCCTCTCGACGCTCCTCGCGCCGGACGCCGGCCAAGTGCGCGTCAGCGGACACGACCTGGCCCGCGAGCCGGACGCCGTGCGTGCGGTGGTCGGCGTCACCGGCCAGTTCTCGGCGGTCGACAACCTCCTGACTGGCGAGGAGAACCTGCGGTTGATGGCGCGCCTGAACCACCTGGACGGGCGGGAAGGCCGCCGCCGCGTCCGCGAACTGCTCGCGCGTTTCGACCTGACCGAGGCCGGCGGCCGCATGTGCATGACCTACTCGGGCGGCATGCGGCGCCGTCTCGACCTCGCAATGACCCTGATCGGCGACCCGCGCGTGATCTATCTCGACGAGCCGACGTCCGGCCTCGACCCGCGCAGCCGCCGCACGATGTGGGAGATCATCCGCGAGCTGGCGGGCGGCGGCGTGACCATTCTCCTCACGACGCAGTACCTGGAGGAGGCGGACCAGCTCGCCGATCGCATCGCCTTCCTCGACCGCGGCCGCATCGTCGTCGAGGGCACCCCCGACGAGGTGAAGCGCCGCGCCCCCGGTGGGCGGGTCCGGCTGCGCTACGCGGACCTCGACGCGCTGACGGCCGCCGCCAGCCTCGTGGACGGCGCCTCTCGCGACGAGGACGCCCTCGTCCTGGAGGTCCCGACCGACGGCACCCCGCGCTCCCTCGCGGCGCTGCTGGAACGGCTCGACCATCGGGCCGCCCCCGCGGAGAGCGTGACGGTCCAGGAGCCCGACCTGGACGACGTCTTCCTCGCCCTCACCGGCCAACCACATCCCCCGCAGGAGGTCTCCGCATGAGTGCGCTCGCCCTCTCCGTGCGCGACTCGGCCACCATGTTCCGGCGCGACATCGTGCACTCGCTCCGCTACCCGATGATGACCGTCGGCGGGATCATGGTGCCGGTCATGATGCTGCTGCTGTTCGACGGCGTGTTCGGCGGCACGATGCGCGCCGGGCTCGGGGCGATCGTGCCCGCCGGCGGCAGCTACCTCGACTACCTCGTGCCGGGCATCCTCGTGATGACGGTCGGCTCCAGCGCCGCCGCGACCGCGATCAACGTGACGATGGACATGAACGAGGGCATCATCGCCCGGTTCCGCACCATGGCGGTCACCAGGACGTCGGTGCTGACCGGCCAGATGCTTGGCAGCCTGCTCCGGACCCTGCTCAGCGGGGCGCTGGTCGTGGCTGCAGCGCTGGCGCTGGGGTTTCGGCCGCACGCGACCGCGCCGCAGTGGTTCGCGGCGGCGGCGGTGTTCGCGATGCTGACCGTCGCCCTCACCTGGCTGGGCACTGCGTTCGGACTCCAGGCCAAGACGCCGGGCGGAGCCAACGGCCTGGCCCAGCTGGTGGCGTTCATGCCCTTCATCAGCAGCGCGTTCGTGCCGACGGAGGCCATGCCCGCGGGAGTGCGCTGGTTCGCCGAGCACCAGCCGTTCACCCCGGTCATCGAGACGCTCCGAGCCCTGCTGTTCGGGGTCCCGGTCGGGGACTACGCGATCTGGGCCGTCGCCTGGTGCATCGCCATCACGGCCGCCGGGTACGTGTGGGCCCGCGCCCGGTACTCCCGCATCCCCGCTCGCTGAAGCCGGGCTGCCGCAGCGGGAGCCGCTCCCATCCGGAGCGGCTCCCCCTACTGCTGGACCAGCACGACCCGGTTGCCCTCGGGGTCGTCGACGAAGGCGAGCGTGGCGCCGTCCGGGATCTGGAAGCGCTCCACGGCCACGGCCCCGCCGAGCTCGGCGACCCTCGCGACCGACGCGGCCAGGTCGCGCACCTGGACGTAGAGCGTGACGCCGTGGCGCTCGCTGGACCGGATGTGGCCGCCGGGGCCGGGCTGGGGGCCGCCCACCCCGGGCGGGATGCTCATGACCGGGCCGTCGCCGATGGTCCAGTTGAACAGCCGCGCGTAGAACGTTCGCAGCCGGTCGGGGTCCGCCGCCCCGATCTCCCAGTGCACCACCGGACGCGCCCAGTCCTCTTCCATCGCAGCCAACGGTACGCGATCGGGACGGCCCGCTCAGCGCGGCGCGGGCCGTCCCGGCGCTGCTCAGACGAATCCGCCGACGATGGCGGGGTCGAGCTCGGGATGCTCGATGTACGCCTCGCGCAGGTGCTGCGTCGCCTCGACCCAGTCGGCGTCCTCGTCGAGGATGACGCCTCCGGACCGCTGGCGATACACCTCCGGATGGTCGACGCCGGCCGGGGTCGCGCCCGTCTCGGCCAGGGCGCGCGCGGCCGCGATCAGGCGGCGCCGCACGCGGATCACCATGGCGTCGCTGCTGCCCAGGTGCTCCCTCGTCCGGTCGTAGATGGTGCCCATGCTCTCGGTGATCGCCTGGTCCTGGAGGTGGATTCCCGCGATGCCCGAGTATTCCTCGTCGTGCTCCTGCCGCTCGCGGTCCATCTGGTAGTCGTTGCTCTCGTTGGCGATCAGGCGGAAGCGCCCGTACCAGCCGGTGTCGTTGGGTTGGAGGATGGGCCGGATGGCCCCGCCGCGCTCGCGCATCGCCTGGAACTCGGCCGTCGGTCTGGGCGTCATCGTGAACAGGATCGAGTGCGTGTCGTCCATCGGCACCCAGGCTCGGCCGATGATCTGGCGGCCGAGCAGCCCGGTCGGCGTCATCGTGTAGAACGGGAACAGGAACTGCGCGATGCGCCAGTACTGCTGGCCCGGGCCCGCCGGCCGGTACGCGCCGTACATCGAGCCGTAGTCGGTGTCGAGCACCGCGTAGCGCGGGGCCCGGTCCTTGAGCGCGTAGTAGCGGAACGTGCCCTCGATCTGGTCCTCGGCGCGCTCGGAGCCGAAGTGCAGGAAGCCGATGTGGGCCGTGTCGATGTCGCCCTCCATGGCCTGCAGCCAGTTGCACTCGCGCTGGTAGGCGGACACCTGCCATTCGGACAGCTGGTTCGCCTCCAGGTCGGGCAGGGGCGGCGGGGTCTCGCGCGGGCCCATGTAGGCCCAGACCACGCCGCCCCGCTCCCGGCACGGATAGGCCGTCGCGCGGACCTTGTTCTTGAAGTTGCTGTCGGGCGGCTCGCTCGGCATGTCCACGCAGCGACCCTCGACGTCGAACTTCCAGCCGTGGTACACGCACCGCAGGCCGCACTCGTCGCTGCGCCCGAAGAAGAGCGACGCCCCGCGGTGCGGGCAGAAGTTGTCGAGGAGCCCGACGCGTCCCTGGGTATCGCGGAAGGCGATCAGCTTCTCCCCCAGCAGGAGGACGCGCACCGGTGGGCAGTCGGGCCGCGGCAGCTCGGACGACAGCATCGCAGGCATCCAGTACTGCCGCATGAGGTCGCCCATCGGGGTGCCCGGGCCGACACGGGTCACATACTCGTTCTCTTCCGCTCGGAGCATCTCGCCCTTCCTCCTACTCTCCTCCGGTGCCCGTGGTGCCATACTAGCGTGGCACGAATGCTGACTCGTGACCAGTACCTCAGGATCCCGTACGTCCTGGTGATCGAGTCGGTCCGCGGGCCCGACGGCGACTGGTGCCGGCGGGCGTCCTTCCCGGAGGTGCCCGGGGCCGAGGCCGAGGCGGAATCCGCGATCGAGGCCATGGACGTCGCCGACGAGCGCCGGGTGAAGATCATCCTCGACTGGCTCGACGCGGGCATCCCGGTGCCCGTCCCCCGCCCGCCGCTCCAGGCGTAGCGCCTCCCGCTCTCCCCGGCCTCGAACGGGCATACGCTTGTGGGGCGATGGCCTCGGTCGGCATCGACCACGTCACCAAGCGCCATGGTGAGACGACCGTCGTCAGGGACCTGACGCTGCACGTACGCGACCGGGAGTTCCTGGTGCTGCTGGGCCCCTCCGGCAGCGGTAAGACCACGACCCTGCGCATGGTGGCGGGCCTGGAGACGGTCAGCGAGGGCCGGATCACGATCGGCGACCGTGTGGTGAACGACCTGCCGCCGGGCGGCCGCGATGTGGCCATGGTGTTCCAGTCGGCCGGCGGCCTCCTTCCCCACCGTGACGTCTTCCACAACCTGGCGTTCCCGCTCCGCGTGCGCCGCGAGCGGCGCCCGCAGATCGAGCGCGCGGTGAGCGTCACCGGCAGGCGCCTCGAGCTGGACGGGCTGCTCAGGTGGCGGCCGCCGCAGCTGTCGTTCGGGCACCGGCAGCAGGTCGCCCTTGGCCGGGCCCTGGTCAGGCGGCCGAGCGTGTTCCTGCTCGATCAGCCGCTGAGCAACCTGGACGCGAGCGTGCGTTCCGCTCGCCGGGTCGAGCTGCAGCGCCTGCACCGGGAGCTCGGCACGACCGTCATCTGCTCGACGCACGACCAGGCCGAGGCCATGACGCTCGGCGATCGCATCGCGATCCTTCGCGACGGCGAGCTGCAGCAGGTGGGCACGCCGCGCGGCGTGTACGAGCACCCGGCCAACCTGTACGTGGCGGGGTTCGTGGGCAGCCCGCGCATGAACCTCGTCCCGGCGACGCTCGACGGCCGGCTGGCCGTGGCGTCCGCGTTCGCGGTGGAGCTGCCGCGGGCGCTGGGGGTGGAGCGGGCTATGCTCGGAATCCGGCCGGAGTCGCTGCGGCAGCGGCTGGAGCCGGGCCTGCCGGAGGTCGGGATGACGGCCGAGCGGATCGAGCAGGTCGGCGCGCACCAGCTGCTGCACGGGCGGGCCGGCGCGGACGAGCTGGTGGCCCGGATCGAGCGCTCGTTCGTGGTGTTCCGCGGCGACCGTGTACGCCTGGCGTTCGACCCGGCGCACGTGCACGTCTTCGACGCGGCTACCGGCCGAGCGCTGCTCTGAAACAGGCGGATGTGCCGGCGACCGCGCAGCCGGTGGCAGCGGCGCTCAGCGCCCAGCTGGAGAAACACCAATGTCGGTGGGCTACACCGTGAACACGTGCACGGCCGAGACCAGGTTGTCGCCCTCGCCCCACCCGCCCGCGTTCTGCGCCAGTGCCACCCGCGCCCCCTGCACCTGGCGCGCCCCGGCCCGGCCCCGCACCTGCAGGACCGCCTCCGTGATCTGCGCCAGGCCCGTCGCCCCGATGGGGTGGCCGCGCGCCAGAAGGCCGCCGCTGCTGTTGACCGGGCACGACCCGCCCAGACGCGTGGCGCCGCTGCGGATCAGCGCCGGGCCGTCTCCCGGGGCGGCAAGGCCCAGCTGCTCGTAGAGCGCCAGCTCCGCCGAGGCCGCGGCCTCGTGCAGCTCCACGCAGTCCAGGTCCCGCGGTCCCAACCCGGCCATCTCGTATCCCGCCTGGGCGGCCTGCTCGGAGACCTTCAGTGCCGACCCGGCCGAGCGCACCACCGACGCGGCGACGCGGGGGCTTCCCGGCGCCGGCGCGGCCACCAGCACCGCTGCCGCCGCGCCGTCGGAGATCGGCGAGCACATCAGCAGCGTGAATGGCCACACGATCGGCCGCGAGGCCAGCACCTCGTCCACGGTCAGCTCGCCGCCGTACTGCGCCAGCGGGTTGAGCGCGCCGTGGCGCTGGTTCTTGACGACGACCTCCGCGAAGTCCTGGACGGTTGCTCCCGTCGCCTCCATGTACTCCACGGCCGCCCCGGCGTACAGGTCCATCAGGAACGAGCGGTCCGACGGCTGCGCGTCCGGCACCTGCTCGACGTCGATCGAGCCGCCGATCGCCGCGAACGAGCGTGCCTTGTCCGGGTGCGTCATCTTCTCGGCACCGACGGCCAGCGCCACGTCGCACATGCCGGAGGCCACCGACTGCCAGGCAAGGTGGAACGCGCTGGACGCCGAGGCGCACGCGTTCTCGACGTTGAACATCGGAATGCCGCCAAGGCCCAGCGGCCGCAGCGTCACCTGCGCGGCGACCATCTCCTGTCCGGTGATCGAGCCGGCCACCGCGTTCGCGAACCAGCATGCCTGCACGTCGCCCACGTCGAGCCCCGCGTCGGCCAGCGCCTCCCGCACCGCCTCGGCCGCCAGGTCCTTCAGCGACCGTCCGGGCTGCTTGGCGAACAGCGTCATGCCCGTGCCGGCGGCGAAGACGTCTCTCACCGCGACGCCGTGATGTACGTCCAGCAGGCGCGAAAGTCCCTGCGGCCGCCGAAGAGGATGTCCATGGAGTGGCGGATGAGCGCCAGCCGGTCGTCCACCGCCTCCGAGGAGGGCGCCCGCCCATCCACCTTCTCCGTGCCCCCGACCCAGCCCAGCACCGCGTCGTGGTACGTGCTCATCAGCTCGAACCAGTCGTCGACGCTCGCCTCGATCGTCTCCTCGTGGACGTCCTGCACGTGCAGGCCGGCGCCCTCCAGTGTCTCCAGGTAGAAGTGCAGCGGCCGCGGGGTGATGAACACCCGGTCGCGGTGCGCGCGGTGGGCCGCCAGCCGCTCCTCGTCGTCCAGCGCGTCGCGGTACGCGGCGTAGCGGGCGTCCGTGCGGACCAGGCCCTCGGCCACCTCGTCGATGACCCACACCGTCTCGTCCAGGATCCACTCGTTCGGCCGCGCGCGCGGGTTGCGAATGTTGCCCGAGTTGATGAACACCAGCCCGCCCGGCCGCAGCGTGCGCACCCAGGACGCCAGCGTGTCGGGCAGGTCGTAGTACAGGTGGATCGCGTTTGTCGAGACGATCGCGTCGACTCCGCGCCCGACTACTTCCGGCCCCAGTACCTCGTCCAGGAACAGCAGCCGCTTCTGGTCCCTCAGGTAGCGGAGGAGGCGCAGTCCCACCAGCGGGTCGTCGCGGAACTTCTCGAGCGCGACCCGGAGGAACTTCGCGGAACTGTCCACGATCAGCATCCCGACCTGGCGGTCGAACATCCGCAGCTTGAGCCGGTCCAGCAGGATGCCCGTCCCGCCCGAGTAGTCGACCAGCAGGTCGCCGTCACGCAGGCTGCGTGTCAGGTCCTCGACGGTGGGGTCCAGGTTCCGGTACCAGCCGTGGTGCTCGACCGTGTCGTAGGCCAGGCCGAAGCTGTCGACGTCCTGCCGCGTCCACTCCTCGTCCGGGATGCGCGCGAAGCCTGCCGGCCACTCGAACACACCGGACCGCGCTGGCGTCCTGCTCGGGAGGGGGGCCGACACCGACCGGTGGAGCTCGATCAGGGCGGGGACCGTGCTCGGCGCGCGCCGGCCCCAGCCGCACTCGGTCGCGACGCCGAAGCGCTCGACATGGCGGCGGGCGGCCCTAGTCCGCCGGAGCGCGCCCTCCTCGCCGTCCGTCAGGTGGACCAGGCCGAGGTAGAGCTCTGTCTCCGGGGCGAGGCGCAGGTCGGCCAGCGGCTCGAAGTACGCCTCGTCGTCCCGCTCGCGGGGGACGGGCATGTGGATCCAGTTCAGCGGGCGGCCCAGGCTGCCCGCAAGGGCGCCCGCGATCTGCACGAGCTTGCCGGCGTCGGCGGGCTGCCGGAAGTACCGCCGCTGCGAGTCGCCGTAGCAGAGGTGGTAGCCGAGCTCGACGGCGGGTGGGACGTGCCGGCTCAGCCGCAGGAGGCGCTCCAGGATGCCGGCACGGGCGTCCGAGAACCAGACCGGCACGACGCCCTCCAGCATGCCCAGCTCCACGTTCGTGTCCCACTGGACCGCCAGCTGCTCGTGGGGGATCGTGTCGACGATCTCGGCCAGCTCCGCGAGCATCCGTGACTCGTAGGTCGGCTCCAGCGCCGCCTGGTCCTCGGCTGCCACGAACGCGCTGATCGGCGCCAGCGGCGTCGGCAGGCAGACCTGGAGGCGGCACTGCGCCGGGATCACCCCGTCGCGCTTCAGCCGCGCGAACACGCGGTAGGAGGCGATGGCGGCCTCCGCGTACCCGAGGCTCTCGAAGCGCACGCTCTCGGCGCGCTCGCCCGCCCGCAGCCGCAGGCGGGGCAGCGCCCGGTAGTGGCCGGGGCCGGGCGGGCCGACCTCGAACTGCGGCTGCGCGCTCAGGACCGGGTACTGCCAGACGATCCAGTCCGAGCGGGGGCCCGTCTCGCCGTCGGGCACGCGGCGGAGTCGGTCGCCGAGGCCGCCGGCCGCGGTGCGGAAGACCTCCTCCGAGCTGGCCAGCGGGACGCTCCCCACCAGGTGCACGCCCTCGGGCAGGACCGAGGAACGGCTGTCCCCCGCGGTGACCGTCCGTGTGCTCGTGGCCATCTCCTCGTCTTCTCCTTCCTCTTACGAGGCGGGGGCTGTGGCCGCCCGCTTCTCGACATGGGCCAGCAGCGCGTCGACGCGGTTGGTCTCCTCCCACGGCGCGTCGATGTCGGCGCGGCCGAAGTGGCCGTACGCGGCGGTGGGCGCGAAGATCGGCCGCCGCAGGTTCAGCTCCCGGATGATCGCGCCCGGCCGCAGGTCGAACACCGCCCGCACGGCCTCCAGCAGCTCCTCGTCCGGCACCCCGGCCGTGTCGAACGTCTCGAGGCTGATCGCCAGCGGGCGGGCCATCCCGATCGCGTAGCTGACCTGGACCTCGCAGCGGCGGGCCAGGCCCGACGCGACCACGTTCTTCGCGACCCACCGGGTCGCGTACGCGGCCGAGCGGTCGACCTTCGTCGGGTCCTTGCCGCTGAACGCCCCCCCGCCGTGGCGCACGACGCCGCCGTACGTGTCGACGATGATCTTGCGGCCGGTGAGTCCGGCGTCGCCCACCGGGCCGCCGATCACGAACCGGCCGGTCGGGTTGACGTACACGCGCGTGCGCTCGTCGAGCAGCCGCTCGGGCACGGTCTCCCGGATCACGCAGTCGAGCACGTCGCGCTGGATCCGCTCCGACGAGACGTCGGGGTGGTGCTGTGTCGAGATGACGACGGCCTCCACGCGCCGGGGCAGCCCGTACGCGTACTCGACCGTGACCTGGCTCTTGCCGTCGGGTCGCAGGTAGGGCAGCTCACCCGAACGCCGGGCCTCGGCGAGCCGCCGCGTCAGCCCGTGCGCCAGGCTGATGCTCAGCGGCATCAGCTCCGGCGTCTCGTCGCACGCGAAGCCGACCATCATGCCCTGGTCGCCGGCGCCCACCTCGGCGATCGAATCGTGATGCTCGGCGCCCGACCGCACCTCCAGCGCGTGTCCCACGCCCTGGGCGATGTCCGGGCTCTGCTTGCCGATGGCCACCAGCACCGCGCAGCTCTCGCAGTCGAAGCCCGCGGCCGGGTCGGTGTAGCCGACGCGGCGGATGGTCTCGCGGACCACCGCGGGGACGTCGACCACGGCGGTCGTGGTGACCTCCCCGCACACCAGCACCATCCCGGTGGTCACCGACGTCTCGCAGGCCACGCGCGACATCGGGTCCTGCGCCAGCATCGCGTCCAGGACGCTGTCCGACACCTGGTCGCAGAGCTTGTCCGGGTGTCCCTCGGTGACGCTCTCGCTCGTGATGTAGTGCCGGGGCGACGCGCTGAACGTCGACATCTACGTTCCCTCCTCCCACGATTCGAGGTATCGCGCCTGCTCCTCCGTCAGGGCGTCGATGCGCACGCCCATCGCGTCCAGCTTCAGGCGCGCGATCTCGCCGTCGATCTCCTCCGGCACGTCGTGGACGACCGGCTCCAGCGTCTTCCCGCCGCGCGCGAGGTACTCGGCGCACAGCGCCTGGTTCGCGAAGCTCATGTCCATGACTGCCGCGGGGTGGCCCTCCGCCGCGGCCAGGTTGATCAGGCGGCCCTCGCCGAGCACGTGCAGGCGCCGGCCGTCTCCGAGGCGGTACTGCTGGACGGCCGGCCGCACCTCCCGCACCTCGGACGCCAGTTCGTCCAGCGCCCGCAGGTTGATCTCCGAGTTGAAGTGGCCGGAGTTGGCCAGGATGGCGCCGTCCTTCATGCGCTCGAAGTGCGCCCGGTCGAGCACGTTGACGTCGCCGGTGACGGTCACGAAGATGTCCCCGACTTCCGCAGCCTTCGCCATCGGGAGGACGCGGAACCCGTCCATGGCGGCCTCCAGCGCGCGGACCGGGTTCACCTCGGTGACGACCACGTCCGCGCCGTGGCCCCTGGCGCGGCTGGCCAGCCCGCGGCCGCACCAGCCGTAGCCGGCCACCACGAACGTCTTGCCGGCCAGCAGGACGTTCGTGGCGCGCACGATGCCGTCGATCGTCGACTGGCCGGTGCCGTACCGGTTGTCGAACAGGTGCTTCGTGGCCGCCTCGTTGACGGCGACGATCGGATAGCGCAGCGCCTTCTGGCGGGCCATGGCCTTGAGGCGGATCACGCCGGTCGTGGTCTCCTCGGTGCCGCCCACGACCCGGTCCAGCACGCGGCCGCCGTTGCGGTGGAGCACCGTCACCAGGTCGGCGCCGTCGTCCATCGTGAGGTCCGGCCGGTGGGCCAGCGCCGCCGCGATGTGCATGTAGTACGTGCTGTCGTCCTCGCCCTTGATGGCGTAGGTCTTCAGGTCGTGCCGCTCCACGAGCGCCGCGGCCACGGCGTCGTTCGTGGAGAGCGGGTTGGACCCGCACAGGGCGATGTCGGCGCCGCCCGCCTGCAGGGTGAGCATCAGGTTGGCCGTCTCGGACGTGACGTGCAGGCACGCCGAGATCCGCAGCCCCTGGAGCGGGCGCTCGCCGGCGAACCGCTCGCGGATCCGCCGCAGCACCGGCATCTCGCGCGCCGCCCAGTCGATCAGGTCCTCGCCCGCACGGGCCAGCCCGCGGTCCTTGATGTCGCATCCGGTCGCCTGGACTTCCATCACTCCCCGACCCTAGGTTCCGCGGGCCCGACGGGCAATGACGATTCCCCAGGAGTTGGGCCTGCGCTTTTGTGTCAGGGCACAATGCTCGATTCGTGTTCCGCCACGCGGGACGGATTGGGCTTCGACACAAGAGCACTGTGCTCTGGCACAGTGACGAGGCGGCCGTGGAGGCGTATGCTCCGCACATGGCCACGGTGCCAGCGCGGGTGGACGTGGCCGCTCGCGAGAACCAGGTGCTGCGCGAGCTGGTCACGATCTACCACCACCTGACGGGTCTCGCGCTCCAGAGCGCGGACCTGCAGACGGTGGCCGGGCTGCTGGCGGACCGCATCGGCTCGCTGGTCGGCGTGGTGAGCCCGACGCTGGACGTGCTCGCCGCCGCCGGTCCCACGCGGACGCCGGCCGAGGCGGCGGCCGGCCTCCAGCAGCTCGTGTCGGCGCGGCGCCTGGGACGCGTGCTCGCCAGCCTGGCCAAGACCCGGCGGGCGCTGCGCCTCCCTGGGCAGGACGGGAGCCCGTCGCTCGTGGCTGCCCCCGTGCTGGTCGGCGACGACATCCTGGCGTACCTGCTGACGGTGGAGGGCCCCCGGCGCGAGGCCGACGAGGACGTGAGCCTGCTGGTGACCGAGCACGGCGCCACCATCTGCGGCGTCGTCATGAGCCGCGAACGCGTGGTCGCGGCGGCCGCCGGCCGCGTGCGCGACGGCCTGGTCGAGGGGCTGCTGCTGGGACAGGCGCGCGACCCGGAGGAGCTGCAGGGCTGGGCGCGGCACCTCGGCTACGACGGCACCCACGCCCACCGCGTCATGTCGATCGCGCTCGAGGAGGACGGGCCCGACGACGGCCACGCCCGGCGCCTGTGCGACAGCCTCGCCCACTTCGTGGCGCGCCGGGCGCCGGACGCGATCGTCAGCGTCCGCGAGCGGGAGATGGTGGTCGTGGCCCGCGAGCGTGAGGTGGGCGGCGACGTCCGCCGGCCCGGGCCGGTGCCGCTGGCGACCGCCTGTCTGGCCCACGTGGAGCGGCTGTTCCCGGCGACGGCGCTCACGATCGGCGTCGGCGGCACGTGCCGCGACCCGGCCGAGGTCGCCGGCGCGTACGCGCAGGCGCGCCGGACGGTCGGGACGCTGCGCCGCCTCGGCCGTCACGGCCAGGTGGTGGCGTTCGAGGACCTCGGCATCCACCGCCTGCTGCTGCAGGTGCCGGACCTGGACGAGCTGCGTTCCTTCGCGCGGGAGGTGCTCGGGGCGCTCACCGCCCACGAGGCGCGGCACCGGTCGGGCCTGGCCCGGACCCTGTCCGTGTACCTGCGCGAGAACGGCAGCCTGCAGCGCGCCGCGCGCGAGCTGCACGTGCACCCCAACACGGTCACCTATCGCCTGAACCGCGTCGAGGGCATCACGGGACTCGACCTCGACCGCTACCAGGACCGGCTCATGGCGCAGGTGGCACTGGAGATCCTCGAGGCACTGGAGGAGCGATGAGGGACCTGAGCAAGGGCTTCACCGAGGAGATCACCCGCCGGGTGCTGGTCTGCGACGGGGCGATGGGGACGATGCTGCACGCCTCGGGGATCTCGCTCGATCGTCCACTGCCCGAGCTGAACCTGTCGGACCCCGGCCTGGTGCGGGCGATCCACGACAGCTACCTCGCCGCCGGCGCGGACGTCATCCAGACCAACACGTTCGGCGCGAGCGAGGTGCGCCTGGCCGTGCACGGCCTGGGCGACCTGGCGCCGGAGATCAACCTGGCCGGCGCCCGGATCGCGCTCGAGGCCCGCGACACCGCCTCGCGGCCTGTCTTCGTGGCCGGCTCGGTCTCGCCGGCCGTGACCGTCGCGCAGCGCGGCCGTGTCGATCAGGCGACTCGGTCGGACGCGATCCGGGAGCAGGTGGCCGCGCTCGTGGAGGGCGGCGTCGATCTGCTCATCTTCGAGACGTTCGGCTACCTGTCCGAGCTGGTCGAGGCGGTGCGCACCGCGGCCACCGTCTGCAGCCTGCCGCTCGTCGCCCAGATGACATTCGCGGAGGACGGCCAGACGCTGGGCGGCGAGAGCCCGCGCGCGGTCGCGCACGCGCTGGGCGAGCTGCCGGTGGCCGTGGTGGGCACGAACTGCACCCTCGGACCGCAGGGCCTGCTCCGGGTGGTCCGGGAGCTGAGCCGGTACACGCCGCTCCCGCTGAGCGCCCAGCCGAACGCGGGCGTGCCGCGCATGCTGGGTGGCCGGCGTTTCCAGTACAGCGTCGACGCCGAGTACTTCGCGCGCCACACCCGGCGCTACGTGGAGGTCGGCGCGGTGCTGGTGGGCGGCTGCTGCGGGACCACGCCGGAGCACATCCAGGCGGCCGCCGCCGCGGCGGCGAATCTGCGTCCCGCGGAACGGAGCCGGAGCGTCGCGCGGGTGACCGCGGTCTCCCGGGGCGACCAGCCGGCGGCGGAGCCGGCGGACGGCGGCCTGGCCGAGCAGCTCGGCGCGGGTCGCTTCGTCGTCGCGGTGGAGGTGACGCCGCCCGTCGGAGGCGGCGCTGAGCACGCCACGGCCGAGGTCATGCGGGTCCGCGGCCTGGGTGGAGGCGGGGTCAACGTCTTCTCCATCGCGCCGACGATCAGCGCCCGCGCCCAGATGAGCCCGCTCAGCCTCGCCCTCCACCTCCAGCAGCGGCTGCAGGTCGAGGCTGTCCTGAACGTGACCACCTGGGACAAGAGCATCATGACGCTGCAGGCCGACCTCCTGGGCGCGCACGCGCTGGGCATCCGCAGCGTGATCTGCCGGACCGGGAGCCCGCCGCTGCGCGGCGACTATCCCAACGTGGACGGGATCTGGGAGGTGGACTCGGTCGGCCTGATCGAGCTGCTCGACGGCCTGAACCACGGTCGCGACTCCAACGGGCTCGGGCTGGAGGCGACCACGTCCTTCTGCGTCGGAGCGCGCTGCAACCCCGGTGCGCCGGACTTCCGCGCCGAGCTGGCGAGGACGCGGGCGAAGATCGACGCGGGCGCCCACTTCCTGGTCACGCGTCCGCTGTACGAGCTCGAAGGCCTGCGCGACATGCTGAGCGCGCTGTCCGGCCGCCGGGTGCCGGTGCTGCTGGCCGTGAAGCCGCTGCGCAGCTTCAGCGAGGCGGAGGAACTGCGCCACGAGGTGCCGGACGTGACGGTGCCGGAGTCCGCCCTGGAGGCCATGCGCCGCGCTGGCGACGGGGAGGAGGAGGCCGGCATCAGGCTGGTCGAGGAGCTCCTGGAGGACGCGCGGGGCCTGGTGGACGGCGTGGTGCTGTCGATCCCGGACGGCTCACCGGCGGCGCTGGACCGCCTGCTGGAAGCCGCCGCCCGAGCGGAGGCGCCGGCGAACCCCTCATAGGGTGTCGCCGGACCGCGTCCGACGTCTCGTATGGGCGATCGGGAGCGCAGCCGCCGGCGGTTCGACCTACTGGCCGCTCAGGGCGAGCCGGGTCAGACCGGGCTGTCGGCGCCGCCCTGGGCAGCCAGTCCTCCGAGCGCCGTCCGCGGCGCGGCCGGCAGCGCAGGCGACCGGGGCGAGGTGACCGGGAGCCGGATCGTGAACGTGGTGCCGTGGCCCTCGCGACTGTCGACGTCCACCCGACCGCCATGGGCGGTGGCGACCTCGCGGACGATCATCAGGCCCAGGCCGCCGACCCGGCCGTCCCGCTTGCCGGCCCGATACCAGGGGTCGAACAGGTGGGGCAGGTCGGAGGCGCGGATGCCGTCGCCGGTGTCGGCGACCACCAGTTCGACCCACTCGGCGGAACGGCGGCACGCGAGGCGGACCAGGTCGCCCTCCTTGGTGTGGCGCACCGCGTTCGTGACCAGGTTGAGCAGGGCCCGGCTGAGCTGCTCGGACTCCGCCCGGACCGGTGCCGGGCCCGCGACGGCGAGCTGCCAGTCCCGGACCGCCAGTCGCCTGGCCTTGCGATGGACGTCAGTCAGCACCGCCGACGCGTCGACCACGGCCAGCGGTCCGGCCTGGCCGAGCAGCATGCGCCCGAGGAGCAGCATGTCGTTGATCTCGTCCGTGATGCGGTCGAGCTCCTCGAGGGAGATGTCGAGCGTGTCGCGGATCTCCTCCGCGGCCGGGCGCTCCATCCGCCGCAGCACCTCGAGGTGGCCCCGAACGATGGTCAGCGGCGTGCGGAGCTCGTGCGACGCCAGCGCGTAGAACGCCTGCCGCTGCTCGAACCCGCCCTGCAGCCGAGCCAGCATCGCGTCGAACGTCTCGGCCAGACGTCCGACCTCGTCGCGCGGCCCGCGGTAGCCGATCCGCCGGCTGAGGTCGCCCTCGCTGATGCCCGAGGCGGTGGCGGTGATGCGGCGCACCGGATCCAGCGCGTGGCCAGTCACGGCGTATGCCAGCAGGCCGCCGAGGGCGACCAGGACGGCGTTGCCGATCAGCAGCGGTGTCAGGTGCGCGGCGACCGTCGCCTGCACGCCGGCCAGCGGCAGCGCGATGCGGAACTCACCCACCTGCTGCCCGTTCTGGACGATCGGGATGACCGCTACCCGGAGGTCGCCGTGCCGGGCGTCGTGGACGGTCGCCGGCACGCCCGGCGGCGTATCCGCGGCCGCCATGGCCGCACGCAGGCCACTGTCGTCGCTGTTCGTGAGCGACGTGCCGTCCTGGAGGGTGACGACGTACACCGCCGAGAACCCGTGCCCGGCGTCGACGTCCTGCGAGAGGAAGTCGTGCGCCCGCTGACTGAGCTCCGCCTGGCCGGTGGCTCCGGCGACGTCGGCCTGGTACTGGCGCGCGACGATCGCCAGGTCGCCGTCGACGGCGCCGTCCAGCTGCGCGCTCAGCACCGCCAGCGAGAGCAGTTCGAGGCCGAGCAGCACGATCAGCGACACCGCGCACCAGAGCAGCGTCAGACGAAGCCGCAGGCTGAGGGTCGGCGTCACGACGCACAGACGCGCAGGCGGTAGCCCGCTCCGCGCACGGTCTCCAGGCTGACGTCCGGAGGCCAGGGCACCTTCCGCCGCAGGTAGCGCACGTACACGTCGACGACGTTGCTCTCGGACTCGGACTCGTACGGCCACACGTTGCTGGTGATCTGCGCGCGCGAGAGCACCTGGTTCGGGTGGCGAACGAAGAGCTCGAGCAGCGCCGACTCGCGCGGCGTGAGCGCGGCCTGGCCGGCCTGCGCGCGCGCCGAACGCTGCTTGAGGTCGAGCACGAGGCCGCCCGCCCGGAGCTCGACCGCGCTGACCTGGTCCCTGCGCACCAGTGCGCGGATGCGCGCGAGCAGCTCGTCGAAGACGAACGGCTTGGTCAGGTAGTCGTCGGCGCCCTGGTCCAGCCCGCGCACCTTCGAGCCGACGTCGTCCTTGGCGGTGAGGATCAGGACCGGTAGGCGGGCGTCTCGCGCCCTCAGGGTCCTGAGCACGTCGAGGCCGCTGCGGTCGGGCAGGATCAGGTCCAGGAGGACCAGGTCGACCGGTTCGGCCTGGCTGAGCGTGATGGCGCTCTCGGCGTCGCCCGCGACGACGCACGCATAGCCTTCTGCCAGCAGACCCTTGCGCAGGAAGGACGCGATCCGCGGCTCGTCCTCCGCGATCAGGATCAGCACGGACTCATCTGCCGCCGCCGCCGTCCTTGCCGCGGCCCGACGACCCGCCGTGGTCGTCCGGCGGGTAGGTGTACACGGCCCCGGGCACCACCGCGGTGGTCGGGACGGGGTGAGGCAGCGCGGGGTTGGCGACCAGCGGGGCCGGGTTCGCGGCCGTCGGCGCCGCCGTGGCGTTCGCCGCAGCCGGGCCGCCCAGGCCTCTGTCCTTCGCGGGCGCGACCGCGGAGCCGATCACGATCTGGGCCGGCAGCCCGGACCGCGGCGGTGCGAACAGCTGGTCGACCCGCACGGTACCCAGGATCGAGGCACCGTCCATCTGCAGGCAGACGCCCGCGATGGCCACCCCGGCGAGGAGACCCACCGCCAGCAGCAGCAGCACCTGTCCGCGATGCACCAGTACGCGCATCCCCCTGATGCGCATACCGAGCGTGGTTACGGATCGACTGCTCACACTGCCTGGGGCAATCGGCCTGCGAAGGGCGGCCAGGCGGGCGCCTCATCCGGCGGCAGCGCCGCGGCCAGGAGCTGGACCGCGTCGAGGTCCGTCACGTGGCGGCGCCCGCTCAGCGCGTCGATGGCGGCGGCGAGCTCCTGCGGGACGCGGGCCGCGCCGGTGAGCAGCCCGTGCAGGAGAGCGCCGAGGGCGACCAGGTCACGGCGTGGGTCGAACCGCCGGAGATCCCGCGCCGAGCCGGCGTCCAGCAGGAACGGCTGGCCGCAGTGGACGGCCACGCGGCGCGGCTCGAGGGGGACATCGCCGAGGCCGCGGGCGTGCACGTAGCGCAGGCAGGCCGCGAGGTGAAGGCCGAGCCGCGCCGCTTCGGCCGGGGGTAGCGGTCCGCCCATCGCCAGCACCTCTTCGAGCGTGTGGCCGTCGACGCGCTCGAGCACCAGGTGGGGAACGGGCTGGTCGTGGCCGTCGTCGAGGAGGCGGGGAACGGCCGGATGGCTGAGCCGGCGCAGCGTGCGTGCCTCGCGGGCCAGGCGGCGCACCGTGCGCAGGTCGTCGGCATGATCGTCGCGAGGCAGCTCGACCACGACCAGGGCCCACCGGTGCTGGCTCCACGCGAGCCAGCGCTCGATGCGGTCGTCGCCGCCGAGGGGCTCGCAGGCGAGCAGGCCGGGACAGATGCGCTCACCTGGCCGGAAGCGGCGCCGACCGGCGGCCGTCTGCGTCGGACGCAGTGGCGGCGGCTGGGGCGGTGCGTCCGTCAGCGCTTGCACACGCCCCATGCTGCCTGCGGAGCCCGCCCGTCGCGATGAGGTGAGAATGAGAAGGTTCTCATCACCGCAGGCGGTCGAGCCCCGCTAGACTGTCGGCGGGGGGCCGAGCCCCCACCCGGTCCCCCCTTCGCAAAACCCCGGCCGGTGCCGGCGGCCCTAGGTGTAGTAGTTGTAGACCGCCTCTCCGGCAGCGGATGGCTTGGCGGCGCCGTCGACGCGCACCTCGAAGCCGACCAGCACCTGGCTGCCGCCCTCGATCGGCTTGACGTCGTTCAGCGTGAACGTGGCCCGGACGGTGCCGGGCACGGGAACCGGGGCGGGAAACCGGAGGCGGTTGAGCCCGTAGTTCACGCCCATCCGCACGCCCTCGACCTGGAGGGTGCGGCCCAGGAGATAGGGGATGAGCGAGAGGGTCAGGTAGCCGTGGGCGATGGGTCCGCCGAACGGGCCGCTGCGCGCTCGCTCGGGGTCCACGTGGATCCACTGGTGGTCCTCGGTGGCGTCCGCGAACAGGTTCACGCGGTCCTGCGTGATCTCGAAGGGCTCGCTGACCCCGATCTCCTGTCCCACCCGCTTGCGGAGTTCGTCGATCGTGAGGCTGCTCATCGTGTGCACAGGCTAGTCGCGCAGGACGCGGAGCTGGCGGGCCTCCTTCGACTGGCGCACCAGGTCGGCGCTGCGGGCGCGCAGCCGCCTGGAGTCCTCGCAGACCGCGTCGCGGTAGTGGAGCAGCTCGCGCCGGGCGGCCAGCGTGAGCCTCGCGGCCGGGTTCTGCGGCAGGGTCACGATCGGTGCACCCTGCTGCGCCTTCAGGCGCTCCAGCCTCCAGCGCAGACGCGAATACTGCTCCTCCAGCAGCACGACGTCCCTGGCGCTCTCCAGGTCGGCCACGCGCCCGGTCGCCCGCAGGTACCTGGTGTGCGCTAGCGTGGCGCTCAAGAACGCGTCACACGCGCGGAGCCAGTCTCTCTCCAGCACTCGGGTTTCGGGCGCCAACAGCCTTGGTCCCTCCTGCTTCCATACTGCCACGAGCCGCACCGCCACGACAGGTTGTGGTGTTGAGGGGCCGGTCACGGCGTAGGCTGAGCTGATGACGGAGCCGGTTCAGACCGAGGTCGTGCCCGCGCTGGAGTGCGTCGTGATCGGCGTGGCGTCCTCGGCAGGCGGCGTCGACTCGCTCCTGGTGCTAACCGCCTCCCTGCCGCCGGCGTTCCCGGCCGCGATCTTGATCGCGCAGCACCTCGGCCCGTCCCCGACGAGCCGGCTCGAGAGCATCCTGGGTCGCCGGTGCTCGCTTCCGGTCCGCGTGGCGGTGGACGGAGACGCCATCACGCCGGGCGTCGTCGTGGTGTGCCCGAGCGGGGCCCACCTGGCCGTCCGCCGCGGCCCGCGCCTCTGGCTCTCCCGGGAGGGACCGCTACACTTCGTGCGGCCATCGGCCGATCGCCTGTTCGAGTCGCTCGCGCGCACGTGCGGCCGGCACACCATCGCGGTGGTGCTGAGCGGCTCGGGCACCGACGGCGCCGCGGGCGTGCGCGCGATCAAGTCGGCGGGCGGCACGGTGATCGTCGAGGATCGGACGACGGCGCGGTTCTTCGGTATGCCGGACGCGGCGATCAGGACGGGCGCTGCGGACATGATCCTTCCCATCCACGAGATCTCGGAAGCCCTGGTGGCGCTCACCCTCGAGGCCTGTCATGAGCCCAACTGAACAGAACGCGGACTTCGAGTCGCTGCTGCAGTACCTTCAGCAGTCACGCGGCTTCGACTTCACCGGGTACAAGCGGTCGACGCTCATGCGCCGCGTGCTGAAACGCATGGGCACTGTGGCCCAGACCGACTTCGGCGACTACCTCGACTACCTGCAGGTCCATCCCGACGAGTTCGCGCAGCTCTTCAACACGATCCTGATCAACGTGACGAGCTTCCTCCGCGACCCCGAGGCGTGGGCCTTCCTGTCCCGCGAGGTGCTGCCGCGGATCCTGGAGAGCAAGCCCGCGGACGAGCCGATCCGCTGCTGGTGCGCGGGCGCCGCCTCGGGCGAGGAGGCCTACTCGCTGGCCGTCCTGCTCACCGAGGCGCTGGGCGTCGACCAGTTCCGCCGGCGGGTCAAGATCTACGCCACCGACGTCGACGAGGAGGCACTGACGCAGGCGCGGCTCGCCGGCTACCCGGCGCGGGAGCTGGAGCCGATGCCTGCCGAGTACCTGGAGCGCTACTTCGAGCTGCAGGGAACGCGCTACGTGTTCCGGAGCGAGCTGCGGCGGTCCCTGATCTTCGGCCGGCACGACCTGGTCCAGGACGCGCCCATCTCCCGCCTCGACCTCCTCGTCTGCCGCAACACGCTCATGTACTTCACCGCCGAGACCCAGGCGCGGGTTCTGGCGAGGCTCCACTACGCTCTCAACGACGGCGGGTACCTCTTCCTCGGAAAGGCCGAGATGCTGCTGACGCACACCAACCTGTTCACGCCGGTGGACCTCCGGCACCGGGTCTTCGCCAAGGTGCCGAAGGTCAGCCTGCGCGACCGGCTGATGATCGTCAGCCAGGCGGGGCACCCCGACGTCGGCAATCACCTGGGCCGGCAGATCCGGATGCTGGAGCTGGTCAACGACGCCATGCCGGCGGCCGAGATCGTGATCGACGCGTCGGGCGCGGTGGTGCTCGCCAACGAGCGGGCCCGGACGTGGTTCCGTCTCAACACGCGCGACGTCGGCCGGCCGCTGCAGGACCTCGAGGTCTCCTACCGGCCGCTCGAGCTCCGGTCGGTCATCGACCAGGCGTACAACGAACGCCGCCAGGTCAGCGTGTCGAACATCGAGCGCCGCAACGGCGACGCGGAGGTCCAGTTCATGGACCTGTTCGTGACGCCGCTGCTGGAGAACGACAACGGCGTCCTCGGCGCGAGCATCATCTTCACCGACGTCACGCGCTTCCACCGGCTGCAGGAGGAGCTCGAGCGCTCCCGCCAGGAGCTGGAGACCGCGTACGAGGAGCTTCAGTCCACGAACGAGGAGCTCGAGACGACGAACGAGGAGCTCCAGTCGACCGTCGAGGAGCTGGAGACCACCAACGAGGAGCTCCAGTCCAGCAACGAAGAGCTGGAGACGATGAACGAGGAGCTCGAGTCGACCAACAGTGAGCTCCAGGCCATCAACGGTGAGCTGCGCCAGCGCACCGACGAGGTGGAGCAGGTGAACTCGTTCATGGAATCGGTGCTCGGCGGCCTGCAGCTCGGCGTCGTCGTGGTGGACGCCGACCTCCGGGTCAAGATGTGGTACGGCCGCTCGGAGGATCTCTGGGGACTGCGTCCCAGCGAGGTCTACGACCAGCCGTTGATGACGCTCGACATCGGCCTCCCGCTGACCGAGATCCGCGGGCTCGTCCGGACGACGCTGTCGGAGGGCGCCAGCCGGGAATCCGTCGTGGACGCGACCAACCGGCGCGGCCGCACGATCCGGTGCCGGATCGTGGCCAGCGTCTCTGGGATGTCCGAGAACGGCACGCCCAACGTCGTGCTGCTCATGGAGGAGCTGCGTCGGGGCTAGGGCTGGGGACGCTAGTCCTGAGGCTCCCGCTCGTGCACCAGCCGCCGCAGCACCTCGGCGTGGCGCGTGGCATCGCGGTACCGGCGCTCGAATCGGGCCGCTGTGTGGGTGCTGCCGCTGGCCCGTGCCCGGGCCGCCAGGTGCTCGGCGAGGCCGGCGTCCTCCTGCAGCGTGCGCATGGCCGTCCACACCGCCTGTTCGACTGAGGCGCTCTTCATCGCCCACAGCGTCTCCAGCCCGTACGCGTGGCCGGCGCGGCAGCGCAGGTTGTCGCTGTCCGGATCCGTCCAGAGAACGCCGCCGCAGTCCGGGCAGGTGAGCCCGGTCGCCACGCCCTCGGGGCCACCGGAGCCGAGACTCAGGTCGAGCGGGACCGACGCCGCATCGGCGGGCGCGGGCCCGGCGTCGGCGCGTACCGCCGCCAGGTTGGCCAGACGGCGGCCGATGGCCGAGGCGCTCAGGACCTCCGCGGCCGGCACCCGGCGCAGCGCGTTGAGCGGCATCTCGGGGTGCGGCGCCTCCTGCGGGTCCTGGACCAGGGACAGCCCTCCCCTGGACGCGAGGACGCGGAGTCCCTCGCTGCCGTCGTCCAGGTTGCCCGAGAGGACCGCGCCGCAGACCCGTGGACCGAAAGCTGCCGCGGCGCTGCGGAAGAGGGGGTCCAGCGCCGGCCGCGTCGAGTTCACGCGCGGGCCGTCGTCGATCTGCACGCCGCCGGGATCGAGGAGCAGATGGCGGTCGGGCGGCGCGACCAGGATCCGTCCAGGCTCGATTCGATCTCCTTCGCGCGCGTGCCGGACCGGCAGGCGGCCGGCCCGCGCGAGGATCTGGGGGAGGCGGCTGGGGCTGGTGGGCAGAATGTGCACGACGACGAACATCGCGATCGCGCTGTCCGCGGGCAGCTGACCGACGATGTCGCGGAGCGCTTCCAGCGAGCCCGCGGAGCCGCCGACCACCGCGATGTCACGCGTCGGGGCATCCTCGTCCGCCAACATGGATGTCAAGACCCGGTACTCTGTTATACGTCCCGTGTTATCGCACGGGGGGTCGGAACAAGATGAGCGACGAGCTTCCACTAGCGCTTCTCCTCGCCGACGTCGCGCGCCTGCATGCGGAAGCGGGCCAGCGCGGCGCTGGCCACCCCGTCCTCGACCAGGCGCTGAACAGCCTCGAACGGTCCATCGAAGAGCTGCAGGTGGCGTCCGAGGAGCTCCAGGTCAAGAACGAGGAACTGCTGCTCGCGCTGCGCGAGCTCGAGGACGAGCGGCGGCGCTACCGGGACCTGTTCGACCTGGCCGCCGACGGCTACCTGGTGACGGACGCCCAGGGCGCCGTCGTGGAGGCGAACCGGGCGGCGGGGGAACTGCTCGGTCGCCCGGCGGAATCGCTGGTGGGCCTCCGCCTGGTGGACCTGCTGGCGCCCGGCACCAGGATCGAGGCCGCGCGTCGCCTGCGGCAGGCGAGCTTCGAGCGTGGAGGGGAGACGATCCTGCAGCTGGCCTCCGGGCGCGACGACGCGCGGCTCGTCCACGCGAGGTGCCGCCGGCACGACGACGGCCGCGGCGGAGAGCCGCAGAGCCACTGGACGCTGACGGACCTGCTTCGACCGCTCCTGGAATCGGAGACCGCGGCCGGGGGCGATGCGGCGCTGTCGCGGCGCTGGCTCGGCATCTACGAGGAGTTGGTGTCGGTGACCGAGGCGCTGCTCGACAGCGCCACCGCTCGGGCACAGCCCCTGTCCCGGACGGCGCGGGAGCACCTGCTGGAGTCGGAGGTGCGGCCGCTGGAGGCGCGCCTGGCCCATCTGCGGGCCCGGCGGGACGCGTGGACGCGCAGGCACCGGGAGCAGGTCGGCCTCGAGATCGACATCGCGACGGGCGAGGTCCACTACCGCGGCCGCGTCGTCGAGATGACACGCCGGGAGCTGCAGCTCCTCGGCTTCCTGTTCACACGGCCGGGGAAGTTCTTCCCGGCCAGCGTCCTGCTCGCCCGTGCCTGGCATGCCTCGTACCTCAGCGAGGAACAGGTTCGGACCTACGTCGGGCGCCTGCGCCGGAAGCTCGCTCAGCTCGACGTCCCGTGTGAACTGGTGACACGCAGACAGCAGGGCTACGCCCTCCTCTTCTCCGAATGAAGCAAGGAGGGGCGACGGCAGCCGCCCCTCCTCTCCGGTGTGAGTAGTGGAGTCCTCTCTGTGGCTCGAAGCGGACCTTCGCTTCCCGACCTGCCCAGGTTCTAACACAGTCTCAGCAAAATCTTCCGCAAGCGCAAGGCCAATTGTGACAGTAATGATCGGGGGTAGAGACTCCCCATGACTGTCGCGGAAGCTGATCGCAACGATGGGGGTGCGGGGAAGGCGCCTCCACGCGCGGTAGCCTGCGTTCATGTTCGCGCTGCCGGTGGACGGCGAGATCGACCTGGTACTGGCCGAGGAGCGGCACGCCGACGCGGTGGCGGGGCTGATCGTGCGCAACCAGCGGCGCCTCGCGCGCTGGGAACCGTGGGCCGAGCGGCCGGCGACGCCCGGCGCCCTGCGCAGCTTCATCCGGGGCTGCCTGGAGGGGTTCGCGGCCGGAACGCAGGTGCAGACCTACATCCGCGTGGGCGGCCGGCTGGTGGGCTCGTGTGGTCTGCGAATCAGCGCGGCCACGCGGACCGGTGAGGTCGGCTACTGGCTGGACGCGGACCACGAGGGCCGCGGGATCGCGAGCCGCGCGGCCCGGGCGCTGGTCACAGAGGGCTTCCAGGAGCGGGACCTGCTCCGTGTGGAGCTTCGCACCGCTGTGGACAACCTGCGCAGCCGGGCACTGGCCGAGCGCCTGGGCTTCGTCCACGAGGCGACCCAGCGCGCCGCCCAGATCTTCTCCGACCGGCGCGTGGACATGACCCTGTACGCGGTGCTGGCGAACGACTGGCACGCCGAGCGGTAGGGCCCCTCGAGCGCCCACCGGCCGGAGCACCACGAGCGAGCGACGCGAAGCGCGTGAGCCATCCCCTCCCTCGCTTGCGGGGGAGGGGGGAGGGGGT
>DASQZW010000005.1:0-12328 GCA_035638495.1 Terriglobales bacterium
GAACCCGACCTTGGCCAGCCGCTCCATCACGCGCGGCCGGGTGAACGCCTCGGAGAGGAAGATGACGTCCGGGTGGCGGCCCCGCACCTCCGCGATCACCCACTCCCAGAACGCGAACGGCTTGGTGTGCGGGTTGTCGACGCGGAAGATGCGGACGCCCTGCTCGATCCAGAACTCGAAGATGCTGCGAAGCTCGTCCCACAGCGAGCGCCAGTCGGCCCCCTCGAAGTCGAACGGGTAGATGTCCTGGTACTTCTTGGGCGGGTTCTCCGCGTACTGGATCGCGCCGTCGGGCCGATGCCGGAACCACTCGGGGTGCTCGCGCACGTAGGGGTGGTCGGGCGAGGCCTGGAACGCGATGTCCATCGCGATCTCGAGGCCGTGCTCCTTCGCGGCCCCGACGAGGTGGCGGAAGTCGTCCAGGGTGCCCAGATCCGGATTGACCGACTTGTGGCCGCCCTCGGGCCCGCCGATCGCCCAGGGACTGCCGACGTCGCCGGGCTCGCACTTGACGGAATTGTTGCGACCCTTCCGGTAGGTGCGGCCGATCGGGTGGATCGGCGGCAGGTACAGCACGTCGAAGCCCATACCCGCCACGTAGGGCAGGCGCGCCTCCACGTCCTCGAACGTGCCGTGGCGGCCCCTGACCGGCGCGGCGGAGCGCGGGAACAGCTCGTACCAGGCACCGAATCGGGCCCGCTCGCGGTCGACCAGCACCTCGAGCTCGCGCGCGTAGCGGGTGGCGTGGCAGCGGTCGGGATACCGCGCCATCAGGCTCGCCAGATCCAGCGACAGCGCCCGGTGCTCCCCGCCGGCGCCGGTCAGCGCGGCGGCGTGCTGGCGCAGCCTCGCCGCGTCCACGTCCGTGGCCCGGCCCGCCGTCTCGATGACCAGCTCGGCGCCGATGCGGAGGTCGACCGTGACGTCCTGGCCAGCTTCCAGCCGCCGTACCAGGTCGCGGACCCAGGTGTGGAAGTGGTCGACCCAGCCCTCCAGCGTGTACACGTGGCGGCCCGGCCCGCCGACGTCGAACTCGCCGCGCCAGCGGTCGTTGACCAGGGGGCGCATCGGCGTCTCGCGCCACTCGGTCTGCCTGGCCGGGCGGTCGAGCAGGACGCAGGCCAGTTCGTCGTGGCCCTCGGCGAAGGCGTCGGCCTCCACGACGACCGGCTCGCCGGCCGTCCGCTTGATCGGGTAGCGGCCCGCGTCGATCTCAGGGTCGACGTGCTCGATGACCACTCGACAGCGCGCGTCTCTCATCGGGTGCTCCATGGTGCCGTTCAGCCGCCTGCCACGCCTCGACCAGGCCGTCCCGGATCAGCTCCGAGCGCATCGAGCGCGAGCCGATGCAGCCCTGGGTGCGCCGAGCCGAGCAGCGTCGTCCGACTGTCGAGGCCGACGGCGGCGTCCCGCACCGACCGGCCGTCCAGGTCGGTCACCACGCCGCCGACCTCGTCAACCATCAGCAGGCCGGCTGTCATATCGAAGATACGTGCCGCGAAGGGCACTGCAAAGACCTCGATCCCGCCGGCCGCGCCGTGCGCAACCAGGAGGGCCATCGAGCCGAGGATCCGCACCTTGCTCGTGTGCTCGAACAGCGCCTGCAGCAGGCACAGGTCGCGGGCCCGGCTCTCCAGGCCGAGCACGTCGATGCGGCCCGGCCGGCCCGCCGGGGGCAGGGGCGTGAGCCGGCGACCGTCGCGGTAGGCGCCGGCGCCGCGCACCGCGGACCAGCGCTCGCCGCTGATCAGGTTCAGCGTCCACCCCACGCGCACGTCGCCGACAGTCGGGCCCTCGGCCAGGCTGAGCATGACCGCGGTCAGCGGCAGCCCCTGTTTGGCGTTCACGCTCCCGTCCACGGGGTCGAGGATCACGAGCGGCCACGGGGCGCCGAGGTCGACCACGCCCGCCTCCTCGGACAGCACCGAGCAGGGATGGCCGGCGGCGGCGAAGCGGCCGAGCTCCGCCAGCGCCGCCTCCTCGGCCGCGCGGTCGAGCTCGACCGTGCGGTCGCCGCCGGCTCCCACGCCGATCTCGGCCCGGCCTGCCTCGGTGCCCAGCAGCGCGGCGGTCGCCCGGCGCACGGCGGCGCCCGTCGCCTCGAACGCGGCCAGCCAGTCCTGGTCGCCGGTGCTACCGACCGCCATGCTCGTCCATCCACTCCAGCAGCAGACGGGACACGTCGGCCGGCCGCTCGAACTGCAGCCAGTGGCCGGCGCCCTCCAGCACCTCCAGGCGGTACTCGCCGGCCGCGCACCGCTCCGTCCGCTGTGCGGAGGCCGTGCCGACGGCGGGGTCCTGGTCGCCCCACAGGAGCTGCGACGGCGTGCGGATCGGGTGCGGCGCCAGCTCGCGCTCGACGTCAGGGTCGCCCACGTTGGCGCGGTAGTAGTTCAGGCCGGCGGTGAGGCGGCCTGGCCGGGCCATGCTGCGCACGAACGTGTCGATGTCCGCCGGCGGGATGGCGTCCGGCCGCGGCCCCACCGCGAACATCCGGCGGAGGCGGCGGTGGCCGTCCTCCTCGAGGACCGCCTCGGCCTTGCCGCGAAGCTGGAACAGGCCGACGTATGCCGAGCGGGACTGCTGGTCGGGGTCGTCCCGGATGGCGCCGGTGAACGCGCTCGGGTGGCCGACCGAGAGCGCGCTCCAGGTGAGGAGCCGCTCGGGAAGGTGGCTGGCGACGGACCAGCCGACCAGGGCTCCCCAGTCGTGGCCGGCCAGGTGACAGCGCTCGCGCCCGAGCGCGTCGAGCAGTCCGACCACGTCGCCGACGAGGTGGGGCATGCGGTACGCCTCCTCGCCCTCGGGACAGTCGGAGCCGCCGTAGCCGCGCAGGTCGGGCGCGACGGTGAGGTAGCCGGATCCCGCGAGCGCCTGCAGCTGCGCGCTCCACGACTCCGCGCCCTCGGGGAAGCCGTGGAGGAGGAGCGCGAGCGGCCCGTCGTCGGGACCGTCGGCCAGGCAGCGGAAGTGGAGGCCGTTGGACGCGAGCTGGAGCTCTCTCATGTCGCGTGCTCCAGGCTACTGACGAAGCGGGCGGCGATGTCGAGCGCCTCCTCGAGGGCGGCCTCCTTCAGGGCGTGGCCCTGCCGGGGGAAGCCGATCAGGCGGCCTCGGGGCAGGAGCGCGACCTTCTCGCGCAGCACCGCGAACGGGGACAGCTCGTCGGCCTCGCCGTTGAGCACCAGGACGGGGCACCGGATGCGCGAGAAGTGCGCGGTCCGCTCGTCCGGGCGGCCGGACAGCGGGAAGCCGAACAGGAGCAGCCCGGCGAACTCGACGTGCGGCTCGGCCGCCGCGAGGCTGGCCGCCCGGCCGCCGAACGAGTGGCCGCCGGCCACGACGTCGGGCCCCGCGAGGGCCGCGAACAGTGGCGCCGCCCGCTCCGCGCGGCCGCGCGGAAGATCGATCGCCTCGGCGTCGATGCCGCGCGCGCGGAGACCAGCGACGTGGGCGGCCAGGGAGTCGGCACGCGTCATGGCACCGGGACCGAGGACGACGTGCATCACAGCTGACCGCGCACCTCCGCGAGGATCTCGTCCGCCCGCCCGTAGACGTCCGACGCCGTGTAGCGGAGCAGGCGATAGCCGGCCCGATGGAGCCGGTTCTGACGGCGGTTGTCCTCCGCGAGCCGGTCCCGATGGTTCTCGCCGTCGTACTCGATGGCGAGACGCGCCCGCGGATAGAACAGGGATGCAGGGCGGTGTCGATGGCGGCGACCGCTTCGACGAGCGGGAACCTCCTGTCGTCGCGGCATGGCCCAATCCTGGTGGTGGCAGGCGCGGCCCACAACCCCACCTGTAAAGGCGGATTCGCACGTCTGGACCGATGTGCGCATCCCGGGGCGCAAAGAAGCGCACTTCTGGACCGATGTGCGGTAAGTCAGTCCCCTGGGCGGCGGAGGCCGCGGCGCAGGAGGGTGAGCTCGTCGCGGTCGACCGCTCGGAGGAGCCACAGCGCCGCCCCGTAGACCAGCGCGCCGGCCGGCGCGGCCACGTAGATCGCGCGGTTGGCCAGCGGGAGCACGGCCGCGCCCATCACCAGGCCCGCGAGCAGCGTCCGCCAGCTCAGCCGCAGCCAGCGCAGCCGCTCAACCCGGGCCACGAACCACCAGCCCGCGACCGAGAACGCCGCCTCCGTTACCACGGTCGTGGCGCTGGCGGCCAGGTAGCCGAACTTCGGGATGAACGCCAGGTTGAGGCTCACGTTGACCACCACCGCGATGGCCGTCGTCCACGCGAACAGGTCCTGCCGGTCGATCGCGAACAGCATGGCCGTGAACGCCGAGTTGACGAACAGGAACACGATGGCCAGCGCGAGGATTCGCAGGGCCGGGATCGACTGCGGGTACAGCTGGAACAGGCGACCGACGGGCACTGCCAGCACGAACGTGCCCACCGTCAGCGGCCAGCCGAGGACGACCAGGATCTTGAAGAAGCGCGCGTACGCGACCCCCAGCCGCTCCCGGGAGCCGCGGTAGTACACGGCCAGCACCGGGTACACCGCCGCCTGGACCGCCAGCGGCACGAACTGCAGCGCCTCGAACGGCTTGTACGCGAACGTGTACCAGCCGACCTCCTGGAACGGCTTGAAGTGCTGCAGGATCGTCACGTCGGCCCGGAAATAGACGTTCGTGAGGAACGCGCCCAGCGCGAACGGCGCGGCCATCCGCAGCCAGCTGCGGAACAGCGCCAGATCGAACCCCAGCCTGGGCCCGCCCAGCCCGAACAGCGGGATCACGACCAGGCAGTACACGCAGGTGAAGCCGTACGAGGCGGCGTACGCCCACACGAAGTACGCCACACCGGCGCCGAGCCGGGCGCCGGCCAGGATCAGCGTGGCCAGGATGGCGGTCTCCGCCAGGATGGCCACCGCCTCGAACTCCATCCTGCCGCGCGCGTAGAAGGTGTTCCGGAGCAGGCCCGAGTACGTGGTGACGACCAGCAGCGCCGCGCCCGGCACGACCAGGCCGCCCAGCCCCACCAGCGCGAGCGCCAGGGCCAGCACCAGCGAGGCCACGACCGCCAGCAGCACCTTGCCGCTGAGCAGTGTGGCCAGGAACTCGGGGATGCGGCCCGGGGCGCGAGCCGCCTCCCGCGTGTACAGCGGGCTCAGCCCGAGGTCCGCGATGACGCTGACCAGCGCGCTGTACGCGACCAGCGTCGTGTAGCGCCCGTACTGGGCATCGCCGAGGTGCCGGGCGAGGACGATGACCGTCACGAGCGCCACGAGGCGCGAGACGACGCGCGCGGCGAGGACCAGCGACGTGTTCACCACCGCCCGGCCGCCGAGCTGGCTGGCCGGACTGCTCAATGTGATGAGTATCGTATGCAGAATGCTCAGCCGAAAGACCCTGGTAGGAGCACTGATCGCGCTGGTGGCAGTGGGCGGACTGGGGTACTCCGGCTACCGCGTCTGGCGCCATTTCAGTGCGGTCGCGCCCGCCGCGGCGCCGAGGACCGCGGTCGTCATCGGCGCGCCGACGGCGGCGCCCGCGACCGCCGCGCCGACGCCGGTGCCGACCCTGCCGCCGTCCGTCTTCGTCAAGGTGCCGTACACCTCGCAGTTCCCGTTCAGCCAGTTCGGCGCGGGCGATCCCCACGAGAACTACTGCGAGGCGGCCGCACTGGAGATGGTGAGCCAGTACTTCAAGGGCGACACGCGCGACCGCATCCCGCCCGCCGAGGCCGACTCCGCGATGGGCAGCATCGTGAGCGCGGAGCGTAAGGACTTCCCGGGCGTCATGGACCTCCCGCTGACCTCGGTGGCGTCGGTGGGAACGCAGCTGTTCGGCCTGAAGCCCACCGTCTCGCCCGTCGACCTCCAGCAGATCGAGACCAGCCTGGCGGCGGGCCGGCCCGTGCTCGTCCCGGTCATGACGCACCTGCCGAACGGGACGAAGATCGCGCCGTTCTATGGCAACACCGGCGTCTACCACGTGATCGTCATCACGGGCTATGACAGCGCGAAGAACCTCCTCTACACGAACGACGCCGGGTTCATCCAGGGCCAGAACTACTCTTACACGTGGAGCCAGCTGTCCGCGGCCATCGACGCGCAGACGCTGAAGTACCCGCAGGGCCGCGTGATGCTGGTGTTCGACCGGTCCTGAGTCAGCTCAGCAGCTGCACCAGCCGATCCACGTAGGGCACGACGTCCGGCTGGTGCTCCCGGCACCACAGCGTCTGCTCGACGAGGTACGCGTGCGCCCACCGGCCGGCGCGCCGGGCGTCCACGCCCGCGCTGTCCGCGAACACGGCCAGGCGGTCTCGCACCGCCGCTCGGCGGTCGTGCTCCGCCGCCAGGCCCGCGCAGAGCTGGCCCAGCAGCGGCGCGACCTCGTAGGCGGGGTCGCCGGCCATGCCGTTGGGGTCGATCGCCAGCCACGGCTCGCGCTCGGCGCGCAGGATGTGCCCGAACCGCAGGTTGCCGTGCAGCAGCCGGCGGGGCTGGTGCGGGCCGAGCTCCCGGCACGTCGCGACCGCGTCGTCCACCCACCGCCGGTCGAACGGGCGGCCGAGGCGCCGCCAGGCGCCCGGCAGCTCGTCGACCCAGCGGGCGGCGACGTCCTCCAGGCCGGGCAGACCGGGCGGCGCCGGCACGGCCAGGCGCCGGCACAGCGCGCCCGCCACAGCCGCCGCCGCGAGACGGTCCAGCTCGCCGACCGTCCGGGTCGGGTCCACCCACTCCAGGAGCAGCGCGCCGGCCGCGTCGTCGCGCTCCAGGAGGCGGACCGCGCCCCGGCCGTCCCAGGCGCCCAGCGCGTCGGCCTCCGAGCAGCGGCCGGCTTCCAGCCACGAGACCTTCAGGCCGGCCGGACTGCCGTCCCGGCGCCGCACGGGCAGCACGACCCCGTCATGGCCGTGCATCGCCGGTCCGTCCGGCACCACCGCCCACGACTCGAGGTGCGCGTCGAGGACGTCGGGCAGGGAGTCGATCCAGGCCACGCCGGCGGCGCCGTGCTGTTCCGCGATCCGGTCGGCGAACTCCGCCGGAATCCGCGGGCGGCTCAGTTGAGGTGCGCCACCCGCTGGCGCTGGAGCCACTCCTCCGAGACCTTCACCTCGAAGCGCCCGATGCAGACGGTGCACCAGACGCGCTCGCAGCGCTCGCAGTAGAGGTGCTGGTGGTCCTTCTCCATGTCCATCTCCATGGTGAACATGCCGCACTCGAAACACGGGACCGGGCACTTCATGGCCGTCATGGTAGGCGCTCTGCGACGAGCTCGGCGGTGACCGGCGCGAGCAGGATCCCGGTGCGGTTGTGGCCGGTGGCCACGACCAGGTTCGGCATCCCGGGCACCGGGCCGATGACGGGCTGGCCGTCCGGCGTCGCGGGGCGCAGAGCCGCCCACACGCGCTCCACGGTCGCCTGGCCCAGCGCCGGCACGACGCGGGACGCGAACTGCAGCAGGCCGGCGACCCCGTTCACGGTCGGTCGGTCGTCGAAGCCGGCGTTCTCCTCCGTGCTGCCGGCCACGACCGTGCCGTCCGGCTTGGGCACGAGGTAGCAGCCGCGCCAGGTCAGCACGTGCTGCATCGCCGCACCGGTCGGCCGCATCATCACGAGCTGGCCCCGGCTGGGCCGGACCTCCAGCGCGGCCCCGGCCGGGGACGCCAGGGCGGGGCTCCAGGGTCCCGCCGCCAGCACGACCACGTCGGCCCCCAGCTCCCCCTCGGCGGTCAGGACGCCGTGCAGCCGGCCGGATCGAACGCTGAGGGCGCCCACCGGCGCGCCCTCGCGGATCTCGGCGCCCTGAGCCGCAGCCGTGCGCGCCAGGCCGCGCACGAGCCGGATCGGCGTCACCTGGGCCTCGCGGAACGCGGCGGCGCCGCGCACGCGGTCGCTGAGTCCCGGTTCGGCCGCACGCGCGTGCACGCCGTCGAGCCAGCGGCCCGGGCCGTGGCGGAGCGCCCGCTCCTCCTCGACGGTGAGGGCCGGGGTCAGGCCGTCGTGCTCCTGGTACTCGACGGTGATGCCGGAGCGCTCGACGCGGCGGACGAGCTCCGGGAACATCGCCAGGCTGCGCATGCTCAGGCCCAGGTCGGCGGTCTCGCTGTGCGGCGAGAGGAGCCCGGCAGCGGCGCCGGACGCGTGCGCGCCAACCGCATCGCGCTCGAGCAGGAGCACGTCGTGCCGGCGCGCCCGGCTGAGGCGCTCCGCGACCGCGCAGCCGATGACCCCGCCGCCGACCACGACCACCCTGGCCATGCGGTCAAAGGTAGCCCGGACGGACCGATGCAAGAGGGGGCAGGCCCCCTCTTCCAGAACACCCCCATTGTCCGGGACGTTCGGGGCGCCTGCGGCGCATCCCTCCGGGTCTGAAGCCGGCTTCTGGTGATCTCGGGCAGACGGACTCAGACGCAGGGCGGAGCCCGTGCTTCCGGCGACCCTGGTTTCTCCTACAGCCGCCTGGCGGCCGCGTCCCGCAGCGCGGCCCTCGCCTCCTCCGGCAGCGCGTACCAGCGGACGTCGGTCACCGCGCCGTGCAGGGCATAGAGCTGAGCGGGCGTCGTCTCGCCCCAGAACTTCCGCTTCAATCGGACGTAGGCCTCGACCGCGCCCAGCCTCCTGAGCTCGTCGGGCGTCGCGATCCCGACCGTCCGCAGCCGGCCGGCCAGGATCGGGCCCAGGTTCCGCATCCGCTCCAGGATGTCCGGAACGTCGTCACCCACCGCGCACCTTGCGTCTTGACGTGACGAACATTTGTTCGTAGTCTGCTCTCTGCCGTTCTCCCCGTCAAGACCTGGTCAAGCCCGAGACTTCATGCCAACTGAGAAGCTCCAGCACGCCATTGGCGCCATCCACGTCCGCTTCGGCGGCCACGCCCTCGTCCAGGCCGCCCGCCTGCCGGCAGCGCTGCCCTGGCCGACCGGACTGCCCGCGGTCGACCGCCTGAGCGGCATCGGCGGCCTCCCCCGCGGCCGGGTCAGCGTGCTCCAGGGCGCGCTCGGCTCGGGCAAGCTCACGCTGGCGCTGGCCATGCTCGCCCGTGCCACGCGGGAGCACACGCACGCGGTGGTGATCGACCGCCGCCGCCGGTTCGACCCCTGGATCCCCGACCGGCTGGGCGCCGACCTCGACGCCCTCACCGTCGTCCGGCCGCCCACCGCGGCGGCGGCCGGCGAGGCGGCGGTCGCGCTGGCCAGGGCCGGCGCAGGCTTCGGGCTGGTGCTGGAGGAGCTGCCCGAGCCCGCACTCGCGCCGCTGGAGTCGGCCGCGGCCCGCTCGGGCAGCCTCGTGCTGGTGGTCGCGGGCGGCGAGCAGCGCGCGCTCGCCCACGCCTCGAGCCTGACGCTGGAGCTGGAACGGGTGGGCTGGGTGCCCGACCGGGGCCGGCACGTGGGCCCGCTGAGTGTGGTCCGGTGCGTCAAGAACAAGCTGGCAGCCCCGGGCGCGGAGGCGGAGCTGGCGTTGCGGTACCCGCTGGGTCCCCGGCTGCCGGCCGCCGAGTGGCCCCGGGAGGTCGAGCGCGAGCCGGCGGTGGTGGAGCTGTGGTCGGACGAATCTGCTGCGGGGTGATTCCGCACCTGGAGCTGTCGCGGCGGCCCGAGCTGATCGGCCGGCCCGCGGTGGTCGACGATGGCGACGGCCGCGTGCTGACCGCGAGCGAGGAGGCGGCCGCCGCCGGCGTCCGTCAGGGCCACACGCTGCGGCAGGCCGAGGCGCTCTGTCCACCGGCCGCCCTCGTCGGCGCCGACCCCGTCGCGACCTCCCGGCTGGCGGAGCGGATCGCGGCCGAGCTCTCCGAGCACGCGCCGGCGGTCGAGGTGCGGCTGGACGGAAGGGCGTGGCTCGACCTGACGGGCATCCCCCTGCCCGGGCGAGCGATCGCCGGGGCTCGCCGCGGCCTGCGAGCGGCCGCCGGGGTCGAGCCCAGGCTGGGCCTGGCACCCGGTCCCTTCGCCGCCTCGCTCGCCGCGGCGCGGGCGAGACCGGGCCGGCTGCTCCAGGTGGAGGACGTGCCCGCCTTCCTCTCCCCGCTCCCGGTCGCCGAGCTCGACCTGAGCGCGGAGCAGCTGGAGCGGCTGGACCTGCTCGGCCTGCGCACGCTGGGCGCGGTGGCCGCGCTCGGCCCCCGGCAGCTCGAGAGCCAGCTCGGGAGGGCTGGTCGCACGGCCGCCCGGCTCGCCCGCGGCGAGGAGCCGCTGCCCCTCACGCCCTGGCGGCCGCTCATCGTCACCGGCGTCCGCTGCCAGCTCGAGCCGCCCGTCGAGGACCGCGAGGCCCTGCTGTTCGTGGCCCGGCGCCTGTGCGGCGACCTGGCCGAGAAGCTGGGCGCCAGCGGGGCGGGGGGTCGGAAGGTCCGCGTCCGCCTGGGCGTCGACGGCGGCGCCCCGGAGGCGCGGGAGTCAGTCGTCCGCCACCCGCTCTCCAGCACCCAGGAGCTGTTCGGGCTGGTCTCATCCTGGCTGCGCGAGTGGCGGCCCGCCGCGCCGATCACCGAGGTCACGATCGAGGTGCCCGAGCTGGAGGCGGCCGGCCGGCGCCAGCTCCGCCTCTGGATGGGCGGTGACGGCTCAGCCGAGGAGGTGCGGGCGGCGCTGGAGCGGCTGCAGGACCGCCACGGCACCGAGGTCGCCCTGTCCGTCCGCCGGGCGCTCGACACCTCCCCGCTCGCCGGGCAGCGGTACCGGCTGGTGCCGGCGTGACCGAGCTGCTCGACCCGCCGCAGCCGGTCGAGGTCGAGCTCGACGACACCGGCCGGCCGCGGCAGGTCCGCGGCGCGCCGTTCACCGGCCCGGCGCGCGTGGTCCAGCGCTGGATCGTCGAGGTGGACTGGTGGACGAGCGAGCCGGTCGCCCACGAGTGCTGGCTGGTGGTCCTGCGCGAGCAGCTGATGTGCGTGATCTACCGGGACCGGGCCGGCGGGACCTGGTACGTGGAACGGGTGTACGACTGAATGTGTCTTGGCTTATCGAACATACGTTCTCTAAGATTCTCAGGTGGCCGACTACGCCGAGCTCCACTGCCACTCCAACTTCTCCTTCCTGGACGGCGCGTCCCACCCGGCCGAGCTAGCGCGCCGGGCGGGCGAGCTCGGCCTGCCGGCACTCGCCATCACCGACACCGGGGGCGTCTACGGCGCCGTCCGCTTCCTGAGCGCCTGCAAGGACGCCAACGTGCACGGTGTGATCGGGGCCTGCCTGGAGGTCGACGGCCGCGACCTGGTCCTCCTCGCCCGCACCCGGGCCGGCTACTCGAACCTCTGCCGCCTGCTGAGCCAGGCCCACCTCGACAAGCCCAAGGGCGAGGCCCGGACCACGCTCGAGACGCTGCGGGAGCACGGCGGCGACCTGTACTGCCTGGCGGCGACCGACGAGGAGGGGTGGCTGCGCGGCCTGCTCGGCGCGCTCGGCCGTGACAGCGTCTTCGTCGAGCTGCACAACCACCTCCGACCCGAGGACCCGTCGGTGCTGGAGGACCGCGTCGAGCTGGCGCGGCGGGTGGGCCTGCGCACGGTCGCCACGAACCACGTCCGCTACCACGACCGCTCCCGGCGGCCGCTGCACGACGTGCTCACCGCGATCCGCCACCGCGCCACGCTGGAGGAGGTCCGCGACCGCCTGCCGTCCAACTCTGAACAGGTGCTGAAGGGGCCGGCGGAGATGGGGGAGCTCTTCCGCGAGCACCCCGAGGCGCTGGCCGCCGCCGCGGAGGTAGCCGACAGCTGCCGGGTGGAGCTCGACTTCCGCGACGTGCGCCTCCCCGGTTTCGAGGTGCCGGACCGCGAGACGCCGTACAGCCACCTCCTCAACCTGGCGTATGCCGGCGTCCGCGAGCGGTACCAACCGGTGACCTCCGAGGTGATGAAGCGCCTGGAGCGGGAGCTGTCCGTGATCGAGAAGACCGGCCTGGCCGAGTTCTTCCTCATCAACTGGGACCTGGTGGAGTTCGCGCGCCGCAGCAACGTGCCCTGCCAGGGCCGGGGCTCGGCGGCCGACTCGCTCGTGGCCTACGCGCTCGGCATCACGCGGGTCGACCCCATCGCGCACAACCTGCTGTTCGACCGCTTCCTGCACGAGGGCATGCAGACGATGCCGGACATCGACATCGACTTCTCGACCGCGCACCGCGAGCAGGTGATCCAGTACATCTACGACACGTACGGGTGGGAGCGGACCGGGATGGTCTGCAACGTGGTCACGTTCAGGCCCCGGATGGCCATCCGCCAGGTCGGCAAGGCGCTGGGCTTCCCGCTCGACCTCGTCGACCGACTGGCCAAGGGCGTCGACCGCTGGTTCGCCGACGCCGCCGAGACCAACACCGACATGGCCTCGGCCGCGCCCGAGCGCATGGACTCGACGCTGTGGCGGCACTTCCTGCG
>DASQZW010000006.1:0-3237 GCA_035638495.1 Terriglobales bacterium
CCGCGCTCTCCTGCACCAGCAGCTGGCTCCGCAGGCGCGTGCGGTCGAGGAATCCGGCGCCCGGTTGATCGTGCTGGAGCCGGACGGGCCGTCCGTCGGTCACATCGGGCTCAACCCGATGAGCCGGCGGCGCATCGAGGAGGTCGGCCTGGCCGCCAGCGCCGAGGTGCAGGCGTACCTGCGGCGGCCCTCGATCACGGCCCGACTCGCGGGCCCGCCGGTCCTCGACAGCGACGCCCACCGGTCCTGAGCGGATGCACATGCGGCGGCCGTGGGCTGTTCGCGAGGTCGCCGTACCTGCGGCGCGTCCCCGCCACGATCGGCCCGGGGCAGCTCGTCAGTCGAGCGGGACGATGAAGTCGCGACCGGCCCCACCCGCCGGGACCCTCGGCCTCGCTCATCGCCGGCCCATCGCGTCGCGGATGCGCCGCCGGGCCGCGGTCGCGCTCCCGGTCGGAGCTGGCGGTCCTCGCGGACCGGGTGCGTTCGGAGAAGCTGGGTGAGGTGGCGCGCGAGTTCGACGCCGTCCACAGCGTGCGCCGCGCGCAGGAGGTGGGCTCGGTCCACCGCATCGTCGCCGCCGACGGGCTGCGGCCCTACCTCATAGACGCGGTCGAGCGGGGGATGCGCCGCGAGCTGGGCGCGGAGGGGTCAATCGCCGGCACGACCTGAGCTGGTCCGCAGCGGTCCCTGCGGACAGGCTGGCGGGTAATCTGTCCGGGCGCTGGCGTCATGTCTGCACGTCCACGACCAGCCGGTTGGGAGCGGTGAGCGTCATCACCCGCACGAAGCCGGGTCCGCTGACGCCGAGGCCCCAGGTCACCACGCCCTCGAAGTGCCCGACCAGCCGTGCCTCCTGATGGCGGGCAGGCCGGTCTGGATGTCCGTGGGCCCGATGAAGGAATCGTGATTGGATGCGTTGTGGACGATGATCAGGACGCCTCGGGCGCCGCTCAGATTCACCACCTCTCCCTTCGGGTCGAGCGTGAAGTGCGAGGTTGCCTGCGTGCGGACCTCGAACTGCTGCAGCTGGCTCTGCCCGAGGTCGATGATTCGCACCACTGGCGGGCGGTTTCCCCGTGGTCCGAACGCCACGGTTCGCAGGGCCACTGGGCCCTACTGCCGGTGCTGCCGCGACGGCACAGTCGTCGCAGGAGGTATTGGCAAGATGTTCCTGATCGGTGTCGCGTCCGTGCCGGCCCAGACTGATCCTGCCGGCCTCGTGGGGATCGGCGTGTTCCTGGCCGTCCTGCTGGGGGTCGCCGTCGCCCTGCACGTCGTGACCGCTCCCAGGAGCGACCACGGCGCCGACCCGTCCAGTTCGCCGGGCGACCGGCTCGGCTCGCCCGTGTGACGTGCGCCGTCGTGGGTCGGGGGGCCTCGACGCTTCGAGCCTCCGGCCGCCGCGGCGCGGGAGGAAGAATCGGATGACAGCGAAACGACGTCGGTTCGGGGCGCTGCGCTGGCTCGCCCTGGCGCCCGCGCTGCTGGCCCTGGCGCCGGCTGCCGCCCAGGCGGCCGACCTCCGCCAGGGCTCAGAGGTGACGGTCCCCTCCGGCACGACGGTCGAGGACGACCTGTACGCCGGCGCCGGCTCCGTCCGGGTGGACGGCACCATCGACGGCAGCCTGATCGCGGCCGGCGGCACGGTCGACGTGACGGGCACCGTGCAGCGCGACGTGATGGTGACCGGCGGCACGGTGACCATCTCGGGTCCGGTGATGGGCAGCATCCGGATGGCCGGCGGGAACCTGCGGCTTTCCGGGTCCGTGGCGCAGGACGTGGTCGCGGCCGGCGGCACCATGGACCTGGCGCCCGGAACGATCATCGGACGCGACCTGGTGATCGCGGGCGGCACCGCCACGGTGGCCGGCCAGGTCGGACGCGACCTGACCGCGGGCGCCGGCACGCTCGTCCTTCGCGGTCACGTCGAGCGCAACGTGAAGGCCGACGTGACCAACCTACGTCTCGAGAGCGGCGCGTCCGTGGGCGGCAACGTCGACTACGCCAGCGACAACGCCGCCCAGATCGACTCCGGCGCTACGGTGGCGGGCACCGTGACGCACTCGCCCGCCAACTTCACGCACCAGCCGAGCGCCGCGGAGCGCGCGCTCGACACCTTCATCGGATGGCTCCGGCTGGTCGTGGGCCTGTTCGTGCTGGGGCTGATCGTCGTGCTGCCGTTCGGCGCGTTCAGCCGCCGGGCGAGCGACGCCATCGGCCGGGAGCCGCTGCCCAGCCTGGGGCTGGGTCTGGCCGTCCTGGTCGGGGTTCCCATCGCGGCGCTGATCGTCTTCGTGCTGGGGCTGCTGGCGGGAGGCTGGCCGCTGGCGCTGGCCGGACTCGCCCTCCTGGCGATCGCTGCGGCGGTGGGCTACGTCCTGGCCTCGCTGTTCGTCGGCCGGGGCGCCTTCCGGCTGCTCGGACGGCCGGAGGCGCACCCGCTGCTCGCGCTGCTCGTGGGCCTGGTCGTGCTCACGGCGCTCGGCCTGATCCCGTTCGTCGGCGGGCTGATCGACCTGGTGGCGACCGTCGCCGGCCTGGGAGCGCTGGCGCTCACCCTGTTCCGGTCGTGGCGGGGCCCGACGCCCGCGGTGCCGGCCGGTCAGCGGGCACCCTCGGCGCCCGGCACCGCGCAGACGGCCTGACCGGCCACACGGAGGGGACGGCCTTCCGTCCGCTCCGCCGGCCGACCCGCGCGCTCATGGCCGTCCCTGCACGTGTTGCCCGCCGGCTGCTCCGGGCACGGCGAACAGGACTGGCACGTCGCTGGCATGGACCACGCCGTGCGACACGCTGCCGTGCAGAAGGGCCGCCCGAGCGGGCAGGCGCCGCGAGCCCATCACGACGAGGTCGGCGCCGTACCCGAGCGCGGTCCGGGCGATCTCCTCCGCGGTCCCGCGCACCGAGGTCCGCACGCGGCCTCGAGCCCGCACGGCGCGGCGACGCGGCCACGGCGAGCAGGACGCGCCGGCGCCGGCCGGTCGCCCGCCGGCCCGCTCGGACCACGAGCACCGGGCACGAGACCCGCTCCATGACCTCGTAGCTCACGCTGCCGAGCAGCAGACCGCCGAAGTCCGAGCGTCCACGCGAGCCCAGCACCACCAGGTCCGAGCCGTACTCGGCGGCCGCGGTGGCGATCTCGGCGGCGACCCCGCCCCGCCGCGCCCGGCGCACCTCCGGCCGGGCGTTCACGGCGAGCGCGATCAGGCCGCCCGCGATCTCGCCGGCCGGCCC
>DASQZW010000007.1:0-35866 GCA_035638495.1 Terriglobales bacterium
CACGGGACCTGGGGCGCCGGCTCGCGACTGTGCGTCTGGGGCGAGGAGGACGCCGCGAGCCCGCCGGAGCGCTCACGCGTCAGCCCGCGCCCGCACCCCTTCGCCTCCGGCGAGGAGTCGCTGCGCCGCATCCTCGCGGAGCGGGCCACGGTCTGCGCCGAGCCCACCGCGCTGACCCTGCTGCTGCCCAGCCGGCCTACCGGCCCGCTGCCCTCGCCCGAGCTGGGTTTGCCGACCTGGACGGGCACGGCGCCTCCCGGCCTGCGTCCGTGGACGGTGCCCGCGCTGGCGCTGGAGCCGGACGCCGCCCTCGACCTGCTGCTCGCGCCGGCGGGCGAGGCGCACTCCGCCTCGCTCCGGTTCCTGGGCGAGGCCGCGAAACTGGCGCTCGACCTGGTCGCCCGCGGCCGGGTGCTGCCGGCGCTCGAGTCGGACGGGGCACGGTTCGCCGCACGCTGGCGCGTCGCGCCCGAGCCCGAGGACGTGCGCCGGTTCCGACTGCTCGCGGCGGCGATGCCACCGGTGTGCCGCGCCGAGGCTCCGGGCACGCGCCCTCCCGCGGCGGTCGTCGAGGAGGTGGTCGGTGAGGTCGCCGACGCGGCCGCGCGGCGGGGCGCGTTCGCGCTGCCGCCGCCCAGCGTCGGGGGGACGCCGGCGGCCGAGGCCTGGGTGCGGGCGCTGACCAGCCGCGAGCCATGCGTCGAGGCCGGAGTGATCGAGCTGGCGGCGCTCCAGCGTCGGCTCGACGCGTGGAGCCGCCCGGCCGAACCGGCGACGGACGGTCTGCGGCTCTGCTTCCGGATCATGCCCCCGGAGGCAGGTCGGGGAACGCGGCCGTGGCGCGTCGAGTTCCTGCTCCAGGCGCCGGACGACCCGAGCCTCCTGGTACCGGCGGCCGAGGTGTGGCGCAGCGGCGGCCGGCTGGTCGCGTTCGAGCGCGTCGTCGAGCACCCGCAGGAGCGACTCCTGGGCGAACTGGGCCGCGCCTGCCTGCTGGCCCCGGCACTGGACGCCGCACTGGCCACGGCCCGGCCGACCGGGCTGCCGCTGGACGCCGCCGGGGCGCACCGCTTCCTGCGCGAGGACGCGACCGTCCTCGCCCACTCAGGCTTCGGCGTCCTGGTGCCGCCGTGGTGGCACGAGCCGCAGGCGCGCCTCGGCCTTCGGCTGCGGGCGCGGCCCGCGGCGGGGACGGCGGTGGCCGCGGCCGGACCCGGCAAGCTGGGCCTGGAGGCGCTCTGCGAGTACGAGTGGGAGGTCGCGCTGGGCGACACGGTGCTGCGGCCCGAGGAGCTGCGCGAGCTGGCACGGTTGAAGGTGCCGCTCGTGCAGGTGCGCGGGCGCTGGGTCGAGCTCGGGCCGGAGGAGCTGACGGCGGCGCTGGCGCTGCTCGACCAGCCGGCGGAGGAGCGCCGCATGACGCTGGCCGACCTCCTCCGCGCCAGCATCGGCCTCGACGCAGGACCGGGACCTCCGGTCGTCGCCGTCGAGGCCGAGGGGTGGGTCAGGGAGCTGCTGGCCGGCGCCGCCGAACGCCGCTTCGCCGCGGAGCCGACGCCCGCCGGGTTCCACGGCGACCTGCGGCCGTACCAGGAGCGGGGCCTGGCCTGGCTGCGCTTCCTGGGCGACCTGGGCCTGGGCGCCTGCCTGGCCGACGACATGGGCCTGGGCAAGACCATCCAGCTCCTGGCCATGCTGGTCGCCGAGCGGGACGCCGGCGAGCTGGCGGCCCCGACGCTCCTCGTCTGCCCGATGTCGGTCGTCGGCAACTGGCAGCGCGAGGCGGAGCGGTTCGCGCCGCAGCTCCGCGTCCATGTCCACCACGGCCAGGGCCGGCAGGGCGGCGAGCAGCTCGCGGAGGTCGTCCGCGACCGCGACCTCGTCATCACGACGTACGGGCTCGCGGTGCGCGACCAGGAGGCGCTGAGCGCGCTGGAGTGGGGCCGCGTCGTCCTCGACGAGGCGCAGAACGTGAAGAACAGCGCCGCCCGCCAGGCCCATGCGGTCCGGGCGCTGCGAGCCCCCCGGCGGGTCGCCCTCACCGGGACCCCGGTGGAGAACCGCCTGGCCGAGCTGTGGTCGATCATGCAGTTCCTGAACCCGGGCCTCCTCGGCTCGGCCTCCGACTTCCGGCGGCGGTTCTCGGTCCCCGTCGAACGGTACCGGGACGACGAGGCCGCGGCCCTGCTCCGCAAGCTCACCGGCCCCTTCGTCCTCCGCCGGCTCAAGACCGACCGCAGCATCATCGCCGACCTCCCGGACAAGGTCGACATGAAGGTCTACTGCAACATCACGCGAGAGCAGGCCACGCTCTATCAGGCGGTGCTCGACGACATGCTGGCGAAGATCGACGCAGCCGGCGAGGACATCGAGCGACGGGGCCTCGTGCTGGCCACGATGATGAAGCTCAAGCAGGTGCTCAACCACCCACGGCAGCTGCTGCGCGACGGCTCGCGGCTGGACGGCCGCTCGGGCAAGCTGGCCCGCCTGGAGGAGATCCTCGAGGAGGTGATGGCCGAGGGCGACCGCGCGCTCCTGTTCACGCAGTTCGCGGAGATGGGCGACCTGCTCCGGGCGCACCTGCGCGAGCGGCTCGGCCGGGACGTGCCGTTCCTGCACGGCGGCACCCCGCGGCGGGCGCGCGACGAGATGGTCGCGTGGTTCCAGTCGGCCGCCGGCCCGCCCCTGCTGATCCTGTCGCTCAAGGCCGGCGGCACCGGGCTCAACCTGACGGCCGCCAACCACGTCATCCACTTCGACCGCTGGTGGAACCCGGCGGTCGAGGACCAGGCGACCGACCGCGCGTTCCGGATCGGCCAGCGGCGCGACGTGCAGGTGCGGAAGCTGGTCTGCATCGGGACCCTGGAGGAACGGATCGACCGCATGATCGAGGAGAAGCGCGAGCTCGCCAGGCGCATCGTCGGCACGGGCGAGGGCTGGCTGACGGAGCTGTCGACCGACCAGCTGCGGGAGCTGGTCGCGCTCTCTGCCGACGCGGTGGCGGAGGCCTGACGGCGTGGACGACGACCGGTTCTGGCGACGCGAGGGTCCAACCCGACCACTGCCGGTCGACGGCGGCCTGCGGGCCCGGAGCCGGCGCGGGGACATCGGCGAGACGTGGTGGTCGCGCCGGTTCATCGCGATGCTGGAGTCGTTCGGATTCGGCTCCCGCCTGGACCGGGGCCGGAACTACGCGCGGCGGGGCCAGGTCCTGGACCTGGAGGTCCGCAAGGGCGTCGTGGAGGCGCGTGTGCAGGGCTCCCGCGTCCGGCCGTACCGGGTCCGGCTGGGCGTGGAGACGCTCGACGAGCGCGACTGGTCGCGGGCCGAGCGCGCCATGGCGGCCAAGGCCGTGTTCGCCGCGAAGCTGCTGGCCGGCGAGATGCCGCTGGACATCGAGGAGACATTCGCCGCCTGCCGGCTGTCGCTGTTCCCGTCGTCGGCGGGCCAGCTCGCCAGCTCCTGCACCTGCCCGGATTCGGCGAACCCGTGCAAGCACGTCGCCGCTGTCTTCTACCTCCTGGCCGAGGCGTTCGACCGCGACCCGTTCCTCGTCTTCACCTGGCGCGGCCGCACCCGCGAGGAGCTGCTGGAGCGACTCGCGGCGCTGCGGCGCCCCGCCCGGCGCGCGGCCGCGCCGGAGGCCGGCGAACAGGCCGCCGAGGCGGGGCCGTCGCTGGAGGACGCGGTGGACCGGTTCTGGGAGGCCGGCCCGGAGCTCGAGCAGGTTCGGGTCAGGCCCTGGGCGGCGGCGGCGCCCGACGCGGCGATCCGGCGTCTGGGCCCGATCGGCGTGACCGTGCGGGGCGCCGACCTGGCCGACCTGCTGGCCGCCGCCGTCCGGACACTCGCCGCGGCGGCCCAGCGCCGGGCGCTGGGGGAGTAACCGTGGCCGGCCGAAGGGCGATGGCGCTGGTCGACGCTGCGGAGGCGAGCCGGCAGGCCGGCCTGCTCGCGAAGTCGCGGGCGGCGTTCACGGAGGCGGCGGCGGTCGCGGCCGAGGAGGAGGACGGCCAGGCTCTTGCCCTGGCCGCGCTCGGCGTCGGCGGCATCTGGGTCTACGAGCAGCGCGACTTCCTGCAGCGGGCCGCCCTCGAGGCGCTCTGGCGGCGGGCCCGGATGAGCGTGCCCGAGGGCTCGCTGATCGCGGCCCGGCTGGACGTCCGTACCGCCGCCGAGGCGGTGTACGAGGGCGGTCCCGTCGCCGCGGTGGAGCGCGCGGTCGAGATCGTCCTCGCCTTCGGGGACGACGCCGCGTCCGCCGAGGCGCTGTCGCTGCTCCACCACGTCCAGCTCGGTCCATCGCGGGCCCGGTCGCGGCTGGGCATGGCGGAGGAGATCGTCCGGCTCGCCGCGCGGGCTGGCGATCCGCTCCTCGGCCTCGTGGGCCTGTGCTGGCGCACCGTGGACCTCTTCCTGGCCGGCGACCGCCACGCCGAGCAGTCGCACCAGGAGCTGCGCGAGCGGTCGGAGGCGGCGGGCTGCGAGGCGATCGCGTTCGTCGCCGACGTCGTCACCGCGACGTGCCTCGCCCGCCGGGGCCGGCTGGCGGACGCCGAGGTCACGGCCGCGTCGGCGCTCGAGCGGGGCAAAGCGGCGGGGGACCCCGACGCGCCCGCGTACTTCGGCGCCATGCTGGCGGCGCTGCGCTGGTGGCAGGGCAGAGCGGCGGAGATCATCGATCTCGTCCGGGCGGCGTCGGCGTCGCCGCGGCTGGGCCCGAACGACCACGTCTACGTCGCGGCGGACGCCGTGCTCTCCGCCGCGCTCGGTGACGTGGAGGCCGCGGAGGAGGCGCTGGCCCGCCTCACCGGCATCGGGCTGGGCGCCCTGCCCGATTCCAGCTCGTGGCTGGCGACGCAGTTCCTCGCCGGCGAGGCGGCGTTCCAGCTCGGCGACGCCGCGGTGGCGGCGGAGGTGCGGTCGCTCGTCGAGCCGTTCGCGGACCTGCCGGTGCTCCCTTCCCTGGCCGTGGTGTGCCTGGGATCGGCGCGCCGCACGCTCGGACTCGCGGCGGCGACGGCCGGGGACCTGGACACGGCGGTCACGCACCTGGAGGCCGCCATTCGGGAGGATCGACGGCTGGGCAGCCGGCCGATGGCGGTGCTCACGGAGCACGCGCTCGCCGCGGTGCTCGGCGCTCGGGGGGGCCGTGGCGACCGTGCCCGGGCCGAGGAGCTGAGCCGGCGGGCCAGGGCGAGCGCCGCTCGGATGAACGTGGCGCTGCCGGCGCCGCCGGCGTGGCTGACCGGCGCACGGGCCGCGCCCCGCGAGGCTGGCCTCCGCCGGGTCGACGGCGGCTGGTGGGTCGAGATCGGCGACCGCGCGGTGCTCGTCGGCGACCTCGTCGGCATCGGGTACCTCGCCACCCTGGTCGGCGCTCCCGGCGAGGACCACGACGTCCTGCGGCTGGCTGCCTGGACGCCGAGCCCCGCACGGTCGGCACCCGACCCCGTGTTCGACCGCCAGGCGCTGACCAGCTACCGCCTTCGGGCCAGGGAGCTCACCGTCATGCTGTCCGATCCCGGGCTGGACCCCGCGCGGGCGGCCGGCGCGCGCCGTGAGCTCGCCGAGCTGAACGCGGCGCTGCGCGGGGCGATCAGGCTGGGTGGATCGGTGCGCGGCTTCCCAACCGATCACGAACGGGCCCGGACGGCGGTGCGCAAGGCGATCGTGCGAGCGGTGGAGGCGGTCGGGGCCGCCGTGCCGGAGCTGGGCGAGCACCTGCGTGCCAGCGTGACCACGGGCGCCGTCTGTCGCTACGACCCGGCGGAGGGGTGGACGATCAGCGTCCGCTAGCGGCCCGCCTCACCAGGTCACGGGCAGCTCCTCGAATCCGCCGGTGAGGAGCCCGACCCGGGGCCGAAGCTCGTCGACCGGGACGGCCAGACGCAGCGCCGGGAACGTGCGGAACAGCGTTCCGAACACGACCTGCAGCTCGATGCGCGCCAGCGGAGCGCCCAGGCAGAAGTGCGGGCCGTGGCCGAACGCGAGGTGTGCGTTCGCCTCGCGCCGGACGTCGAACCGGCCGGGATCGGCGAACTGGGACGGATCGCAGTTCGCGCCCCGGTGGTCGAGCATGACCAGGTCCCCGGCCTCGACTGCAGCTCCGCCGACGTCCATGGACGCGTTCGCGTAGCGGAGGAGGCCGCCGACCCCGGTCCGGCGAGCGTCCATGATCGGAGCGGGGCTGCGCAGGATCTCCTCGACCGCCTGCGCCGCGAGCTCGGGGCTGCGCCGGAGCGCCTCGCGCTGGTCCGGATCGATCAGCAGCAGCTGAACGCCCTTGTCGATCGCGGCCACCGTGGTCTCGTGGCCGGCGAAGAGCAGGCCGGCCGCGAGCTCGGCGATCTCGTCCTCGGAGAACTCCCCACGCTCGTCCCGCGCCGCGATCAGGTCGGAGATCACGTCCTCGGCGGGCTCACGCCGCTTGCGCTCGATCAGCTGCCGCATGTAGTCCTTGAGCCGTCCCAGCCCGGCCATCGCCCGCGGCCGGTCGCTCAGGTGCCCGGCGTCGTCCGACCAGACCCGGAAGTCCTGGCGGTCCTCGAACGGCACCCCGAGCAGCTCGCAGATCACGAGGGCCGGCAGCGGGAAGGAGAGCGCCTCGTGCAGGTCGGCGGGCGGGCCGTGACGCGCCATCTCCGCGAGCAGGCCGTCGGCCATGGCCTGGATGCGGGGCCGCAGCCCCTCCATTCGCCGAGCGGCGAACGAGCTGGAGAGGGCCCGGCGCATGCGCGAATGGTTCTCGCGCTCGGTCTCCGGGTCGCCGCCGCGCGGGCCGCCGAACAGCGGCGACTGGCTGAGCCGGCTGGCCCGTTCGGGATCGGGATGCGACGTCCCCAGACGGGAGTCCGTGAGTAGTGCCCGCACGTCCGCGTAGCGCGTCACGTGCCAGGCCGGGTCGCCGGCGGGCGTCGTGACGCGCTGGGCCGGGGCCTGCTCTCCTGCATCCATCTGGGCTGCCTCCCGATACGTCGTATACGACGTGTTGCGCCAGCATACTACCGTACACTCGGACGCGATGCTCGACCTGGACGAGGCGGAGCGGAACCTGCGCGCGGACGCGCAGGAGATCGTCGCCAACCTGCGCACGCTGCGCCGGCTCGTCCTGCGGACGGCGGCCGACATCGGACGGAGCGGTCTGACCGGGCCGCAGATCAGCGTCCAGATGCTGCTGGTGGTCAACGGGCCCATGACGGTGGGCGACCTGGGCCGCGACCTCGGCCTGTGCCACAGTACCGTCTCGGGCATCGTGGACCGCCTGGAGGCGCGCGGGCTGGTGCAGCGAACGCCGGACCCGGCCGACCGCCGGTGCACGCGCATCGCCAACAGCCCGGCGGTCCAGCGGTACGTGCAGGACCTGGCCGACTCGCCGGAGGCCCCCGCGTCGCGCCTGGTCGAGGCCCTCCGCGGGGCGACCCCGCAGGAGCGCCGGAAGGTGACGGAGGGCCTGTCCCTGCTGCGCCAGCTGCTCGATCGGCGCCGTCACTAGATAGGGGTGGAACTGCCGGCGATTTCACCCCGGGTAGACGATCCGGACGTGGAACTGCCGGCAGTCCCACGCATCCAGCGCTAGGAACCCCCGCCCGGGCCGCGCCCATCTGTCAGGCGTGAGAACCGACGGACCGCTCCTGACCCGTCGCGGCCTGCTGTGCGGCGCCTGGTCCTGCCTGCTGACCGTGCAGGCGTTCACGCTCGGCCTCCTCGTCAACCGCGCCGATCCGAGCGTCGGCGGCCTGTTCAACGACTTCGCCGACTACTGGGCCGCCGCCCGCATCCTCGACCTGGGCGGGGACCCCTACGACAAGCACCTGCTGGCCCAGGTCCTCCAGCAGTCCGGCCTGCATACACTCGTCGGCACCGGCTACTCCTACCCGCTGCTGCTCGCGGAGGTGCTCCGCCCCCTCGGCCTGCTGCCGCCGCTCGTCGCCGGCGCGCTCTTCGCGGCCGCCGGCCTCGCCTGCTTCGGCCTGGCGGTCGCGTTCCTGCTGTCGCCCCTGCGCACCGCCTGGTGGCCGCAGGTCCTGGCGCTCGCCACCATGGCCGGCACGTACGCGCCCGCCGGAGGCTCGCTGTTCATGGGCCAGGTCAACCTCGTGCTGCTGCCCCTGCTCGTGCTGGCCTTCCGGGGGGCGGCCCCGCCGGCCGGACTGGCGCTCTCGGCCGCCGTCAAGCTCTTCCCCGCCGCCGACGCGCTCGCGTTCCTGGCGCTGGGGCGGCGCGGGCTGCGTCCGCTCCTCGCGACCGGCGCGGCGACCGTGTGCCTCGCGCTCGGACCCAACCTGCTCACCGGTCACTGGTCGTACGGCGACAGCGTGCTCGCGATGTTCGGGCGCGACCCGTACTGGACCAACCAGTCGCTGAACGGCTGGCTCAGCCGCCTGCTTCCGGCCTCCGCGCCGGTCACGCCGATCATGGTCGCCGTCGCTGCAGCGCTCGGCGCCCTGGCCGTCGCCGTCGCGGCCCGGCAGCGCCGGGCCTGGCCGGGCGCCTTCGCCGTCCTCCTCTGCTACGCCGTCCTGGCCGCGCCGAAGAACTCCCTGTGGAACTTCACGCCGCTCCTCGTCGTCATCGTCTACACCTGGACGCTGGTGCGGGACCGGCCGGCCGCAGTCGCCCTGCTGGTCGCCGCATGGGCGCTCGCGGACGTCCTCGCGCCGGCAGCCTGGCTCGCCGGCCAGGCCGGCATCCAGTCGGCGTGGCTGAGCAGTCTGCCCCTGTACGGCGCGCTGCTCCTGGGCGGCCTCCTGTCCTGGGCGCTGCTGCGAGCACCCCGCCCCGAGCCCGATGATGACTGGCATGGCAGAGCTGGACCTCGTGATTCGCGGTGGGGAGATCGTCAACGCGAGTGGGTCGGAGCGCGCTGACGTCGGCGTCGCGCACGGAGTGATCGCGCAGATCGGCGGCGCGCTCAGCGGCCGGCGCGAGATCGACGCCGCCGGCCTGCTGCTGCTCCCTGGCGCGATCGACGCGCACGTCCACCTCTCGTCGCCGCCGGGGGCGTCGACCGCCCGCCCGCGCTGGGTGGACGACTTCACGAGCGGGTCCCGGGCGGCGCTTGCCGGCGGCGTCACGACCGTCGGCAACATGACGTTCCTCGGCGCGGCCGAGACGCCCCTGGCCGGCCTCGCCCGCGAGCACGAGACCGCGGCGACGCAGGCGATCGCCGACTTCTTCTGCCACCCCGTGATCGGCGAGCCGGAGGCCGCGCTGGGGGACATCCCGAGGCTGCTCGACGCCGGCTGCGGCACGATCAAGTGCTTCCTGTCGTTCGGCTTCGACGCGCGGGCGGCCGCGTATGTCAGGGCGATCGACCTGGCCGGCCGGTCCGGGCTTCTCACGATGCTGCACTGCGAGGACGAGGCGCTCCTGGCCCACGGGGTCGGGCGCCTGGCCGCGGCGGGCAGGACGTCGCTGCGGGACTACGCGGAGAGCCGGCCGGTGATCGCGGAGGTCGCCGCCACGCAGCGCGCGGTGGCCATCGCGGAGGCGACCGGCGCTCCGGTCTACGTGGTCCACCTGTCGTCGGCACGGGCGCTGGAGGTCTGCGCCGAGGCGAGGGCGCGCGGCCTGCCGGTCCACGTCGAGACGCGCCCGCTCTACCTGCACCTGACGGCGGAGCGGCTGCTCGAGCCGGACGGCGCCAAGTACGTGGGCCAGCCGCCGCTGCGCGAGCCGGCGGACGTGGAGGCGCTCTGGGCGGGCATCCGCGACGGCGTCGTCGAGACGGTCTGCACCGACCACGCCCCGTGGTCCCTCGAGGCCAAGCTCGACCCCGACCTCTCGATCACCCGCCTCCGTCCCGGGGTCGAGAACCTGCAGACGCTGGTGCCCATGCTGTGGTCCGAGGGCGTCCGCGCCGGACGGATCTCGCGCGAGCGCTTCGTCGAGGTCACCTCGGCCAACGCCGCCCGCCTGTTCGGCCTCCGCCCCCGCAAGGGGGCGATCGTCACCGGCGCCGACGCGGACATCGTGGTGTTCGACCCCGAGCTCACCCGCACCGTCAGCCGCGGGATGATCCAGTCGAACGCCGGCCACTCCGTCTACGAGGGCTGGACGGTCTCCGGCTGGCCCGTCCTCACGCTGCGCCGCGGCGAGGTGGTCTTCGAGGACGGGAGCGTTCGGGGCCGGCCGGGCAGCGGTCGCCTGGTCCGCAGCGGGCCCACGCCGCCGCCCGGCGGGTAGCCGGGGCTCCAGCCGGAGCCCTATGCCGCCAGCGACCCGGTCCGCGACGGGGTCGAGTCGAGCACGAACGCGCGGCCGCCCCCGTCGACCAGCACGGCCCGGGGCGGCGCCGCCGGGTCGGTCGTGACGGCCAGGGCCAGCTCCTCGCCGCCGGGCCGCGCGGCGAGCGGCACCGCGTGGCCGGCGCCCGCCCACACCGTCCGGTGCCAGGCCCAGTCGACCAGCGCGATCCTCGAGGCCGTCGCCGGCGAGCCGAGCTCGCCGTTGGTCACGACCAGCCTGCCATCGCCCGAGAAGCCGGTCACCAGCCCGGTCACGTGGCCCACGACGTCGCCGCCGTTCAGGTCGCGGATGCTCGCGGCCACCCGCTCCGGGTCGTTCTCCGCCAGGTAGCGCGCGTCCGGCGACAGCACCGGAGCCACCGGCGGCAGCCCGTCGTCGTAGGAGACGCGCGAGACCACCCTCCCGGTGCTCAGCGCGATCACCACGGTCGCGTCCACCACCGGCGGCGCGGGCTCGTGCACCGCCACGAGCCGGTCCGCCCGCACGGAGCAACCGGCCAGCCTCCAGTCCGCGCTCGGGCCGTCGATCCCGCTGACGGCCACTGCGGAGGTTCGCGGCCGGGTCGGGTCGCGCAGGTCCACCGTGACGACCTGCGGGCCCAGCGCTCCAGGGACGACGGCACAGGCGATGTGGACGCCGTCCCCCGACCAGGCGCCGAACACGGCCGGCCGGGCCACGACCTCTCCCCCCGCGTCCAGCACCACGGCGCCGGGGCCCGCCGGGGCGCGCACCGCCACGAGCGCGCCGTCGGGTGACGCGGCCCAGCCGGCCGCGGAGGCGGGCGCCACGAGCGAGCCCGTGGTTCGGCCGGTCCAGTCCACGCGGCGGAGCGGTCCCGGCCCACCATCGAGCGGAGCCAGCAGGAACGTCGGCGCCGCCGGGCCCGCGCTCCCCAGCGTGGCGGCCTGCGGCGCCGGTGCCGGTGCGCTCCACGCCGGCCACTGCAGCACGCCGTCGTCGACGAGCAGCCCGGCCACCATCAGGAGGGCCAGCATCCCGCCCGCGACCATCAGCTGCCGCCCGCCGTCGGGCCTCCCCCGGCGGCGCTCACGGGCCACCCGGTCCCGCATTCGCCGCACCAGGTCCGGCCGCGGCGTCATCCGCGTCTGGGCGAACACCTCGCGGACCAGCCGGCGGTCGTCCCGCTCCCGCCCGATCACGGCAGCGTCTCCGTGGACGCCGGCAGCGAGGAGCGCAGGCGTGCCACCGCGCGGTGCATGCGCGACTTGACCGTCCCGAGCCGCACGTCGAGGATCCGCGCGATCTCCTCCTGCGGAAGGTCCATCTGGTACGCGAGGAAGAGGACCGCCCGCTGGTCCCGGCTCAGGACGCGCAGCGCGCGCTCCAGGTCCAGCCGCAGGTCGGCGCCGGCGTCCGGAGCCGGCACCACACCCTCGACGCGCTCCGCCAGCAGGTGCGAGCGCCACCACCTCGTTCGCATGATGGCCCGGCACTGGTTGAGGACGATCTTGAGGAACCACGCCCGGGCCCGGCTCTCGTCCCGCAGGCTGGGGAACGCCCGCCAGGCCCTCACGGCTGCCTCCTGGACGGCATCCTCGGCCGCGGCGCGATCGCGCAGCACGGCGCACGCCAGGTCAAATCCGGGGTGCAGCAGCGGCTCCACGAGCCGCTCGAACGCGAGGTCGTCCGTGGCGGGGACGGCCCGGGCGAGCGAGTGCTGGGGCATCACGCCTTCAGAGATGCGGCGAGCCGGCCCGGAGGTTCCCGCGGCGTCGCCGGCGCAGCCACAGGACAGCCGTGAGGCCGGCAGCCACGGGGACCAGGAGCAGCAGCGCGAGCCATGACGGCCCCTGCGACACGCCGGCCGCCTGCAGCCCGCGCGGGTTCGGCGTCGCGCCGAGCTTGCCGCTGCCGGTCGCGACCGCCGACCCGTCGCGCAGCTGGTACTCCCAGTCGACCGTGTCGTAGGTCAGCGTCAGCTGCTCGATGGGCTGTCCGGCACCGGTCGGCGTGTAAGCGGCGAACTGGGCGCCGTGGAACGCGAAGGTCGCGTACAGGTAATCGCGCGTCGGGCCCATCTCGACCTGGGCGCAGTCGAAGTGCATGGCGCTCGCGACGGCCCGGACCAGCGCCGGAGACGATCCGTCGACCGGACGGACGAGGGTGACCTCCGTCAGCGGGACGGTGCCGACGGCCGGCGGCAGCATCGAGACGGGCGCTACGCGAGACAGGACGACCGAGCCGGCGTGCGGAGCCTCGGTGGCGTCGCCGGCGACACCGGGCACCTGCAGGAAGCCGCCCGCGCCGGTGGCCTGCGGCACGCGCGTGTCGCAGGGCGGCGGCACCGGTGTGGGGGTCGGCGGGGGCGGCGGCGTGGGGGTCGGCGTCGGCGCCGGCGTCGGAGTCGGGGTGCGGGTGGGCGCGGGCCGCGGCGTCGGCGTGGGCGTGCGCGGCGGGGGCGTCGGGCTCGAGGCCGGCGAAGAAGGCGCCGGTGGTGCCATCGCCGCGATTCCGGCTGCCGCCGACTGGCCACTGCCGGCAGCCAGCAGGGCGCCCAGCACGACGGCTACCACGCAGACGGCGCGCAGCTTCCCTCCCATTTTTGCTGCGCACATTGTGGGCTCACGGCACGGGGGGCTCCGCGATCATCGCCGTCGCGACCGGCGCGAAGCCCAACCGGCGGTACACCCGCGCCACGTCATCGTCCGCGGCCGAGAGGAACACGACGTCGACGCCGCCCTCCAGCGCGTCGGTGACGAGGGCGCTCGTCACCGCGGCGGCCAGGCCGCGCCGGCGCGCGGCGGGCAGCGTGCCCACGCCCGCGATCTCGCTCACTCGGCCCACCGGCTGGTGGCTGCCGACCGCCAGTGGGCCCTCGACGTCGTAGGCGGCGGCCAGCACCGTCTGGCCGTTCCGCATCCGCTCCCGGAGGTCGGCCACGCTGGCGCTGCTCACGGCAGCCGTGGCCGCCGGCAGGTCGGTGCGCCCGGTCGGGCCGACGGCGGTGCCGGGCTCCCCGAAGGCCAGGCTGGCGACGGCCCGCAGCGCCGCGAGCTCGGCCGCGCCCGCCGGCACGATGCGCACCGCGACGCCACGAGGCGCCGGGGCCGCCCGCCAGGCGCGGCGGTCGAGCACGAGCAGCGGGTGAGCTTGGACGCTGAGGCCCGCCGCCCGCGCGGCGTCCGCCAGTCCCGGCGTCACCTCCGCCACCCACTCGAACGCCTCGGGCACGCCCAGGGCGCGCTGGCGGGCCCGCACCGAGCGCACGTGCTCGGCCTCGACCTCGCCCCGCCATCGCCGGCGCGGCCGCGCGTAGTACGGCCAGCCCGCGCCGATGTTGACGAACAGTGTGAGCGAGCCGTGGTCCTCGGCGCGGCTGGCCGCGCGCGGGACGGCGTCGTAGTAGTCCTCGATGCGTTCGAGCGTGGGTGACGGCACGCCTACAATTCTTTCTTTCCGCAGGAGGGACCGATGTCGCGTCAGGTCACCATCGCCATCGTCGGCGATCGCGATCCCTCGTCCATCACCCACCGGGCGACGAGTGCCAGCCTCGACCACGTGGCCGTGGCGCTCGGCCTCGACCTCACGCACCGCTGGGTCCCCACGTCCGATCTCCCGAGCGGCGCAGCTCACCTGCTCGCGGGCGACTCAGGCGTGTGGATCGCCCCCGGCAGTCCCTACGCGAGCATGGACGGCGCCCTGGCCGCGATCCGGCTGGCACGTGAGGAGGGCATCCCGCTCATCGGCACCTGCGGCGGATTCCAGCACCTGGTGATCGAGTTCGCGCGCAGCGTGCTCGGCTTCGAGGACGCCCAGCACGCGGAGTACGACCCCTACGCGTCGACGCTGTTCGTGACGCCGCTCTCGTGCTCGCTCGCCGGTCAGACCATGCGGGTCAGGCTGGAGCCCGGCTCGCGGGCGGCCGAGGCGTACGGCTCGCTGGAGGTCGAGGAGCGCTACTACTGCAACTTCGGCCTCGATCCCCGGCACCAGCCGCTCATCCATTCCCGCGGGCTGCGGGTCGCCGGCACCGACGCTGACGGCGAGGCGCGGGTAGTCGAGATCCCGGAGCACCCGTTTTTCGTCGGGACGCTGTTCGTGCCCCAGACCGGCTCGTCGCCGGCTCGCCCGCACCCGCTCGTGCGCGCGTTCGTGGAGGCGGCAGCCAGTCGCGCCCGCTCCCGCGCCGCCCAACTATCCTCTGCGGAATGAGTGCAGCGGAGCGGGTCGCCGCAGTCACCGGCGGCGGAACGGGCATCGGCCGGGCCGTCGCGCTGGCCCTGGCCGGTGAGGGCTGGGCGGTCGCGGTCGCCGGGCGCCGCCGCGAGCCGCTGGAGGCGACGGCGGAGGCCGGCCGCGCGCTGGGCGCCCGGATGCTGGCCGTGCCGTCGGACGTCGGCGACCCGGACTCGGTGGACGCGCTGTTCTCCGCCGTCCGGCAGGAGTTCGGCAGGCTCGACCTGCTGTTCAACAACGCGGGCTCCGGCGCGCCGCCGGTCCCGCTCGAGGACCTGACGTTCGGGCAGTGGAAGGCGGTCGTCGACGTCAACCTGACCGGCGCCTTCCTGTGCACGCAGGCCGCGATCCGGATCATGAAGGACCAGCAGCCGCGCGGCGGCCGGATCATCAACAACGGTTCGATCTCGGCCCACGTCCCGCGGCCGTTCTCGGCGCCCTACACGGCGACCAAGCACGCCATCACGGGCCTGACCAGGTCCACCTCGCTCGACTGCCGGCCGTACGACATCGCGTGCGGCCAGATCGACATCGGCAACGCGGCCACCGAAATGACCGACCGGATGGCCCAGGGCATCCTGCAGCCCAACGGGTCGACGGCGGTCGAACCGCGCATGGACGTGGCGCACGTGGCCCGCGCGGTGCTCTACATGGCCGGCCTGCCGCTGGACGCCAACGTCCAGTCCCTGATGGTGATGGCGACGAAGATGCCGTACGCCGGCAGGGGCTGATCGACCTCGACCCGCCTCCCCACGTGGGCCGCCGTCCCGGTCGGCACGGTGGTCGGCGGCATCCTCGTCCAGCAGCTGGGCCTCCGGCCGACGCTCGTGGTGAGCGGCGTGGGCACGCTGGGCGCGGCCGTCGTGGCATACCTGGGCGCGCAGCTGGCGACCGATCGCGTCGCGAGGCGCCTGCGGGAGTAGGAGAAGGGCGGCCCTGCGGCCGCCCCTCTCCGTGGACTTCGACGCTCAGGACTCCTTATGGAGCTGGGTCAGGGTGAGCCGGTTGCCGCCGGTGTCGTAGAGACCGACGGCCCACACGCTGTCGCCCGTCGCGGCCACGCCGCCGATGATGTCGCTGCCGGCACTGCCGTTCGGGTTCGGGCCGTTCACGACTTTGAAGCTGCCACCGTCGCCGCGCAGGATCAGCGGCTCGTTGTTGGTGCTGGTGATGTCCTCGAAGGTGCCCACGGCCCAGACGGTGCCGTGCGCCTCCGCGACGCCCCAGAGGCTGCTGAAGACGGACCCGGCCGAGGCCGGGACGGGGACGTTCACGAACGAGCTGCCGTCGAAGCGCTGGATCAGCGGACGGGCGCCGGCGACGGTGTCGTCGGTCTCGCCGACCGCCAGCACACCGGCGTCACCCGCCGTGACGCTGAAGAGCATCCCGGAGGCGGATCCGTTGCCGGCCGACGGCACGACGGACCACGCGGTCCCGTTCCAGTGCTCGACCAGCGAGTGGTCCGGGCCGGTGTCGCCGAGCTGCTGGCCGACCGCCCACACGTCGTCCGGCGCGACGGCCATGACGCCGTACAGGTGGTTGCCGGTGCTGCCCGGGTTCTGGCTCGGCACCACGGACCAGCTCGTGCCGTCGAAGTGCTCCACGAGGGTCTCGAAGATGCCGTTGGCGCCCTCCTGGTCGCCGACCGCCCAGACGTCGGACGTGGACAGCGCGGACACCGCGAAGAGGATGTCGCGCTGCGAGCCCGGCTGCGGGTTGTTCACGATCGACCAGCTGGTGCCGTCCCACGCCTCGACGAGAGCGCGGTCCTGGAAGGCGCTGTTGAGGCGGACGCCGACCGCCCAGGCCTTGCCGCCGGACGCGGCCACCCCGAGCAGCGTGTTGAAGTTGGGTCCTGCGTTCGGCGTCGGCACGACGGACCACGCCGTGCCGTCGAAGTGGTTCGCCAGTGAGAGCGTCGCGTCCTGGTTGCTGTTCGCCGTGTCCGGGAGGAAGTTGCCCACCGCCCACACGTCGCTGGGGCTGGAGGCCGCCACCGCGCCCAGACTGTTGTCGTTGGTGCCGCGGAGGGCACTGGCCACCACCTTCCAGCCGCCGGAATTGGGCGTATTCGTGGTCAGTGACTCCGGCTCGGTCGGGGTCGGGCTCGGTGTCGCGATGTCGGGGACGGCGAGCGCCTTCGTCGCGACGGGCGCCGAGCCGGTGATCGCGAAGAGCGGCGCCAGCGGCCTGACATTCGCGGTGTCGCAGGTGAACTCCAGGCAGCCCAGACCGAACGACTGCTGGATCGTCTGGAGCAGGGAGAAGTGGTTGTAGGGAGTCGGGTCCTGGAAGCCGCGCTGGCCGTGGTTCGCGACCACGATCGTCGCGACCTGACCGCCGCCCGTGCCGTTCGGGTCGCTGTTGCCGGCGTCGCAGCAGCCCACGTTGTCGTCGCCCTCGTCGTAGGTGATGGCGATGGCGTTGTTGCCGTGCGCCCAGAACGAGGCGTTCGTGATCTGGCTCACCAGGTGGCCCAGGAAGGCGTCACCGAAGGCGACGAGGTGCTGATCCTGGGGGTCGCCCGGGTTGCCGCCGTCCAGGCAGTACGGCGGGTCGCCGTGCTGGTCATGGCACTCGTCGGGGATCACGTAGCTGAACGCGGGCACGCGGCCGCTGCCCAGGTCGTCGGAGAGCTGCTCGATCGGGACCTGGAGGTTCCAGTCCCCGTCGTTGAGCGCCGTCGAGAAGTTCTGGATGCCGTCGTGCTTGGAGACGTACAGGGGGTCGTGGTCGGGCGCGCCGTTGCACTTGGCCGGGTAGCAGATCGACTTGTACCCCGGGTGCGGAAGCCCCTGGAGATAAGCCTTCCAGCTGATGCCGGACGCGTCGAGCTGGGTGGCGAGGTTCTGTTTGCCCGTGACCCGGTTGATGTAAAAGGGGTCGTCGCTGGCGACGCCGAACGTGCTGCCGCCCACGAACCCCACGTAGTTCGGCTCGCTGGGGTGTGAGACGCCGAAGTACTGGGTCGCCAGCCCGAACTGCCTGGCCAGCGCGTTCAGGTTCGGGGCTGCCGGATTGCCGATCACGTCCTGGAAGCCGTGGTTCTCCTCCACGATCACGAAGATGTGGTCGTAGCGAGGCACCGAGGCCGACGTGCCGGCCGCCGTGGCGACGGCCGTGGTCCCGGCGACCAGGACCGCGGCCACCGCGCCCGTGAGGACCGCCGGGAGCGGTCTTCCGAAAAGCTGCATACCGCCTCCTCTCGTTGGTGAAGCTGGCGGGGGGGAGCGGCCTGGCGCGCGCGGAGCGAGCGGCCGCCATCGAACGCTCTCCAGTTCAATGCGCGGGCGGGGCCGGAGAGGCGAAGCGGTGGCTAACCGCCGGGGAGCCGCGGGTTAACGAGTGGTCCTACCAGCCGCGGGCCCACCATTCGGGGAGGCTGGGCCGCTCGGCGCCGAGGGTGGTGTCGTTGCCGTGGCCGGGGTACACCCACGTCTCGTCCGGCAGACGCCCGAAGACCTTGGTCTCGACGTCGGTCATCAGCAGCCGGAACCGCTCCGGGTCGTCGCCGGTGTTGCCGACGCCGCCCGGGAAGAGGCTGTCGCCGGAGAAGAGGTGCGGAGCCCGCCCGGGGTCGCGGTAGAGCAGCGCGATGCCGCCCGGCGTGTGGCCCGCCAGGTGGATCACCTCCAGCGTGCAGGCGCCCACATGGACCTCGTCGCCGTCCTCGACGAGCGCCGCCGGCGGCAACGGCAGCCCGGCGGCGTCGCGCGGATGGGAGAGCACGCGGGCGCCGGTCGCCGCGGAGACCTCGCGCAGGGCCTGCCAGTGGTCGCCATGGCGGTGCGTCATCACGATGGTCGTGAGACCTCCGGCGCCCACGACCTCGAGCAAGCGCGGCGCGTCGGTGGGAGCGTCGACGAGGAGCTGCTCGCCGGTCTCCCGGCAGCGCAGCAGGAACGCATTGTTGTCGTGGGGACCGACCGAGAACTTCGTGATCACCAGGTGGGGCAGCTCGCGGACGTCCGCCGGCCCGCCGGGCACCACCCTGCCCGTGTACCCATCGCTCATTCGTCGGAGGCTACACGTCGACGGTCACGCGGTGCGCGGCCGCGGTCGGGCGGAGGAACCGGATCAGCCGCTCGGCCTCCTGGACCAGCTCCGTCTTCACGGGCCGCTTCAGCGGGGTGAACGGCCGGAGCGCGAGGGCGGCCTCGCGGCCCGCAGCGTCGATCGCCCACGTCCCGGCGACCAGCCCGTCGACGAGGAACGTCGGCAGCCACTGGAGGTTGGCGCGCACGTAGACCCGGTCCCGGTACGGGTCGGGCAGGATGCGGGCCCGGTGCCGCGGCGCATAGGCGAGCAGCACGCTGTCGAACCAGGGCAGGAGCCGCACCGGCGCCGGCACGTCCGGGTCCGGCCTGGGCGCGTCCGGCAGGTCGTACAGCGGGCGTCCGGACTCATCCTCGAAGCGAAGGAGGTTCGGGCCGAGGCGCTCCAGCGCGGCGCGCACGGGCGGCGTCCGCCAGCCGATCCAGCCGGCGACGTCGTCGGCGGCCGCGGGACCGAATGCGCGGAGATGGCAGCCGACGACCGCGTCCAGCGCCTCCTGCGTTGACGCGCTCGCGGGCTCCGGCGGAGCCATCGAGGCGGCCGGCGGGCGGGCGCCGTCCCAGCGGCCGCCGGCAGGGGCGCGGACGAGGCCGCAGGACGCGATCAGCGGCCGCCACCGGTACCCACGCTGGAACGCGAGCTCGGCCTCCGCGAGCGGCGGCCGGTGCCGCTCGATCCACGCCTCGACGAACGCCCGCAGCTCCTCGGCGGTCCGGGGACTGGCCGCGTGCGCGACGAGCTCCGCGCGCAGGAGGTCGATCTCGGGCGGCGGCTCGGCGTCCGTGCGGCCCCAGCTGGCCGTCCCCGAGTCCCGCACCACCGCGGCGTAGTGCGGGTGCTGGCGCGCGCTGACGACGTGCAGCGTGCTGCGGAGCAGCGTGCCCATCACGAGCTGACGCGCCTCGAGCGCGCGGTAGAGATCGTCGGCCTGGAAGCCGCGTGCGCGGGCCCAGAGCGCGACCGCGACGGCCGGCCAGTACTGGGCCTGGATGGCGCCGATGCGCTCGACCACGTCGACGACGGGCTCGTCCCGGCGTTCCAGGAGGCCCTGCCTCGCCAGCAGGGCCCGGTTCAGTGCGCGGAGTTCGAGGACGCGCACCCGGTCACCGAATCATCAGCCGTCCGTTCGATCCCACTCTCCGGCTGACGCAGGCCGGCCAGGGTCGCGAACGCGAGGAACGCCGCGGCGGCGGCCGCCGCGATGACCGCCGCCATCGCGACCGCGGGCGTGCCGAAGCGCAGACCGGTCAGCGGCGCCACCGCGGCGCCGACAGCGAACTGGAGGGCGCCCAGCTGCGCCGACGCCGTGCCCGCCTCCCGCGCGTGCGGCAGGAGGGCCAGCGCCGTGGCGTTCGGCATGATGACGCCCAGGCTGCCGACCAGCACGGCCAGCGGCAGAAGGAACGCCACCAGGCCCAGGTCGGCCAGGGCGGCGGCCAGCAGCACCGCCGCCCCACCGCAGGACAGGCAGCAGCCCACCACCAGCAGGCGGTGCGGCGACACGCGGCTGGCGAGCCGGGCGCTGGCCTGCGTCCCGATCACGATCGCCACGGCGTTGGCCGCAAACGCGAAGCTGAACGCCTGGGCGCTCAGCCCGAACTGCGTCTGCAGGACGAACGGCGAGCCCGAGATGTAGGCGAACAGCATGGTGAACGTGAACGCCAGCGTCAGCGCGTAGCCCATGAACGTCCGCGACGAGGCGAGCGCCCGGAACACCCGGGCCGCCTCGCGTGGGCCGCCCGAACGCCGCGAGGCGCGCGGCAGGCTCTCGGGCAGCCAGACGGCCACGCCGGCAGCGAGCAGCAGCCCGATGACGCCCAGGACGACGAAGATCCAGCGCCAGCTCCCGAACCGAAGGATCTGCGCGCCGAGCACCGGGCCCGCGATCGGGGCGACACCGATCACCAGCATCAGCAGCGAGAAGATCCGTGCCACGTCCCGGCCATCGAACAGATCCCTGACCACGGCTCGCGCGATCGCGATGCCGGCTGCGCCGGCCAGGCCCTGCAGGAAGCGCATCCCGATCAGCACGCCCAGCGACGGCGCGGCGCCGGCGGCGGACGAAGCGATCGCGTACAGCACGACGCCGACCAGCAGGGGGCGGCGTCTGCCCAGCGCGTCGCTCGTCGGCCCGGCGGCGAGCTGGCCGAGCCCGAGGCCCACCAGGCAGGCGGAGACGGTCAGCTGGGCCGCGGACGCGGGGGCGTGGAAGTCGGCGGCCAGCCGGGGCAGCGCCGGCAGGTACATGTCGATCGACAGGGGCCCGAACGCCGACAGGCCGCCGAGGACGAACGCGACGGGCAGCGTCAGCCGCCGCGGGGTGGGGAGTTCCACGGGAGCGGCGATCGCGCTTCAGCCTACTCGCAGCGAAGGCCGGACTGGGGGCTCGTGCCGTGCAGGAAGTACGCGTCGACCGCCGAGTCGATGCACGTGCTGCCGCGCCGGTACGCCGTGTGGCCGTCGCCGTCGTACGTCAGCAGGGTCGCCGACGCCAGCTGCGAGGCGAGCCCCTGCGCCCACGCGTACGGCGTTGCAGGGTCCCGGATGGTGCCCACCACCAGGATGGGCGCGGCGCCTGCGGCGGAGATCGCGTGCGGGCGGCCGGTCGCCTTCGTGGGCCAGTACGCGCACACCAGGTCGCCCCACGCCAGCCCGGCGCCGAACAGCGGCGACGCCTGGCTGTACGAGGGCACCCGGGCCTCGACGTCGGCCACCGACGCGACGTCCGGCCGGTCGAGGCAGTTCACCGCGTAGTTGGCAGCCAGCTCGTTGGACTGGTAGTGGCCGTCCGGCCCGCGGTCGTCGTACGCGTCGGCCAGCTGCAGCAGGCCGCGGCCGTCGCCCTGCAGTGCGAACCGCAGGGCAAGGCGCAGGAACGGCCAGGTCGTGTCCGTGTACAGAGCCGCGATCATCCCGGTCTCGGCCAGTGCGAGGTCGACGGTACGGGTGCCGTCGCCGCGGATGGGTCGGAGACGGACCGATGCCAGCAGGGCCGAAACGCGCGTCTCGGCCACGGTCGCGTCGCCGGTGAGCGGGCAGTCGGAGCGCTTGACGCAGTCGGCCAGGAAGGAGCGCATCGCCAGCTCGATGCCCGCGGCCTGCTGCAGGCCGAGCTGGTTCGCGTCGAGCCGCGGGTCGAGCGCCCCGTCGAGGACCACGCGACCGACCTTCGACGGGAAGAGGTCGGCGTACGTCGCGCCCAGGAACGTGCCGTACGACTTGCCGAGATACGTCAGCCTGGCGTCGCCGAGCGCCTGGCGGAGCACGTCCATGTCGCGCGCCACCTCCACGGTGCTGACGTGCGGGAGCAGCTTCGCCGAGCGTGCCTCGCACTGGCCGGCGAGCAGCTTCGCCTCGTTGACCGCCTCGTCCTGCTCGGTCTGAGTCTGCGGGTCGGGCACGGTCGCGACGAACGCGTCCATCTGGGCGTCGTCCAGGCACGTGACCGGCGTGCTCTCGCCGACGCCGCGCGGATCGAACCCGACCAGGTCATAGTCCGCCAGCAGCGCCGCGCTCACGATCTGGCTCGCCGAGCGCGCGTAGCCGATGCCGCTGCCGCCCGGGCCCCCAGGATTGACCAGCAGCGAGCCGATGCGGTGCCCGGGGTCGGTCGCGGGGTGCCGGATGACTGCCATGCCGATCACGTCACCGGATGGATGCTGGTAGTCGAGGGGCACCCGCAGCGTGCTGCACTGGAAGCCGCCGCCGCAGTCCCGCCAGGCCAGCCGCTGGCCATAGAACCTGGTGAGATTCGCGGCGCTCGCCGAAGGCGTGGGGCTGGACCTCGCCTTGAAGAACGGCAGCGGCGCCTGAAGCGAGCAGCCGGAGAGTGCCAGGACGAGCAGCACCGCCGCGGCCGCGCGGAATCGTCTCATGCGGTCCTCAAAGCATGGGGCATCTCGGAGACCTGGTGCGCGGGCCCTCACCACTTCCAATCGAACTCCAAGGATTCGCCGACGGCTTCCTGAGCGGCGCGTCGCAGGGTGGTCCCTACGAGCCCTCGCGAACGGAGGGCAAACCCGTTGCAGGAGGCGAAGATGCCACTCAGACGCAAGCTGCTGCTCCTCGGTGCCCCGGTCGTCGGTGGGGCCGCGATCGGGGCCATCATGGCGTTCTCGGGGCCGGTGCTGGCGGCGAGCCCCAGCCCCTCCCCACCGGCGAGCTCGAGCCCGTCGACGACCACGCCGGCCTCGCCGAGCGCGCCGGCACAGGGCGGCTCCGGCACGCAGCACCACTGCCCGAACATGTAGGTCCGCGGCCCCGCCCCGACCGGCGGGGCGGGGCCGTTCCTCAGCCGGGACTCAGGAAACGATGGCCTGGTGCACGAGCTGCTGGAGCTGGCCGCGGAAGTTGTAGGGGCTCTGCATGTGCTGGACCATGAAGATCACGATCATGTCCTCGACCGGATCGATCCAGAAGAGCGTGGCCGCGGCGCCGCCCCAGTAGTAGTCGCCCGGCGATGCGATGGTCTGGAGCTCCACGGGGTCGAGCGTGACCGCGAACCCGAGCCCGAAGCCGATGCCCGCGTACGGCTCCTGGCCGAGGGGCCCCAGCGCCAGCGACGAGAGCGACGCGCCGCCCGGCAGGTGGTTGCGGGTCATGTAGTGGATGGTGCTGCGCCCAAGGACGCGCGCGCCGTCCAGCTCACCGCCCCCGCGCAGCATCTCCACGAAGCGCAGGTAGTCCGGCATCGTGGAGACCAGGCCGCCGCCGCCCGACTGCATCTGACGGACCTGGAGGTACGGGCTGGCGGCGGGGTCGTCGAACAGCACCAGGGTCTTGTCCTCGGCCCGGTAGTAGTTGGCCGCGAAGCGGTCCCTGGCGGACTCGGGCACGACGAAGCCCGTGTCCGGCATGCCCAGCGGGTCGAAGATCGCCTCCTGGAGGTAGTCGCCGAACTTGCGGCCAGAGATGATCTCGACGAGCCGCGCGCAGACGTCCGTTGCGAACGAGTAGCGCCAGCGAGCGCCCGGCTGGAAGCGGAGCGGCAGGTCGCCCAGGCGCCTCGCCATCTCCTCCAGCGTCATCTGCGACCGGAAGTCCGCCGTGAGCCCCGACTCCGTGTAGCGCCGGTCGACCGGGTCCTCTGGATCGAATCCGTAGCTGAGGCCCGAGGTGTGCGTGAGCACGTCGCGCACGGTGGGCGGGCGCTCGAGCTCGACCAGGTGGTCGCCGCCGACGCCGTCGATCTCGCAGACCTTCAGGCCACGCCACTCCGGCACGAAGCGGTGCACCGGGTCCGTGAGCTGGAACAGGCCGCGCTCGTAGAGCGTCATCAGCGCGACCGAGGTGATCGGCTTGGTCATGGAGTAGATGCGCCAGATCGTGTCGTCGCGCACCGGCGTGCCGCGCTCCCGGTCCGCGAGGCCGAACGATCGCGAGTACGCGACCTGGCCGTGGCGGGCCACGAGCGCCTGGCAGCCGGCGACCTTGCCCGGCTCGACGTACCTCGTCATCAGGTGCTCGCCGATGCGCTCGAGGCGGGCCTCGTCCAATCCGTGGGTCCTGGTCATGGTCTGCACGCGCGAATGCTATGCCCTGGGGCGTTCCTCCCCCCTCGCGTGGGACGAGGTCCGGCCACGGGCCGGAGGGGGGGACTCCGTTGAGCGCTCATCGCGGAGTCCTTCCGAGCGACCCCCCACCGGGTCCTGGCGGACCCGCCTCCCCCGCGAGGGGGGAGGGATCTCTCGCGCTCAGGCCCGGGCCGCGCTCCCCGAGGTCGCGCCGCGCCGCGAGAGGGAGTCGATCGTCACCGCGGCCACCAGCACGAGGCCCGTCACGATGAACTGCCACTGCACGGCGAGGCCGAGCAGGTACGTGCCGTTGTAGATGGCGCCGATCACCAGCCCGCCGAGCACGCCGTGGATCACCCTGCCGCGGCCGCCGAAGAGGCTGGTGCCGCCGATGACCGCGGCGGCCACCGCGTAGAGGACGAGCTGGCCGCCGTTGACGTTGTTGGACATCCCACCCAGCAGGGACGCATACAGCAAGCCGCCGATGCCCGCTGTGAACGAGCACAGGACGAACGCCAGCGTCCGCACGTTGGTCAGGTCGACGCCGGCACGCCGCGCCGCCTCTGGGTTGCCCCCGATCGCGTACACGTAGCGCCCGTACCGCGTGCGCTCCAGGAGCACGGTCCAGGCGCCGAGGACGGCCAGGACGATCGCGATGACCCACGGCACACCCTCCAGGGTCCCGACCGCGGCCCGGTTGACGTTGCAGATCGCCACGACGGTGATCCCGATCACCGCCATCAGGGCGATCTTGATGATCGTCAGGCTCACCGGCGGGGCGACCAGTCCGCTGCCGCGCCGCCGTGCGTCCCGGAGCCACAGGTTCAGTCCGAGCAGCCCGACGATCACGACCATCGCGACCCAGCTCACGATCGGGTCGATCGTGCCCCACATCAGGTTGTAGAGCACCTGTGGGTTGCCCCTACCGGTGCTGGTCAGGCTCGGATAGCCGGAGAACGGGCCGAGCAGGAGCAGGATCAGCATCACGCCGTTGAAGACGAGCAGCCCCGCCAGCGTGACCACGAACGAGGGCACCCTGAGCCGGGTCACGAGCGAGCCCTGCATGGCCCCGATGCCGCAGCACGCGGCCAGTCCGGCGATGATCGCGGCCCACCAGGGCCACTTCGTGGTCGACGGCTGCACGAGCTGCACGGCGATGACCGCCCCGACGGCGGCCACGTACCCGACGGAGAGGTCGATCTCCCCGAGCAGCAGGACGAATCCCTCCGCCATGGCCAGGACCATGAAGACCGCGCTCTGCTGGAACAGGTTGACCAGGTTGCCCGCCGAGAGGAAGACGTGCTCCGGGCTGATGGCCCGGAAGACGACGATGATGACCAGCAGGCCCCCGATGACGGGCAGCAGCCCGCTGTCGCCGCCGCGGACGCGCGCCCACCAGCCCTGGAGGTACTCGCCGAGGTTCTGGGCGACGATCCCGGGCGGGACTTCGACCGCGGCCGCCTCCGGCGCGGCCGTCGGATCGGCCTGCCGCTCCGGCGCCTCACTGGTCGACATTCGTGCTCACCCCCTCGCCCGCCTGGAGCGCCCCCGGGCGCATCTGCCCGCCGGTGGTCATGTACTCGACGACGGTCTGGGGATCGAACGCCGACTTGGCGTCCTGGGCCACCATCCGTCCAAGGTAGAGCACCGCGATCCGGTCGGCCACGGCGAACACGTCGTTCAGGTTGTGCGAGATGACCATGACCGCCAGCCCCCGCTCGCGGAGGCGGCGCACCAGGTCCAGCACCTGCCGCGTCTGGACCACCCCGAGGGCGGCCGTCGGCTCGTCCATGATCACGAGCTTCGAGTTCCACATCACGGCCTTGGCCACGGCCACCGACTGCCGCTGCCCTCCCGAGAGCGAGGCGACGGGCTGCCTGATCGAGCGCACCGTCGTCACCCGGAGGCTGGCCAGCGTCTCCGCGGCGGCGCGCTCCATGTCGTTCTCGTCGAGGAGGCCGCGCCGGAGACGTTCACGGCCCAGGAACATGTTCTGCACGATGTCCAGGTTGTCCGCCAGCGCGAGGTCCTGGTACACGGTCTCGATGCCCAGCTGCGAGGCGTCGCGCGGGCTGCGGACCTGGACGGGATGACCCTCCCAGTACATCTGCCCGTGGTCGGGCTGGTGGATGCCCGCGATGCACTTGGTGAGGACCGACTTGCCGGCGCCGTTGTCCCCGCAGAGACACGTCACCTGGCCCGCCGGCAGGTCCAGGTCGACGGCGGTCAGCGCCTGCACAGGGCCGAAGTGCTTGTCCAGGCCGCGCACCCTGAGCAGGGGCTCGGCCGCGTTGTGGTCAGTCACGGGTCGATGGCCCCGCGCAGGCGCTGTTGTTCATTTCCGATCTATCCGGTCGTCGGGATGCCGTACTGGGCGCAGACGCCGGCCCCGACCGCGGAGCAGAGCGCCGACGCGGACACGAACTTGTCCTTGATCACGGTCGACGCCATGTTCGAGGTGTCGACCCACACCGGGGTCAGCAGCACCGCGGGCTGCTGGTTGCCCGTGACGCCCTTGGGGGGCGTGGTGTTGCCGTTCACCAGCGCGCTCGGCGGGGACTGGCCGGCGCGGAGGATGGTCGCCAGGGAGACCGCCGCCTGGGCCTCCAGGTAGATGGGCTTGTACACGGAGCCGCACTGGAAGCCCTGGAGGACGTTGATCATGCCCTGGTTGGTCGCGTCCTGCCCGGTGGTGGGGATCTTCTTGGCCCCGACACCGGCGTTCTTCAGAACGGTGATCACCGCGTTGGCGAGCCCGTCGTTCGCCTCCACCGTCGCGTTGATGTTCGGGTGGGCGGTGAACTGCTGCTGGAAGATGGTGGCGCCCGTGGCGTTCACCCAGCCGGGGGTGATCTGGTCACCGACCAGCTTCCAGCCCTTGCTGTTGGTCGTGCCTGGCGCCTGCGGCGTGGTGTCGTTGCCCCAGAGCACCGAGTTGTAGCCCTGCGCGAAGGAGACGGCGTTCGGGTCGGTGTCCTGGCCGCCGTTGAGGACGAAGATCATCGGGTTGGCGACGTTCCAGGCGGAGACGCAGGACGTGAAGCCGTTGCCGATCAGCTTGCCGACCTGGACGTTGTCGAAGCTGACGTAGTAGGTGTTGGTCCCCGTGAAGGTCGCGCGGTCGTAGCTGATGGTCTTGACGCCGTGGGACGCGGCGTACGCCTGGATCTGGTTGCCCACGGTGCTGTCCAGGGGGTCGAAGACCAGGACGGTGGCGCCCTGCGTGATGTCGGCCTGGGCGAGGGCCAGCTCCGTGGCGTCGCTGCCCTGGGCGTTGTCGATCTTGTAGCTCGTCGACGAGTACCCGGCGGCCTGGAAGGCCCGCTGCAGGTACGGCTGGTCGAACTGGACGTACCGGGTCGACGTCGTGGTGTCGGGGAGGATGACCCCGACCAGGCCCTTGCCGGCCGTGTAGAGCGGCTTCAGCGAGCTCATCACCGTGAAGCTGCTGTCGAAGTTCTTCACGTTGATCTCCGACGGCACCGAGGTGCTGCCGGACGACGAGCTGCTGCTGCTGCTGCTGCCGCCGCACGCGGCCACCACGAGCGCGATGGCGGCGCACCCCGCGATGGTCAACCGATGGAGCTTGAGTCGCTGCATACGATCTCCTCTCTCACTTGTACTTTGAAGCAGGGGCCTCGCCCGTAGCCTTCCCCTGCCATGGCGCGCTCGACAGGGCGAGCACCAGGGCGCCGAGCACCTCGGCACGCTCTCCCAGCTGCCCCGGCACGATCTCCACCGATTCGGCTGCCGCTCGCACCGCATAGCGTAGAAACGAGTCGCGGAGCGGCGCCAGCAGCAGATCGCCAGCGAGGCCGAGCACGCCGCCAACCACCACCCGCCCGGGATTGAGCAGGTTGCAGAGGTTGGCGACGGCCACACCGATGTGGCGCCCGGCGTCGGCGACCGCGCGGCTGCACGCCGGGTGTCCCGCGCGGGCCTGTGTGACGATGTCGGAGAGCGTCAGGCCGCGCCGCTGGCTGCGCTCCAGCATCTCGACGATCGCGCACCCGCTGGCCAGCGTCTCCAGGCAGCCGCGGTTGCCGCAGTAGCAGAACGTGTCCCCGTCGTCCACGCGCAGGTGGCCGATCTCACCGGCCGTCCCGGCGGTGCCGCGGTACGGCCGGCCGTTCACGATCAGGCCGCACCCGATGCCGCTCGAGAGCTTGAGGTAGGCGAGGTCCGAGCAGCCGCGGCCCGCACCCAGCGTGTGCTCCGCCAGGGCGCCGAGGTTGGCGTCGTTATCCATCTCCACCGGCAGGCCCAGGCGCGCGCTCAGCTCTTCGGCGGCGCGCACGCCGATCCAGCCGGCGAGGACGGTGGCGGAGCCCACGGCGCCGCGAACGCGGTCGACCGGGCCGGGCACCCCCATGCCCACGTCGAGGACGCTGGAACGCGGGACGCACGCCTCGGACAGGACCTCATCGACGAGCTCGGCGGCGAGGTCGAGCGACGCCTTCGCGTCGGGGTCGACCTGGAGGCTCCGGTCGCGCTCCGCCAGGACGTTGTGGCCGAGGTCGGCGACCGCGACCCGGACGTGGCTGTGACCGAAGTCGACGCCCAGCACGGCGCCCAGCGACCGGCTCAGGCTGATCGGCACCGGCGGCCGGCCGCCGCGGCCCTCGGTCCGGGCGCCGTCCTCGGCCGCCTCGACGACCAGGCCCTCCTGGCGCAGCTCGGCCACGACGCCGGACACCGTCGTTCGCGACAGCCCTGTCTCGCGCGCGATGTCCGCCTGGCTGACCACGCCCCTGGCGCGGAGCAGGGCGATGACTCGTGCCCGGCTCCGGTCACGGACCGAGGCCCGTGCCGGGCGACCGTCCAACCCGCGCGCAACCTGCCGACTCAAGACGAGATATTTGTTCCGATCCTGAAGAATTCTGTCAAGACTGACGTCTGGTGACCTCCGGAAAGCGGTTACTTGACTACCGCGAACAGAACGCCTGGCAGCGGCCGTCCGCCGGCATCCGATCTCGATAGTCGGTCTTGACTATCAGGCCGCTCGTCTCTATAGTCAGCGCTGACTTGTCACTCGTGGCGCCGCTCTCTCACAAGTCGCTGCTCCTGCTCGGCCTGCTCCGGCGCGGGCCCATGAGCGGCTACGACCTCAACCGGATCGTCCGTTCCCACGGCCCCCTGTTCGCGGACCTGAAGAAGGGCAACATCTATCACCTGCTCGACCGGCTGTCCGGCCAGGGCCACCTGCGCGTCACGGTCGAGCCGGGCGCCCGTGGACCGAGGGGCGAGCGGCTGCTGTACGAGCTCACCGCCAGCGGCCGCGAGGCGCTGCTCGCCCTGGTGCGGCGGGCGATCACCGTCTTCGAGCCGGCGGACACCGGTCTCGCCGGCGCCGTGGTGTTCCTCACGGAGGTGGACCAGGAGGAGGCGGCCGGCCTCCTCCGCCGCCGGCGGGAGGTGATCCAGCACCGCCGCGCCCGCGTGACCGCGGAGCTCGGCGCCCTGAGCCGGCCGCTGTCGCGCCTGGCGGGGGACCACCAGCTGGCGCTCATCGACGCTGAGCTGGCCTGGGTCACGGCGGCGATCGGCGTGGTCGAGGACGGCGGCTGGCCGCGATGAGCTGGCCCGAGATCGAGGGCACGTACGTCGTCGGGGACCCCGCGGCCCCGGTCGCCGTCTGCGTGCTGACGAGCACCGAACTCATGGCGCCGCTCGCCGCCGCTCCCGGCGTGGCCATCGCCGGCGAGGTGCAGACCGCGAACCTCGGCCTGGAGCGCATCGTGCTGAACGTCGTCGCCAACCCTGCGATCCGCTTCCTGCTCGTCTGCGGCAGGGAGTCGCGCCTGTTCCGGCCGGGTCAGTCGCTTGCGGCGCTGGTCGAGAACGGCGTCGACGAGACCGGCCAGGTGCGGGGCGCGCAGGGCCACGAGCCGGTGCTCCGCTCCGTGCCGGAGGGGTCCGTGCGGCGCTTCCGGGAGCAGGTCGAGCTCGTCGACTGGACGGGCGAGCTGGACGTCGACGAGCTGTGCCGCCGGGTCGAGTCGCTGGTGCGGCGCAGCCCGACCGCGCTCGCGCCCGGGGAGGAGGTGCCTGCGGCCCCTGGCCCGGCGTTCGCGCTCATCGCACCCGGCGGCCGCCGCGAACCGCTCCGGTACGACCCGAAGGGCTACTTCGTGATCTCGGTGGACCGGCCCGTGTCGCAGATCGTCGTGCGCCACCACCTGCCGGACCACGCGCCCGCGCACGAGATGCGCGGCCGCACCGGCTCCTCGATCCTCCTGGGCCTGATCCGGGAGCGGCTGGTGTCCCAGCTCAGCCACGCCGGGTACCTGGGTGCCGAGCTCGCGAAGGCGGAGGCCGCCCTGCGGCTCGGGCTGCGGTACGCCCAGGACCGGCCGCTGCGGTCCGACGCCGCCGAGGGCGACGCCGCCGCGGCGCGGCCGCCGATGACCGCGCCCGTGGACGCGGAGCACCTGGCCCGGTGCCGACCCGGCAGCGAGGTGGAGCTCGTGCTCGTGGTCCGGGAGGCGCCCGAGCCCGGCCGCCTCCACGGCGTCCTGCTGGAGCCGGTCGAGCCGGGCGCCGGGCCGCGCTCGTTCACGGCCAGCGACCGGCCGGTGCGGGCCTCGTGGGACGCCGCAACCCGGGTCGCGATGGGCGGCCCGGACGACCTCACCGCCGGCGCGGTGCTGCGCGTCCGCGGCCGCCTGCACGAGGCGGACCTGGTGACCGCGGATGCGATCGCCGTCCTCACGAACGTGGCGACTGTTCTGCCGGCCCGCGGCTGACGGCCGAGAGGTAGGCGACGGCCCGCCGCTCCGTTCCGATCCCGCCCTCCACGAGCGGCCGGAAGTGCCGTGCGTACCGCTCGATCTCGGTCGGTGTGAGCGTCTGTCGCAGCGCCTCCTCGAGGGTGGGCGCCAGCGGGTTGGGTGAGCTCGCGAGGTAGGAGGCCCAGTCGCGCGCCGCAGGTGGCCGTACGTCGATGTCGAGCCGCGCGTGCAGGTCCGTGAACCCGGCCCGCTCGGCGTGCTCGAGGAGATCCCGCTCGCCGAAGCTCATCATCGGCCCGTCCATGGGATTGATCCCCCGGTACACGGCGATGACGCGACGGGCCAGGTCCTCGACCGCGGCGCTGTCGTAGGTGGGCGGGAAGCGGCCGTCCGCGTCGACGAAGTAGCGATTGATCGGCTCGAAGAGGGAGATCCGGCCGCCGGGGGCGAGCACCCGCGCGAACTCGCGCAGGGCACGCGCCTTGTCGGCGACGTAGATCAGCACCGAGCGCGTGGTGACGGCATCCACGGAAGCGTCCGCCAGCTCTGCCAGGTCCTCCGCCCCGACGCGAACGAACCGGCAGCGCTCGAGCACGTCGAGGTCGCCGGCCATCTCGCGACACCGGTCGAGCAGGTCCTGGGAGACGTCGCTGAAGATCACGTGCCCCGCGCCCCGCTCCAGTGCGCCGAACGCGATCAGCCCGTCTCCGCAGCCGACGTCGAGGATGCGGGTGTCCGGACCGAGCGCCGCGGCGTCGAGCACGGCGTCGCGAATCGGGTGGAGGTACTCCCGGATGCGCTCGGCCGCGTGGGGGTCGCCGCCGCTCCGCCGCTCCAGCAGCCAGCTCGCCCACCTGTCTCTCGTCATACCGGTTGGTGCCCTCGGGGCTGCCGCGGGTTGTCCATGATCGCCTCCATCGCGTCCCACAGCGCGGGCAAGAACGCGACGGTGGCCTGCGCCCGATTCGCGAGGTCGTCCGGCGAGCGGAGACGGAGGTCGCCCAGCATCGCGGCGAAGGCCGGACCGCGTTCGCGGTCCAGCTCTGGGGCGTCCGCCGCGAGGATCTCGTGGCACCGGCTGTACGTTGCGACCAGCCAGAACACGACTTCGCGGTGGTTGCCCAGCCGGATCTGCTCGCCGATCCCGTCGATCGCCACTGGCCGTGCGATGGCGCTGATGTCGGAGCTGAAGCCGAACTTCGTGCGGGCGACGCCGGTGGCGGCGTCGAACGTCAGTGCCAGCTCCTCCAGGTGGTGCTCGGCGCGCTCACGCGTCAGGTCGCGGCAGCCCAGCTGGTCGAGCAGGTCCGGATACCGGTCCGTCAGCCCGTGCTCGGCGAGGACCTCACGGGCGGCCAGGTAGCGAAGGCGAACGGTGGGGTTGCGGAGGTCGGCGACCAGCAGCAGGAGCGCCGTCCAGCTCGTCTTGAATGCCCAGTCCATCACCTGGCTCGGCCAGGGCGCGTGCGGATCGAGATCGCCCAGCGCCTGCACGGTCGCCGTCCAGAGCCCCCGGCAGCGCCGGCGCACCCGGCTGGGCTCGGCGAACTCGCGTACGACCACGGCCCGCACTGCGGCCAGCCGGCCGCTGGGGTCGGCGATGATGCTGTCGAATCGCAGGCTGTGCGCGGAGTGGACCGTGTCGACCGAGGCGAACGTGCTCCACGGCTGGCTGCTGGCCTCGATCAGCGCGCCGTCGTGAACGAACTTCGTCCTGCCGTGGGACGCGCCCTCCCGCTCGCTGACGACCATGACGTCCACGTCGGACCCGACCGGCAGCTCGGCGTCCAGCGGCAGGTACACGGTCGAGCCGCTGAAGTACGCGCCGACGAACCCCGGCTCGCGAGCGGCGTGCCGACGGACCCAGTCGGCGGCGGCCGCGCGCGCGGCGCTCACCTTCACTCCCCGCAGCCTGCCACGGCGCCCCCGCCTTGCCGCAACCCCCCCGGCTGGTGAGAAAATGGACAGGGAGAGGTGAGGCCCACGTTCCTGTGGCCGTGACGAGGCTGGAAGACGCCGTCGCCGGGTTCATCGAGGCGTGGAACGTCGACGACGACGGCAAGCGGCTCCGCCTGCTCGAGTCGGTCTGCAGGGCCGACGCCGTGTTCGTCAGCCCGCAGGGGATCACGACCGGGTGCGGGCCGATGTGCGCCTCGATCGGGGCGTTCCGGAGGGCGTTCCCACGGGCCCGCGTCGTGGCCGGTTCGGCGGACCGGCATCACGGCTACGTGCGCTTCCGTTGGACCACGATCTGGAACGACGGCCGGCCTGACCTCAGCGGGGACGACTTTGCCGCGCTGGACGCGGACGGCCGGATCCGCGAGCTGGCCTCGTTCGACGGCCGCCCGCGCGATCCGGAGGATCCACCAGCTGCTGGCTGATCTAGCGGGTGACCTCGGCCAGCCGGCCGGTGCGCACGTCGTAGACGAATCCCCGGATGTCCGTCTTCCGGGGAACGAAGGGACTCGCCTCGATGCGCGCCATCGACTGGCGCACGTCCTGCTCGAGGTGCCCGAACGCCTCCAGGGCGAAGTGCGGACGGATTCCCGTCTCCGCCTCGATCTGCGCCTTCACCTCGTGGTCCTGGAAGGTGAGCATGCCGCAGTCCGTGTGGTGGATCAGCACGATCTCCTCGGTGCCCAGGAGCCGCTGCGACAGCGCCAGGGAGCGGATCACGTCCTCGGTGACCACGCCGCCGGCATTGCGAATCACGTGGGCGTCGCCCTCCTCGAGCCCCAGGAGCCGGCCCACGTCGAGCCGGGCGTCCATGCAGGCGACGACGGCGGTCCGCCTTCGCGGCGGGAGGGCCAGGTCGCCCTTGGTGAACGACTCGGCATAGCGGGCGTTGCTCTCGAGCATCTGGTCGGTCGCTGACATGTTCCCCCCTCCAGATCGGCGACGTTGAAACGCGAGACCCGAGAACTATAGCCGCGCCACGGGCGCGGGCCGCCGTCAGCCCTCCGTGGGGATGAGCAGCCCGCGGCCGGCGAAGCCGGCCATCCGGTCCAGCGTGGCGAGGTAGTCGGCGCTGAGCTCCGGGCTGTCACGGAGCTCCCACAGGACCTCGGCATTGACCCACGCCGCGTCCCGCGCCTTGCGCACGTTCCACATGGCGATGACGTCGCCGAGGCGTCCCAGGTCGTGCGCCATCCTCCCGATGATGCCCGTGGACATCGCTTCCATGGCGCGGATCTCGACGGCCTCCAGGATTGCGTTCACCCGTTCGTAGTCGGCGTGCTGCCTGGAGTCGGCCTGTGGGGCGATGCCGTGCTTCTCGCACGTCCGCACCACCGCCACCGGCAGGTCGCGGTTGATGTGCGCGCTCATGCCGGCCATGCCGAACTGGACGCGCGCGATGCCCGGCCGGTGGCGCCGCTCGAACATGGCGGCCCAGGCACGCGGACACTGATCGGGGCTCTCGATCCAGGCGACGATCGCGTCGAAGTAGAGACGGGCGAACAGGACATCGAGATCGGTGAGCCAGGGCCCGTCCTGCCACCGGTTCTGCACGATGTCGGCCAGGATCTGCTCGGTCACCATCCGGTAGAGGAAGTTGAACCACTTGAGCCCGTCCTCGGCCGGGAGCACCGCGTCCAGCGCCCGCATGCGGGCGACGACGTCCGGCACGGAGTCCACGGTCGCGCCGACGAGCGCGCCGAGCACCGCCTGGTCGACGGAAGTGTTCGTCGCGTCAGCCGCTTGTCCCCCGCTCATGCCGGTTCTCGAGCAATGCTCCGGCATCGGGTCGGAGCCGGCAATGGTCGTCTTGGCCCTGTCGCCGGGACAAGTGCGCCCAGCTCGCGACCGAGGCGTGCTACCAGGAGGGGCCGCCCCGGTCGTTGCCGCCGAGGTCGACCACGAACGTCCGCATGTCGGAGGCCGGGAACAGCAGGGCGCTCGCCAGCCGGCGGGGCCAGGCCGGCGGATCGTCGTAGCTCTCGGCAATCGTGAGGCTCAGACCCCGTGCCGGCCACACCAGCTCGGTGGTCGTGGCCCCGGAGACGAGGTAGCGCCCCGCCGCCTCGCGCTCGGGCGGCCCCAGCGCGGTCAGCGCCGCCTCCAGGTCCGGCCAGCTCGAGGGCCCGACGACCTGCACGAGCACCACCGTGCCGTCGCCGTCGAGCCACCACCGCAGGGTCGGCTCGCCACCGGCACGCACGGTCCGGAGCTCGCGCCGCCGGCCCGACAGCTGGCCCGTGCCGCGCTCGACCAGCGCCGCGTCCACCCCGAACGCCGAGGTCACGGCGGGGTCCGTTATGCCGCGTTCGAGCCCGTCCCAGTCCGACCAGCGGCCCGCGGCCGCCACGCTCAGGGACGCCATCAGTGCACCGGGATCAGGAGCAGCGTGCCGGCCGGCACGGGCGTCGTCGCCGGCGCGTGGGCCAGGCCGTTGGCCTGTTCGAGCTGCTCCAGGCTGACGCCGTTCTGGTTCGCGACCTGGCCGCGCGTGTCCTCGGCGATGGCGGTGTGCCAGCGGATGCCGGGCACGATCAGCCGCTGCCCGGGCCGGAACACGTGCGTCGGGTCCACCCAGACCGTCCCGCCCGGCTCCTCGACGTGGGTGCTCCCCGTCCGCCGCTGCACGTCGGCCACCGTCTCGCCCGCGGTTCCCACGACATACACGTCCGGCTCGCCGTTCCCGCCCGGGCGCCAGCTCGCCAGGCCCGTGAGCGGCTCCTCGCTCTTCGACCCCTGACCGATTCCGAGGTCCTCGACATGGCCCATGAAGAACGCAGCCCGCGCGTTCGGCTCTCCGACGCGGCTGCTGATGTCGTCCGCCTGCGCGCGCTCGTCGTAGACGCCCTCGCTGGCCCCCTGGTCGGCCATGCCCCCGGGCCCGTAGTCGGCCGCGTCGGCGGGCGACTGGAAGTAGGGGCCCTCGACCGTCTGGCGGAGCGCCGTGTTGCCCGCCAGCCCCGACAGCACGTGGTTCCACACCTGGAAGCGCATGTGCTCGGCCATGCCCTCGATCAGGATCGCCCGGCCCTCGCCGCCGATCGCGTCAGCGGTGCGCCCGTAGTTGGGATGCGTCACCAGGTGCTGGAATTCGTGCAGCAGCGTGCCGAACAGCTGCCACATGCCCTGGCGGTCGTGGTAGTGGCGCAGCTGGATGAAGAC
>DASQZW010000008.1:0-17856 GCA_035638495.1 Terriglobales bacterium
CACAGCACGTGGATCAGCAGGTCCGGGTCCCCCAGCCGGGGCAGCGTAAGCCGCTGCCGGACCGGCTCGCCGCCGTCGAGCTGGATCGTGACGTGGGCGTGGTTGTCGCCCTCCGGGTCGCGCTCGATCGTCAGCGTGAAGGACCGGTGGCCGCTGCGCCCGGCCAGCCGCACGGTCAGGAGCTCGCCGTGGCGCAGCCGCTCGTTGGGGACGGACCGGAGCGTCACGCGCACGCGCCGGTCGCCGCCGGCGTGGGCGACCGCGGTCGTGGCGTCCGCCCCGGCGCCGGCGGCCGACTCGAAGCGCCAGCCCAGCGCCGACGCCGCCCAGCCGGCGAGCAGCGCCACTCCCGCGCGGGCGTCCGGGCCCGAGCCCGCCGCCTCGCCCGTGATCTCCTGCAGGCCCGCCAGCAGGGCGTGGCGGTCGGTCGGGCCGAAGAACTGGCCGATCGCGTCGCGCCACGGCCGCACGCGGCCCCAGCGGAAGTCCGCGACGCCGACCGCCGCGTCGGGGTCGGCGACCAGGCGGGCCAGCTCGAGCAGTGCGGGGATCGGTTGGTCGAACTTCGAGGAGTCCACCACCAGCACGTCCGAGAACGACATCGCGTCACGGACGATCGCGTCATCCAGGCGGTGGCGGCCCGACCACCACAGATAGGTGGGCACGTCGTTCGCCAGCAGTGGCTCGACCAGGCTCGAAAGGTGGTGCGCCGCCTCTCCGCGGACGTGGAGGAGGACCTGCTCGCGCTGCACCGGGAAGCCGTTGAGGAGCTGGTGAGCCTCGACCGTGATGTCGGCGTCGAGCGTGCCGGCGCCCCCGCCACCGTGCAGGTGGATCAGGATCGCGCGCAGCGGGTGGCTGGCCGCCAGGCCGGCGACGATCTTGTCGCAGGCGGTGACGCGGTGCAGGTCGTCCATCCCGACGACCAGGTTGATGACGCAGTTCTTCGGGTGCGGGTGCTCGTGCGGGTCGATCTCGTGCAGCGCAACGTCCTGGTGGAGCTGGCGCAGGTGCGCCATCACGGTCTCCAGGTCCGTGTTCTTCGCGGACCACCGCCGGACACGCACCCGGTCCTCGTCTATCGGCGCCACGCCGCTCAGGGTCGGTGCCACTTGCGGCCGTCCTCCTCCAGGAGCCGGTCCGCGCCGGGCGGGCCCCAGGTGCCGGCCGCATACGGTTCCAGCGGCGGCTCGTCCTGGCGCCACACCTCCTCGATGCAGTCGATGAGTGTCCACGCCGCCTCCACCTCGTCGGAGCGCGTGAAGAGCGTGGGGTCGCCCAGCATGCAGTCGAGCAGGAGGCGCTCGTACGCGTCCGGCGCGTCGACCAGGAACGACGACGCGTACAGGAAGTCCATGTTCACGCTGCGGATCGACATCGCCGAGATCGGCACCTTGGCCCCGAACCGCAGGGAGATGCCCTCCTCCGGCTGGATGCGCAGCGTGATGGCGTTCGGCTCGAGGTCGCGGGTGGCGTCGCGGCCGAACGTCAGGTGGGGCGGCCGCTTGAACTGGACGCGGATCTCCGTGACCTGCTTGGGCAGCCGCTTGCCCGTGCGGATGTAGAACGGCGTCTCCGCCCAGCGCCAGTTGTCCACCAGGCACCTGAGCGCGGCGTACGTCTCCGTCTTCGAGTCCGGCGCCACCTTCGGCTCTGCCCGGTAGCCGGGCACCTTCTCCCCCATCTCCCAGCCCTCGGCGTACTGGCCGCGCACGGTGTGGAGGGTGACCTCGGCGGGCGTCGGAGGCCGGATGGCGCGCAGCACCTTGACCTTCTCGTCGCGGGTGCTGCTCGCGTCCAGCGCGACCGGCGGCTCCATGGCCACCAGCGTCAGCAGCTGGAGCGCATGGTTCTGGACGATGTCGCGCAGCGCGCCCGCGTGCTCGTAGTACGCCCCGCGCTGCTCGACGCCGAGCGGCTCGGCGACCGTGATCTGGACGTGGTCGATGTGCTGGCTGTTCCAGACCGGCTCGAAGATCGAGTTCGCGAACCGGAACGCCATGATGTTCTGGACCGTCTCCTTGCCCAGGTAGTGGTCGATCCGGTAGATCGAGTCCTCGGGGAACACCCGGCGCAGGACGCGGTTCAACTCGCGGGCCGAGCGGAGATCGCTGCCGAACGGCTTCTCCACGATGATCCGGCGGTACCCGTGGCCGTGGTTCAGGCCGGCGTGTCGCAGCTGTTCCGCGATCATGCGGTACGTCGGGGGCGGGGTCGCGCAGTAGAACACGACGTTGCCGCCGGTGTGGCGGGCGGTGTCCAGCTCGGTCAGCTTGCCCGCCAGGCGCTGGAACCCGGCGGCGTCGCCGAAGTCGACCTGCACGTACGAGAGGTCGGCCAGGAAGGCCTCCAGTGTCGGCTCGTCGACCGGCTGGGTGCGCGAGTGCTCGCGGATGTGCTGCCCGGCCTGCTCCCGGAACTGCTTCTCGCCGATGTCGTCGATCGCCGCGCCCACCAGCGCGAAGCCGGCCGGCAGCAGCCGGCTGCGGGCCAGGTTGTAGAGCGACGGCAGCAGCTTGCGGCCGCTCAGGTCGCCCGTCGCGCCGAAGATGACCATGAGCGCCGGCGCGGCCGAGCGGTACTCGCTCAGCCCGGTGGCGAGCGGGTTGTCCTCCGGGCGGACCGCCTGCTCGGCGGTCACGGGCGCGTGGTCTTCACGGCGTGGCCGCCGAACTGGTTGCGCATCATCGCGAGCATCTTGTCGGCGAACGTGTCGTCCATCCGGCTCCTGAAGCGCTCGTAGAGGGCCATCGTGATGGTGGGGGCGGGCACGGCCTCGTCGATCGCCGCGGCGACCGTCCAGCGGCCCTCGCCGGTGTCCTCGACATAGCCCTTGATGTCGGCCAGGTCCGGGTCCTTGCTGAGGCCGTCGGCGATCAGGTCCAGCAGCCAGGAGCGGACCACGCTGCCCGACCGCCACGCCTCGGCGATCGCGTGCATGTCCATCCCGGGGTAGGCCGTGCTCTGCTTCATGATCTCGAAGCCCTCGGCGTACGCCTGCATCAGCGCGTACTCGATGCCGTTGTGGACCATCTTCACGAAGTGCCCCGAGCCCTCGGGGCCGGTGTGGACCAGCCCGCCGTCCTCGGGCGCCAGCGCTCGGAAGACCGGCTCGCAGCGCTCGTACGCCTCCTGCGGCCCCCCGATCATCAGGCAGTAGCCGTTCTTCAGGCCCCAGATGCCGCCCGAGGTGCCCGCGTCCAGGTAGTTGAGGCCGGCCCTCTTCAGCACCTCGGCGTCGAGCAGCGCGTCGCGCCAGTTCGTGTTGCCGCCGTCGATCACGATGTCGCCCGGCTGGCAGAGCTCCGACAGCCGCCGGATCGTGCTGCTGGTGGGGTCCCCGGCGGGCACCATCACCCAGACCGCCCGCGGGAGCTCAGTGAGCTCCGCGACCAGCTCCTCGAGCGTGCGGGCGCCGGCCGCGCCCTCGCCCGCCGACCGGTCCACCGCGTCGGCGGACCGGTCGTACGCCACCACGTGGTGGCCGTTCCTGAGGAGGCGCGTGACCATGTTCCCGCCCATCTTTCCCAGCCCGATCATGCCGATCTGCATGGCTACCGCAGTGCCTCCTCGATCGATCCAGGGGTCGCCGGAAACACGGGCTCCGCCCTGTGTTTGAGTCCGTCTTCCCGAGATCGCCCACCGCCGACTTCAGACGCGGAGCGATGCGCCGGAGGCGCCCCCAACGTCCCGGACAGCGGGGGGGTTCTGGAAGGGGGGGCCTGCCCCCACTTGCCCGTTCCCAGCCCGATCATGCCTATTTGCATGGCTCAGCGAGTCGCCTCCTCGATCGAGTCCGCCAGGGCTCGCCAGCCGGCCGCGACGTCCGAGCCGAGGTCGACGCGCAGCACCGGGTAGTTGCGCGACTGCAGCGACTGGAGGTCGCCCAGCGACTGCGCCTGCTTCAGGGTCGAGAAGCCGTACGGCTCGCCGGGCACCTCCACGTCGACCCCGTCGGCCTCGACGATCTGCAGGAACAGCCCCACCGGCGGCCCGCCCTTGTGCAGCTGGCCGGTCGAGTGCAGGAAGCGAGGCCCGTAGCCGGCGGTGGTCGCCAGCCGGGTGTGGTCGCGCACCCGCTCGCGGGCCCGCCGGATCGCCGCCTCCGACGAGTCAGTCCGGGCGGTGTATGCCATCAGCGCCAGGTAGCTGCCGTCGCGGCGCTGCTTCAGCAGGTCGTTGACCGCGGTTCCGGCCTCGCCCGCCGGCACCGCGTGCGCCTCGGGCAGCCGGCCCGTGGAGTCGAACTCGGCCAGCACCCGCTTGGTGTTGTCCTTGCTCTCCTGCACGTTGGGCTGGTCGAAGGGGTCGATGCCAATCACCGAGCCCGCGACCGCGGTGGCCAGCTCCCAGCGCAGGAACTCGCCGCCCAGGTCGAGCCGGTCGCGCAGCGTCAGCGTGACGACCGGCTGGCCGGCCTGCTCCAGCGCCCGCACCGCCGGGTCGTCCGACTCGCCGTTGACCCGGAGGTGGACGAAGAGGCGGTCGTCGCCGTAGGCCGCGGGCGCGCCCAGCGGCTCGCCCTCGATGGGCACGATGCCCCGCCCCTGCTTGCCGGTGCTCTCCGCCAGCAGCTGCTCGAGCCAGTAGCCGAACGTGGCCACCTGCGGCGACATCAGGAGCGTGAGCTTGTTGCGCCCGCGGTTGGCGAGCGCGCCCATCACGGCGCCCAGCCAGATCCCCGGGTTCTTGTCGACGGGCACCGCCGTGTCGCACGAGTGGGCCATCTCCTGCGTCCGCTCCAGCAGCTCGCGCACGTCGACGCCCATCAGCGCGGCGGGGACGAGCCCGAAGTACGACAGGGCGGAGTAGCGGCCGCCGATGTCGGTGGGGTTCAGGAAGATCCAGCGGAAGTCGCGCTCCGCGGCCAGCTGCTCCAGGCCGCTGCCTGGATCGGTGATCGCCGCGAACTGGCGCTCCCGCTTGTCGATCCCGGCCCGCCGCACCTCCTCCCAGAAGTACGCCAGGTGGGAGAGCGTCTCGGTCGTCCCGCCGGACTTGCTGGCCGCGATGAACAGCGTCCGCTCGAGGTCGATCGCCTCGCGCACGGCGAAGATCGAGGCGGGATCCGTCGTGTCGAGCACGTGCAGCCGCGGGCGCCCCTCGACCGGGCCGAACGTCGCCCGGAACACGTCGGGGGCCAGGCTCGAGCCTCCCATGCCCATCAGGACCACGTCCGAGTAGTCGCGAGCCTCCTCGGCGCGGGCCTCGAGCTTGTCGACCTGCTCCAGCATCTTCTCGCCGACGCTGAGCCAGCCCATCCACTTCTCGGGCTCCGTGCCGGGCACCCAGAAGGACGGGTCGCGCGACCACACCTTCCGCGGCCCGTCGTCCGCCTGGAGCTTCGCGACCGTCCCGTCGACGACCGGCTGCAGGGCGCCGAGCGCGTGCCACTGCCTTGGGCCCTTGCCCGCCTTGATGTTCGCCGCCTCCTGCGCAATGGCGGCGAGCAGGGTGTCGAACGACTTCACGAAGAGCTCCACGCCCTCCGTCTCGAGCTGGGCAGTGACCTCGCGCAGGTCGATGCCGAGATCGGCCAGCTCGCGCAGCTGGCGGCGTGCCCCGGGCAGGTCCTCGTCGAGACTCCGGCGCGCCTCGCCGTGCTCGCGGAACGCGGCCAGCGTGGCGGGCGGGATGGTGTCGACCGTCTCGGGGCCGATGAGCTCCTCGATGTACATCGTGTCGGGATAGCGCGGGTCCTTGGTGGAGGTGCTGGCCCACAGGCAGCGCTGCGGCCTCGCGCCCTCTGTACGCAGCAGCTCCCACCGGCCGCCCTGGTGGAGCTGGCGCCAGTGGTCGTACGCCATCTTCGAGTTGGCGATTCCCGCCTTGCCCAGCAGCGCCTTGACCCGGTCCCGGTCGACCGGCGTCGACGCGGCCTGCAGTCGGTCCTCCAGCAGCTTGTCGACCTTCGTGTCGACGCGGCTGACGAAGAAGCTGGCCACGCTGGACACCTTGCTGAGGTCCCCGCCCCGCTGACGGAGGTCCTCCATGCCCGCCATGAACGCCTCGACCACCTCGTCGTAGCGCTCGGTCGAGAAGATCAGCGTGACGTTGATGTTCACGCCATCGCCGATCATCGCTCGGATCGCGGGGAGGCCCTCCCGGGTGGCCGGGATCTTGACCATCACGTTCGGCCGGTCCGCTCGCTTGAACAGGTCGGCCGCCATGTCGATGGAGCCCTGCGTGTCCCTGGCGACCTTCGGCGAGACCTCGATGCTGACGTAGCCGTCCGCGCCCGCCGTCTCGTCATAGACCGGGCGGAACACGTCGGCCGCCGCCCGGATGTCCTCCAGCATGAGCTCCCAGAGGATCTCGTCCGGGGTCTGGCCGCTCCCGACCAGCCGGACCAGCGCCTCGTCGTAGTCGGTCGAGCCGCTGACCGCCTTCTCGAAGATCGTGGGGTTGGACGTCACGCCGGTGAGCCCGTCGTCGCGCAGGCGCGCGAGCTCACCCGAGGTGACGAGCTGGCGCCGGATGTTGTCCAGCCAGAGGCTCTGGCCCAGCGCGCGCAGCTCCTGAATGGGACTGCTCATTGCGGCACCTCCTTCGGCTGAAGGCCTGACGCGGACGGAAGCAAGGGCCTGCCCCCACCTGCGCTCATGACCTCACCAGCTCGCGCGCTGCGGCCGCGATCCGGGCCGCCGAGATGCCGGCGGCCTCCATCAGTTCCTGGGGCGTCCCCGACGTCGGCAGGCCGCGCACCGCGCAGTGGGCAACGCGCGGGGGCCGTGCCTCCAGCGCCAGCGCCTCCAGCACTGCAGCGCCCATGCCGCCCTGCGGGTAGTGGTCCTCGGCGACCAGCAGCCGCCCTCCGGTGGCCTCGCTGGCCCTCCGCAGCGTGTCCACGTCGACCGGCTTGACGCTGTAGAGGTCGATGACGCGGGCGGCGATGCCCTCGCCGGCCAGCTGTTCGGCCGCCGCCAGGCAGTTGTGCAGCGTGACGCCGGCGCCGATCAGCGCCACCTGGTCGTGGTCGGAGGAGCGCAGCACCTTGCTGCCACCGAGCGGGAACTCCTCCTCGGGGCCGTACAGGACCGGGTAGCCGCCGCGCGTGGTGCGGAGGAACGAGACGCCCCTGATGTCGGCCATCTCGGCGGTCAGCTTCACGGCCGACGTGGCGTCGCTCGGGTACAGCACCGTCGATCCGTGGACGGCGCGGATCGCCGCCAGGTCCTCCAGCGCCATCTGGGAGGGCCCGTCCTGGCCGATCTCGACGCCCGCGTGCGACCCGGCCAGGCGGATGTCGACCTCGGAGATCCCGGCCATCCGGATGAAGTCGTAGGCCCGGCTGAAGAACGCCGCGAACGTGGAGGCGAACGGGACGTAGCCGCGGACGCTCGTGCCGATGGCGGCCGCGACCAGCATCTGCTCGGCGATGTACATCTCGAAGAAGCGGTCGGGATACGCCTTCGCGAACTCGTCCGCGTGCGTCGAGTTGCTGACCTCGCCGTCCATGCCGATGACGTCGGGCCGCGCCCCCAGCGCCAGCAGCGCGTCCCCGTACGCCTTGCGGGTCGCGACCTTCTCCCCCTTCTGGTAGGTGGGGAGCGTGACCTCACCGGCCGGCGGCCGCTGGGGAGTCGCGCCGGGGTCGGGCCTGGGCGTCTGGACCGCGAGGTGCCGGACGCCGCCGAGCTCCACGATGGCCTTCTCGGCCAGGTCGGGCGGCAGCGCCCTGCCGTGCCAGCCGTCCTTGTTCTCGACCTCCGCGACGCCCTTGCCCTTGACCGTGCGGGCGACGATGACCGTCGGGCGGTCGGTGGCTCGCCGCGCCGCGGCCAGCGCCGCGTCGATCTGCTCGACGTCGTGGCCGTCGATGACGATGGCGTGCGCGCCGAACGCCTCCGCCCGCTGCCGGTACACCTCGGTGTTCCAGCCGAACTCGGTCTCACCGCGCTGGCCGAGGCGGTTGACGTCGAAGATCGCCGTCAGGTTGCCGAGCTTGTAGTGCCCGGCCTTGTCGATCGCCTCCCAGATGGAGCCCTCGGCCAGCTCGGAGTCGCCGCACAGCGCCCAGGCGTGGTAGGGCAGCCTGTCCAGGTAGCGGCCGGCCAGCGCTACGCCGACGGCGATCGGCAGGCCCTGACCGAGCGAGCCGGTCGCCACGTCGACCCACGGGATGGCGGGCGTCGGGTGGCCCTGGAGCCGCGATCCGAACCTGCGGAACGTCAGCAGCTCCGCGTCGTCGATCGCGCCGACCGCCTTGAACATCGAGTAGCAGAGCGGCGAGGCGTGGCCCTTGGAGTAGATCAGGTGGTCGTTGCCGGGAAGATCCGGCTGCTGCCAGTCGTACACGAGGTGGCGCGCGATCAGCACCGCGATGATGTCGGCCGCCGACATCGACGACGTCGGGTGGCCCGAGCCCGCCGCCGTGCTGCAGCGGATGGAGTCGACCCGAAGCTGCTGGCCGAGCTCGCGCAGGAACTCCGTGTCCCGCGCGGTCAGCCCACCGGTTGCGGTCGCCATGTCATCTACTCCCTTTGGATCAACGTCGTGTACAGCCACCCCTGGCGCCGGCGGGCCTCGGCGTAGGCCGCGCGGGCCTGCTCCCTTGGCTCAACGTTACGACCCGCCCGGCTGGTCGTCGGGCGCCGTACATTGAGCCGGGTCAGCGCCAGCTCGGCGGCGCCCACGCTGGACGCCTCCATCGCGGCGCGGGAGACGGCCACCGGCTTGCCGATGGCGTCCGCCATCATCTGCACCCACGCGGGCGAGCTGAGCAGCCCCGCGCCGCTGGCGACGAGGCGCTCCGCGCCGGGCACCGTCTCGTCCAGCGCAGCATCGACGCCCGCGAAGGTTAGCGCCACGGCCTCCAGGCCCGCGCGCACGATGTCGTCGGCGGAGGTGGCCTGCGTCAGGCCCGCGATTGCTCCGGCGGCGTGGAGCGCGAAGCCCAGGCTGCGCTCTCCGGCCAGCAGGGGCAGGAACGTCAGGCCGGTCCGGGCCGGCCGCATGCGCCGCAGGCGCGTCTGGAGGCCCTGCTCCTCGACGCGCAGCGTCCGCAGCAGCCACGCGTACAGGTTCCCGCCGTTGCTCAGCGACCCGCCCACGACGTAGCGGCCCGGCTCCAGCAGGTAGCACCAGAGCCCGGGGGCCAGGCGCTTCGGCAGCCGGTCGGTGATCGCGCGGAGCGCGCCCGACGTCCCGACCGTCAGCGCGCGCTGGCTGGGGTCGACGCAGCCGCTGCCCAGATTGGCCAGCGCTCCGTCCCCCGCCGCGCAGAGCCAGCGGGAGCGGGCCAGCGCCGGCCAGCGCCGTCGCGGTCCGGAGCGCAGGCCGCGTAGCTCGGGCGCTTCGGGTGCCAGCTGGTCCTCGCTGACGCCCAGGAGGTCGAGGAGCTCCCGGTCCCAGCCTCCGGTCAGCCGGCGCAGGCCGGTTCCGGAGGCCATCGACGCGCTGGTCACCAGCTCGCCGAAGAGTCGCAGGTACAGGAGGTCGCCGAAGCTCACCCAGCGGGCGGTGCGGGACCACGCGTCGGGCTCGGTCTCGCGCAGCCAGGCCAGCTTGGCCGGCCAGTAGCTGGGGTGGATCGGACAGCCGTTGCGGCTGCGCACCGCCTCCAGGTCGAGCGCCTCCCGCAGCCGCTCCGCCTGGCGCCAGCTGCGGGTGTCCGACCAGAGGACCAGCGGCGTGGTCGGGCGGTCTGAGGCGTCCAGGCCGACGATCCCGTGCCAGAACGTCGACGTCCCGACCGCGGCGATCTCCTCGGCGCCCGCGTGCGGGAGCGTGCCCGAGATCGCGCGGTGGACGAGCCGCTCCAGGCGGTCGGGGTCCACCTGGGCGGTGCCGTCGGCGCGCACGTCCGGACGGTACTCGAGCTTCGTCTCGGAGCCAGGCAGCGCGCGCCCGCGGCCGTCGAACAGCAGCGCCCGCACCGAGGACGTCCCCACGTCGAGGGTCAGGACGAGCATCGGCCCACACGTCCCTCCCCCCTCTCGGGGGAGGTGGGTCCGCCAGGACCTGGAGGGGGGGTCGCTCGAACGAGTGTCGCGCCCTTCGAGTCAGACCGAGAGGACCCATCGTCCGGCCGCTGGGGCGGCCTCCTCCCTCGCGAGGGGGGAGGGATGACCTGCCGGTGCTTCATTCGGCAAGCCAGCGCTCGGCGATCCGCCACGGCTCGCCGCAGCGGTACGTGCGCAGCTGCAGGTGCCCGTCGCGCCGCCGCAGCGCGCTGAGCAGCACGGCCGGGTCGGCCTCGGCGGACCCGCGACGCAGCGGCGCCGCCGGCGCCGGCACCAGCGGGTGGGCGAACACCTCCGCCCAGCGCGGCACCCGCGCCTCGGCCCAGTCGCCCTCGTGGCGGTAGATCGCCAGCTCGAACCGGTGCTCGCCCAGCACCTGGGCCGCCGGCGTGGCCACGTGCGGCCCGGCCGCGATCGGCCGGTTGCGCAGGTGGTCCTTCGAGAGCCAGCCGACGCCGCGCAGCAGCGTGACCGCGATGCCGTCTTCCAGCAGCTCGTACTCGAACGGCCCGGCCAGCAGCACGGCCACGCCGCCCGCGTCCACCCACAGGCGCGCCGGGTCGGTGGGCAGGTCGCGCTCGACTCCCGGCTCGGTGCCGGGCCGCCGGTACGGCCGGTGCACGGCGCCGAACGCCACACCCGCCCACGCGCCTCCCGACGTGTCGGCGGGCACCACCACGCGCAGGCGATGGTCCGGCGTGCGGTTCGAGAGCTCGATCGTCACGCGGGTGAACGGCTCCGCGGCTCTCCTTCCGAAGCGCGGGTCCTCCAGCGGCCGGCGCGCCGGCTCCGCCCCGGGCGGCGGGTCGAACGTGTACTCGTCGCCCTCGTCCGGGCAGTCCTCCAGCGCGAGCTCGGGAGCCTCCGGCTCGACGTCGGCAGCCGGAGGCTCGTCCGCGACGCCCAGCGGCGGCACGCCCTCCCGCTCGAAGAGGCTGGGATTGAACCGTCCCGGGCCCCGGCCGAGCCGATCCCAGAGCCGGTCGGCCAGGTCCTCGGCGCGCGCCAGGCGCTCGGTCGCCTGCTCGTGGACCTGGTCGATGGAGCAGCCGCAGATGCTGTCGTGGGCGCTGTTCAGGACGACCTGGCGCCAGCAGTACGCCAGCTCGCGGTCCGGCCAGGGCAGCGCCGAGAGCGCCAGCGCCGGCTCCACGTAGCGCTCGAGCCGGCGCTCCAGCGCGGCGTGCCGCAGCTTGAGCGCGAAGCGGGCCGAGAGCGTGCCCTTCAGCACGTTGGAGCCCGCCGCCGAGTGCAGCTCCCCGCGCCAGCGGGCGCCGGGGGCGGGCTGGACGGCGATGTAGTCCTCGATCGAGCTGGCCGCGGCCGGCCGCTCGCCGTCCAGCTTCCGGAGTGCCGTGGCGACGCCGACCGGGACCGGGGTGTGGTCGTCGCCGCTGGTCAGCAGCCACGGTCCGCCCGGGTTGCGCCCCCGCTGCGCGTCGACCAGCTCGTCCACGCGGCGCCGCAGCAGCGGCGGGTCGGCGGGCAGGTCGACGGCGTGGCCGTACCCGCTCGCCAGGTGCACAGCCGTGACGGCGCTCCCGTCCAGCGCCTCCCAGGTGAAGCCGGGGGAGTCGATCGCCGCCGGCACGCCGCGCCAGAGCACGGCGCGGTCGATGCCCATCAGGCGCAGCACCTGCGGCATCTGGGCGGTGTGACCGAACTGGTCCGGCAGGTAGCCTACCCGCATCGGCTGCCCGAACCGCGCGGCGCGGGCCAGGCCGAGCTCCAGGTTGCGAAGCAGCGCCTCGCCGCTGACCAGGTGCTCGTCCGGGAGCGTGTACCACGGCCCGAGCGTGATCCGCCCCGCCGCCGCGGCCCGGCGCAGCGCGGCCGCGCGCTGCGGGCGCAGCTCCAGGTAGTCGTCGACGATGGCCATCTGCCCGTCGAGGTGGAAGCGCAGCTCGGGCTCCCGGTCCAGCGCCAGCAGCAGCGAGTCGATGAGGGCTAGCAGGCGGCGCCGGTACACGGCGAAGGGCAGGTACCACTCCCGGTCCCAGTGCGTGTGGAACACGACGTGGACCTCTACGCGGGAGGGGCGGCTGTCCGCGCCGGCCACGGTCACTACGGAGGCGGTGTGGCTGGCGGCGGCGTGCTGTTCTGGGAGGGCGCCGGGGCCGTCCGGCCGAGCTGGGTCTCCACCGGCCGCCGGCCCTGGTCGAAGTTGGCGGCGAGGGTCTGGACGTCCTGCCGCGAGCGGGCCTGCCCGGTCGCGTCGAGGTCCCGCTCGATCGAGGTCATGGAGATGTCGGACTTGTCGAACAGGCGCTGTCGGGCGCTCCGCCAGCGCGTGTCGTGGACCGAGACCGAGAGCAGGTCGCGCCCCGCCGCGGTCAGCAGCTGGTAGCGATCGCTGACGGCCGTCACGGTCGCGTCGCCGTCGCCCCGCGCGGCCATGTCCTCGGCCTCCCGGTCCCGGGTCTCGGCCAGGTTGACCTCCAGCTGGGCGCGGTCGACCGGGTCGACCTGGATGGCCACCAGCGCCGACTCGCCGAGCCGCTTGAGCGGATAGAACGTGGACGTCGGCTCCGCGAACGAGCTGAGCACAGCGAGGACGGCGCCGACCACCACCGCCAGCAGCGCGGCAATGCCGAGGGCGATGAACGTGCCGGTGCGGGTCGGGTAGTGCCGGTGCTCGATGCCGGGGACGGTGGCCGCGCCGTGGTTGCGGTAGACCCAGAGGGCGCGGCGCTCGGCGACGGTCGCCAGCATCGCGGTGCGGAGGCGGGTCGCGGTGGGCGGGTCGACCGGCTCGCCGATCAGCGCCCGCAGGTTGGCGACCTGGCGGAGCAGCGCCTCCGCGTCGCTGGGCGCCGACAGCCCGGCGCCGGCGGCCGCCGGGTCCGCGCCCTCGATCACCTCGTCGACCGCGGCGTCGAAGCTGCGCAGGTCGGGACCCCAGCCCGTGCCGGAGCGGCCGTCGACCTCGCGCAGTGCCGTCACCAGCCAGGCGCGCAGGCTCGGCGCCTGGGCGTTGAGGGCGGGCGTGAGCCGATCGACGTCGACCTCGCCCAGGACGCGCAGCGCGACGAGCTCGTAGTCGAAGTTCGTGAGCTCGGCCAGCGCCTGTCGGGTGCCGGTGCCCTGCGGCCTTCGCCTGGCCGCGGTGCTGGCCGCCAGCCGGAGCAGCCACACGTGGAATGCGGCGCTGTCGCCGGGGAACCCGGTCAGGCCGTCGAGCGCCTTGCGCAGCGCCTCGCCGGCGAGCTGCTCGGCGGTGGCCGGATCGCCGGCCAGCGCCAGGCACATGCGATAGAGCGCTTCGAGGCTGCGGTCGCACAGGGATGCGACGGCATCACGCTCGTAGCGCTGCGCGCGCGACACCAGCGTGGGGTCGAGGAATTCGGTAGCGATCGCCGGCTGTGCCACTGAGAGGATCGACAATAACGATAGCCATGCTCCCCCCCGAAGCGTTGGGCGGGGTGTGGGTCGCCAACCAGGGGGCGGCCTGCACGACCGCCTCCATTCTCGCCGGTCTGGGCGCCCTCGGCGCCCGCGATCTGCCCGACCTTGCGGCCGCCACGATGGCGCTCGGCGCGCGCGAGCCGTACGGAGCGCCCGCGCTCCTCGACTACGTGGGCCTGCCCGGCCGGCGGGCGCCCCTGGACGTGCGGGTGGAGGCGCTGGCGTCAGCTTCGGGGATCCGCGTTCGGTCCCGCTCCGGCCTGGTGGCCAGGGGCGGTGCCCTGCGGCCCGCGCCGGGCGAGGCGCTGATCGCCAACCTGGCATGGGGCCAGGAGCGGCCGGGCGTGGTGGGCACCTGGGGGTGGCACGCCCTCCGGCCTGCGACGTACCAGACGGGAGGGCACAGCGTGCTGCTGGTCGCGGTCGAGGGCCGCGAGTGGCTCGTGCTGGACTCCAACCACGAGGGGCTGCAGCGGTGGCCGCGGCCGGGCTACGCGGTGACGGCCACGCGCATCCGGCGGGTGGACTAGCACTCGGTTCTGGCGCCGGCCGGGGCCGCCCGGAGACGGGGCTCGGACCCTACGTCGTGGCCGGCACCAGCGGGGGCGGCGGCGTCGACACGGCCTGGACCTCGGCGGCCGCCCGCCGGCGGGCCGCCATCAGCTCAGGCGGATCGCCCCTGGCCTCGTGCAGGCGCCTGCGGGCCGCCTCCACGCCCGCCCTCGCGCGCTCGTCCGCCTCGGCGTTCGCCACGGCCGCCTCCGCTTCGGCGACCTGGCCGGCGGCCGCTGCCGCACCGCTCAGGAGCTGCACGCGCGCGCCCTCCGCGGCACGCAGCCGCTCTTCCGACGGCTCCGCGGCCCGGTTCGACTGCTGGTTCACCGCCGTCGCGAACTGGCGCAGGGGCCGCTCGTCCCCCGGCGGGCAGTACCAGAGCACCGTCCGCGAGCGTGTCGCCAGCAGCAGGAAGAGGTCGCGCCGGCGCTCGGCCAGGCACCGCATGAACGCCTCCGTCTCGGGCCGCTGCACCAGCAGCAGGTCCTGCAGGACGTCGCGCGACTCGCGCCACAGCACCACGGCCGACCCGACGGAGGCGGCAGCGCCGGGCGCGGGCAGGTGGCCGGCCGGCGTCTCGATCGAGGTGGCGTACGCCCGCAGCGGACCGACCGCCCCCAGCGGCTCGCCGCCCGCTGCTGCCAGCGCCGCGCGCAGCCGGCGGCGCTGCGCGTGCCGCTCGTGCTCCCGCTCCTCTCGGACGCGCGCGAGCGCCGCTGCCGCCGTCTCCGTGGCCGCGCGCCGCGCGGCCTCCGCGGCCTGGAGCCCGCTCCGCGCGGCTTCGATCGCGTTGGTGCGGGCTCGCTCGGCCTCGTCGCCGGCGGCGAGCGCCTCGGTGATCCGCGCGGCGCGCTGGTCCAGCAGCCGCGCGACCTCGAGCAGGTCGTCCGCCTCCTTGACGGTGGGCTGTGACGCGCCTCGCCCGAGTCGGACCAGCAGCGCCCGATAGCGCGTGTCGAGGAGCACCCGCTCCTCCTCGGCGCGCCGGCGCTCCTCCGGCCGGGCGCGCACCCTCCGGAACAGGCCGGGCGAGCCAGCCGCGCCTCCCCGGATGATGCCCTCCACCCGCAGCAGGCCCCGCCGCATGGCCGCGGCCTGCCCGACCAGGTCGCGCGCGTCGCCCTCGGGCCGCCACTCCCGAGCCCGGTCCACCAGCACCGCCCCAGCCCTGGCGTAGCGGTCCTCGGCCAGGAACGCGAGCGTCGTCGCCAGGTCGCGTGACCTGACGCCGCGCAGTTCGATGGTGGGCCGCCACTGCTCGCCGTCCCACTGCCAGAGGCCGTCCGGCGTGCTCGTCGCGTGCCAGCGCTGTCCGTCCCACCACCAGCTCCCGTCGGAGGAGGTGCGGGCGTCCTCCCGAAGCTCGGGATCGATCTCCGCAGTCGCCTGGTCGCCGCCGGCAACCGCGTCGGTCCGGAAGAAACGGCCGAAGCTGGGCACGGTAAGGCGCCTTCCAGGCTACGACGGCCCGGAGCGGCGCGGAACGTGCTGACGGCGCGGTGCCCTGCGGGGCGGAAGCCAGGAGCGCCGGTTCAGCCGCGCTCGGCGGCCAGGCGTTCCACCTCGGCGACCATGCCGCCCAGGATGTCCAGGCCCGCGTCCCAGAACCCCGGGTCCGTGATGTCCATCCCGACCTTCCGCACGGCCTCGTCCGGCGCCATCGAGCCGCCGCTGGCCAGGAAGTCCAGGTACGCCTCCACGAACTCGCGGGTCCCCAGCTCCCGGTAGCGCTGGTAGATCGACAGCGCGAGCAGGTTGCCGTACGCGTACGCGTACACATAGCCGGGCGCGTGGACGAAGTGCTCGACGTAGCTCCACCACGCCTGGTGCTCGTCCGTCAGCGTCAGGGAGTCGCCGAACATGGCCTGGACCCGCTGCTGCCACAGCTGGCCGATGTGCTCGATGGACAGCTCGCCCTCGCCCCGCCGTGCCGTGTGGACCGCGTCCTCGAAGCGGTTCATGGCCACCTGCCGGAAGATCGTGGCGAACGCGTCCTCGACCTGGTGACAGAGCATCGACAGCCGCACCGTCGGGTCCCGCTCCTCGGCCATCACCGCGTCGAACGTCAGCGTCTCGCCGAACACCGATGCGGTCTCGGCCAGGGTGAGCGGCGGGTGGTAGTCGAAGATGTGGTTGCGCTCGGCCGCCAGCACGTCGTGGAGCCCGTGGCCCAGCTCGTGCGCCAGCGTCAGGGCGTCGTTGAGCTGGCCGGTGAAGTTCATCATCACGAACGGGTGCAGGTCCGGCGTGGCGAACGCGCAGTACGCCCCGCCCTCCTTGCCCTCCAGCACCGGCGCGTCGATCCAGCGCCTGGTGAAGAAGTCCTCCACGATCCGGCCGGCCCGCGGGGAGAAGCGGTTGTACGAGGAGAGCACCATGTCCCTGGCGTCCGCCCACGTGATCCGCCGGGTGGCCTCGTCGATGGGGGCGTAGCGGTCCCACTCGTAGAGCCGGTCGAGGCGCAGCAGCTGCCGCTTGGCTCGGTAGTACCTCGCGACCAGGTCGTATCGCCCGGTGACGGCCTCCACCAGGGCCTGGACGGCGGCGTCCGACGTCTCGTTGGCCAGGTTCCGGGAGCTGATCCAGGTCGGATACTTGCGCAGGCGGTCGGAGATCGCCTTGTCCTGGAGGAGCACGTTGAAGATGTACGCGCGCGTCCGCACGTCCGTGACCAGCGCGGCCGTGATCGCGTGGCTGGCGCTCTCCCGCACTTCACGCTCCGCCTCCCGCAGCCGCGAGAGGGCCGTGGCGAGCGGCACCGAGCCGCCGTCGATGTCGACGCGCACCGCCGAGCACAGCTCCTCGAAGAGCCGCGACCACGCGCTGCCGGCGGTCGGGCTGATCTCGGTCAGCAGGCGCTCCTCGACCTCGCTGAGCTGGTGATTCCGGTACAGCCGCTCCTGCTCGACCGCGTGCCGGTAGCGGGCCGCGGCAGGGTCGGCGTAGAGCCGCGCGCACTGCTCGTCGGTCAGGTGCGCGATCTCGAGGCCGAAGAACACCAGGTGGCGCCCGCGCTCGGCGCCGGCCTCGCGGTTCCGCATGACCAGGCGGCCCGCGGCGTGGTCGCGGGTGTCCAGCGTGTGCAGCAGGTGCGCGTAGATCGCGGGGCGTGAGCTCCGCACGTAGTGATCGCTGAGGTCGCTCATCATCGCCGCGAACTCGACCGGGGTCAGCTCGCCGATGCGACCCTTGTAGGACTGCTCGAATTCCTTCGCGAAATCCAGCGCCTCCGCCAGCGTGCGCTCGATCGCCGGGTCCGCCGGTGAGGCGTAGAGCTCCTCGAGCTGCCAGCGGACGTCCTCGGCGCCCGTCGTGGTTAAGGCTTGGACCATCGCACGGCTAGCTTATCGGTTCCCGGGGTCGACGGACCCCGGCGAGACGGACCTCCGCTTTTCATCAACCTTGCTGTGCTTGACACGAGGAGGTATATTGACAGCGTTTATGACAATTAACGTGGGTTCCTGGGGGCCTCAAGAATGACGATCGGACTGCCGAGCATCAACCTCGGGAGCACGGACACCATCATCTTCCTGGTGGCCGGGCTCGTCGCCGGTGTGCTGGCCAGCATGGCCGTCCACGGGCGCAGCAGCGGCATCCTGCTCGACATGGTGCTGGGAGTGATCGGCGCGTTCGTGGGTCGCTGGCTGCTGGGGCAGTTCAAGATCGACCTCGGCACGGGCGTGATCCCCGACATCGTGGTCGCGTTCGTGGGCGCGTTCCTGCTGCTGCTGGTGGTCCATGCCCTGAGCGGCGGCTTCCGGCAGAAACGCTCTACGTAGCGGCTGGACCTCTAGACCCCTAAGACGCGACCTGGCCCACGATCCGGGAGATCACCTCGCCGAGGTTCGGTCCCGCCTTCCCGAACGGGGCGGTGCGCAGGCGGTGGCTGAACACCATCTGCGCCACGTCCGTGACGTGCCCGAGCTCGACC
>DASQZW010000009.1:0-7059 GCA_035638495.1 Terriglobales bacterium
GCAGACCTCGCAGGAGCTGGTCGGGCTGATGCGGTGGCTGAACCGCGAGGAGGGGGTGACGTTCGTGATCGTCACCCACGACCTCGACCTGGCCGGCCGGGCCGACCGGATGATCGGGCTGAAGGACGGCCGCGTGATCTCCGACACGCTGGTCGAGCACGCCGCGTAACGCGGGATACCCCCCTCCAACAGCGAGGACGGCGGTCCCTCCGGACCGCCGTCTTCGTCCGTCTCCGGCCTCAGCCCTCGACGAGGACCGGGCAGAGCCACCAGACGCCCGCCTGGCGCAGCGCCGCGACCGCTCGCAGGGCGTGCTCGGCGGCGGCCGGCGCGCTGGCCGGCAGCATCGCCAGCTCGCGCCGCCCCCGGCGCACCTCGCGAACCGGCGCGTCGTCCCGCAGGCCGCCCAGCCGCCGTGCCTCCGCGAGCCCCGCCCGCAGGCCGCCCAGCTCGTCGACGAGCCCGCGGCCCTGCGCCTGGCCCCCGGTCCACACCCGGCCGCCGGCCACCGGCTCGATTTCGGCCACCGGCCGCCGCCGGGCCGCCGCCACGCGCTCCAGGAACAGGCGATACGAGCGCCCGACGAACGCCTCCATCCTGTCCCGCTCCGCTTCGGTGAACGGCGCCTCGACGCTCCACATCGCCGAGTGCTCACCCCGGAGGACGAGTTCGCGGCGCACGAGCAGCCGGTCGAGCAGACCGCCGGCGACCACCTTGCCCGCCAGCACCCCGATGGAGCCGGTGATCGTGCCCGCTCGTGCGAACACCTTCGCCGCCGGCGTGGTCACGTAGTAGCCGCCCGAAGCCGCCACGGAGCCCATCACGGCGACGAGCGGCTTGCGCCTGGCGATCACGGACAGGGCCGCGGCCATCGACTCGGACGCGCTCGCCGACCCGCCGGGGGAGTCCACCCAGACGACCACCGCACCGACGCGGCGGTCCACCGCGAGCGCCCGCGCCTGCTCGACCACGGTCAGGTCGCCACACTGGTCCTGGAAGAGCAGCGGCGGCGCGAGCGGCGGCCGGAACGGTGCCCGCCGGCTGCGTCCGTCCACGATCATCCCCTCGATCCGGAGCAGGGCCACCACGCGGCCGGGCCGCTCGGGACGTGGTCGCGGCAGGCGGCGACGCGCCGCCCCCCACGACCGCACCTCGCCTCCGAGGCGGGCGGGCAGGTCTTCCTCGCTGACCGCGGCGTCGATCGCGCCCGCGGTGACCGCCTCGTCGTCCGTGAGCGGCGAGCGGTCGACCAGGGCCCTGGCGGCAGCCCCGTCCATCCCGCGACCCCCGGCGATGGCCGCGACGCGGTCCGCGAGCGCGGCGTCGGCCAGCCAGTCCGCCATCTCGCGCGCCTCGGGCGTCAGGCCCCGCCGGGTCAGGGGGTCGCCCGCCGTCTTGAACGGCGAGACCTGGAGCAGGTCGACGCGCACGCCCACCCGGTCGAGCGCGTCGGCCAGGAAGACGTGCTCCCGGACCAGGCCGAGCGGCGCCAGCAGGCCGCCGGGCTGCATCAGCACCTCGTCCGCTGCGCACGCGACGCAGTACGTCGACGCGGTGTAGCCGGGAGCCCAGCACGTCACGCGCACGCCGCCCGACCTGACCTCGGCGAGCAGCTCGCGCAGCGCCTCCACCTGGGCGGCGGTCAGGTCCATCGGCCGCAGGTGCAGGATCACGGCGCGAACGCGCGGCTCCGCCGCGACGGACCGGAGCTGGCGGGCCAGGCCCTGGATGGAGAGCGGCGGGCGGGCCACGAAGCGCTGCCAGATCGGCGGCCGCGGCGGGTCGAGTTCGGGCGGCGCGGCCTCCAGGAGGAAGGCCACCCGCTCGGGCGGTCGCCGGGCGCGGCGCACCGTCTCGCGGAGCCTCCAGACCGCCAGCCGGACGGCCCAGATCGCCTGAGCGATCACGTCCGGCGCCGGGACCAGGCCCAGAGCAGGCTCACGCCGACCACCGTGTCGAGGAGCAGGAGGGCCCAGCTGACGACCGTGAACAGGAAGGCCTGCTGGTCGGTCGGGGCCGGCAGGCGTCCGAGCTGGATGAGCTGCATCTGCGTGGAACTCAGGGTAAGGATCAGGACGATCACGGCGGCGATCCCGCCCGACGCGTCCCAGAACGCGTGCAGCCCGGACACGACCAGGTACCAGATGACGACGCCGAGGGAGAGGCGGAGCCGCCCGTTGCGCGCCGCATGGAACAGCACGCCGCCCATGATGCCGGTCCAGAGCCCGTGCCCGACCGGCGTCAGGATGCCGCGCAGGACCTCCGTCTCGACCAGGCCGCCCAGCGAGAGCCCGTGCATCGTGAACAGGGCGTTGAACGCGTAGCCGGCGCTCTCGAACGCGGCGAAGCCGAAGCCGACCGTCGCGCCCAGCACGATGCCGTCGCGCACCAGGTAGGCGTGCAGCCCGCGCGCGAGGAACCACAGCGCGGCCAGCTTCACGCCCTCCTCGATGAGGCCGACGCCGAGGTAGCCGAGGTTCGACCGGCCGAGCAGGTAGGCCTCCAGGAGCGTCGCTCCGAGCACCCCGAGGACCCCGCCGTAGACGAACCCGACGAAGATCGTGTGCTCGGTGAGCGTGTCGGACGCACGGTGCTCGAACGCGTACGCGACGAACGTGACCGGGACCAGGAAGCTGCCGATCAGGATCAGGGTCGGCACCAGGTTGGGGTTGAGCGTGAGGAACGTCACCACGACGGTGGCGATCCAGAGCGCGAGACCGCCCAGGAAGATCCGGACCCACGCGCGGCGATGCCTGGTGCGGGTCGAGGTCGCCGTTGTCATCACCCCGAAACGATAGGGCCCGGTTCCCAGGCGAGCGTGCATTACCTTCCTTTTACCTGCCGTTTACATGCGCCGGTGGAAGTGCCGCACGGACGCCCCTACTGTCACGTGTCGTGAACCAGCGGCGTGAGGACGGGACCGGCAGGCCCCGCCGGCGCCTCCCCTGGCTCCACCACCGGTCCCTGCCGTGGCTGGCGTTCGGCCTCTACATGGCGCTCACCACCGCGCTGCTGATCGGCCTCGGCGTCCCCCTGCCGCCCGACCGGTATTTCCTGGTGCTGCTGGTGCCCGTCCTGTTCATCCGGCGGGCCCGCGCGTTCGTGCTCGACTGGAGCCCGTTCCTGCTCCTCCTCTTCTCCTACGAGTTCCTGCGCGGGCTCGCGGGGAGGGTCGGACAGGTGCACTACCTCCTCGCGCTGAGATTCGACGAGCGGGTCTTCGGCACGGCGCCGACGGTCTGGCTGCAGCAGCACTTCGCGCACAGCACCCCGGCGCCCTACGACTACGTCGCCGCCGTGCTCTACCTCCTCCATTTCGTCGCCCCGCTGACCTTCGCCTTCACGCTGTGGATGCGCAGCCGGGAGGAGTTCGCTCGCTTCACGAGCTCCTTCCTCGTGCTCTCGTATGCGGCGCTGGCGACGTTCGTGGTGTTCCCCGCGGCCCCGCCGTGGCTGGCGAGCCGGCACGGCTACCTTCCCGACGTCCACGAGCAGGTGGGCGTCGTGCTCTCGGCGTTCCCCTCCCACTTCGACCTGCCGACCGTCTACCAGCTCTTCGACCCCAACCAGGTCGCGGCCATCCCCTCCCTGCACGCGGCCTACCCCCTGCTGCTCGTGCTGTTCGCCTGTCGCTTCTTCGGGGCCCGGGCGCTCCTCCTGGCGCCGTACGTGCTGGGCGTCTGGGTGGCCGTCGTCTACATGGGCGAGCACTACATCTTCGACGTGGCGGTCGGGGCGGTGTACAGCGTCGCGGCTTTCGTGATGACGGACCACGTGCTGCTCCGGCTCCGGCGCGGCCGGCGGACGATCGAGAGCCCGGCGCCGGCTTGACACACGGGGATCCTCCCCCACTGCTACGCTCGGCTCTACTGACATGGAGAGGACCGCCGGTGGTCAGGGGATCGTCATGGGGGTGATCCTCATCCTGATCGGGACCATCTACCTGGCGGTCGAGTTCATCCCCCGGCTCAGGGACATCGACGTCGCGCACTACGGGTGGCCCGTGTTCGTGATCGTGCCCGGGCTCGTGCTCATCGGCGTGGCCGGGGCCGTGCCCGAGGCGAGCGGGCTCTGCGTGCCCGGCGGCATCGTCATCATGGCGGGGCTCGTCCTCGCCGTACAGAACGTGTTCAACCTGTTCGCCACCGCGACCTACACCTGGGCGCTGGTGGCGCCCGGCGGGGTGGGGCTGGGCATGTGGCTGCAGGGCCTGGTCACGGAGTCCCCCGGCCTGCGCATCACCGGCGCCCAGACTCTCGGCTTCGGCTTCATCGTCTTCCTGTTCGGCGCCCTCTTCTTCGAGAGCATCACGCACGTCAGCGGGGTCCGATTCCCGCTGCTGGTGCGGCTGATCCTGCCCCTGCTGTTCATCGTCGTCGGCATCGTCGTCATGGGCCGGCGGGGCCTCACCGCGCCAGGCCGGTAGGCTCCGCGATGGTCTTGGTGCACGGACCACAGAAATACGAGCTGGTCCTTGTGGAGAGTTGACTAGGACCGCGCACCGGGCGCGTTTAGCATCAGTCGCGGAAAGCACCCTCTTCGCGACGTGAGCCCTCGCCCTCGGGCGGGGGCTCCGGCTTTTTCCTGGACCTTCATCGCAGGAGCGCCCGGGCCGCGGCGGCGCCGGGCGCAGTTGGGAGATCATTGCGCACCATGACCGTGAACATCCGGTACGACGACGACTGCCCGGCCTCGCTGGGGGAGCGCGTCGCCATCCTCGGCTACGGCTCCCAGGGTCACGCACATGCTCAGAACCTCAAGGACAGCGGCGTCGACGTGCGGGTGGGGCTGCATGCCGGCAGCAAGTCACGCGCCAAGGCGGAGCGCCACGGCCTGCGGGTGATGGACGTCGCGGACGCGGTCCGCGATGCCGACGTCGTGATGGTCCTGACGCCGGACGTCGGCCAGGCGCGCCTGTACCGGGAGTCGATCGAGCCGCACCTGCGCGCCGGCATGATGATGATGTTCGCGCACGGGTTCTCGATCCACTTCGGGCAGATCGACCCGCCGGCCGACGTCGACGTCACGATGATCGCCCCCAAGGCGCCGGGCCACCTGGTGCGCAGCACGTACCTCGAGGGAACCGGCACCCCGGCGCTGATGGCCATCCACCGCGACGCCACGGGCCGCGCCCGCGAGCGGACCCTGGCCTACGCGCGGGCGCTGGGCGCGGGCCGCGCCGGCGTGCTGGAGACGACCTTCAAAGACGAGACCGAGACCGACCTCTTCGGCGAGCAGAGCGTGCTCTGCGGCGACATCAGCGCCCTGATCACGGCCGGCTTCGAGACGCTGGTCGAGGCCGGCTACGCTCCCGAGCTCGCCTACTTCGAGTGCCTGCACGAGATGAAGCTGATCGTGGACCTCATGTACCGGGGCGGGCTCGGCTTCATGCGGTACTCGGTGTCCGACACCGCGGAGTACGGCGACTACGTCTCCGGGCCGCGGGTGATCGATGCGCGCGTCAAGCAGTCGATGAAGCAGATCCTGGCCGAGATCCAGGACGGGAGCTTCGCCGAGCGCTGGATCGACGAGAACGAGAAGGGCCGCCAGACGTTCCTGCGCATGCGCCAGGAGCACGCGGAGCATGAGCTCGAGACGGTGGGCGCCAACCTTCGCGGAATGATGTCCTGGCTGCAGCCGCGCTCGGCGGACGACTGACCGAGTTGGCGCACGTCCACCCGCCCATCCTGGAGACGCCCGGTCGCCCGCGCACGGCCGTCCGCGCCGGGTACCAGGGCGAGCCGGGCGCCTACTCGGAGGAGGCCCTGCTCGCACTCTTCCCCGACGCCGAGCCGGTGGGCCACCGCACGTTCACGAAGGCGATCGACGCGCTGCAGGGCGGCGACGTCGACCTCGACGTGATCCCGGTCGAGAACACACTGGGCGGCATCGTCCAGGAGGCCAACGACCTGCTGTGGGAGCGCGGCGGTCTGCGCCTGGTGGCCGAGTACGTCCACCCCATCCGCCACTGCCTGCTGGGATTCCCGGGCGGCCGGGTGCTGCGGGCAATCTCGCACCCGCAGGCGCTGGCGCAGACCCGGCGCTACCTGGAGGCGCGCGGCATCGAGGCGGTCCCCCACCACGACACCGCGGGAGCGGCCGCCGACCTCGCGCGCCGGCCGGAGCCGGGCCTGGCCGCCATCGCCAGCGCGGCCGCGGCCCGCCGCTACGGGCTGCACGTCCTGGCCGAGGGCATCCAGGACGACGACACGAACCGCACGCGGTTCGTCGTGGTCGAGCGGGGCGAGCCGGACCGGCCGGCCCCCGCGGCGCCCGGCAGCAAGTGCTCTCTGTGCTTCGTGGCGGCGCACGAGCCGGGCAGTCTCGTCGCGGCGCTGCAGTGCCTCTCGACCCGCTCGGTGAACCTGACGCGGCTGGAGGCTCGACCGATTCCGGACAAGCCGTTCGAGTACCGCTTCTTTCTCGACTTCCAGGTTGCCGACCCGGCGGCCGCGGAGGAGGCCCTTCGAGAGCTCGAGGCGAAGGCCCACGAGGTTCGGCTGTTCGGAACCTATCGCGCTTTCTCCTGACGCTCGGGTAGGCTCTCCTGGATGAGCCAGATGAAGCCCTACTGCTTCAAGTGTGGGGCCGAGCTGGAACCGGACGCCATCTACTGCCCCGAGTGCGGGCGGCTGCAGCGCTCCATGGTGGTGCGCTCGGTCGATCCGAACGCGCCGAGCGCGCCGTCCGCGCAGTACTCGGGTTCGTCGCACGACCAGCCCTACCAGTTCTATCCAGATCGGGAGGCGGCGGCCGCCGAGCAAGTGGAGCCGACCGAGCCGCCGCCCGCCGCCGGCCAGCAGCATCCGGACCAGCACGACCCCTACGCGGACCACTCCCCGGAGCCGGACTGGCGCGGGGGCGAGCAGACCGACGCGTACGGCGAGCAGACGCCGTACGCCCAGCACGGCGGAGACCAGGTCTACGCCCAGCAGGAACACGAGCAGCAGCCGTACGGCGAGCAGACCTGGCAGGACCCGGCCTACGGTCAGCAGGACCCCGCCTACGGCCAGGACCCGGCCTACGGCCAGGACCCGGCCTACGGCCAGGACCCGGCCT
>DASQZW010000010.1:0-36190 GCA_035638495.1 Terriglobales bacterium
GCGGTGATCCGCACGTCCTGCCCGACGGTCTCGGCCATTCTCCGGGCGGCGGCCACCGCCTGCGCAGCGCTGTGCCGGCCGACACCGTCGATCTGCTCGAGTCCTGCCGTCCCGGCGTCGAGCACGGCGCCGATGTCGGCGAACCCCGCCTTCTCCAGCCTGGCAGCCGGCAAGCGCGGCACGATCTCCTTGAGCCGCTCGACCGGCACCTCCGCGAGGCGCTCGCGCACGACCTGGGCGTGCACCGCGCCGTACGCGTCACGCACCGCCTGCGCCGCCCGCTCGTCACCCTCCAGGAGGGCGCGCGCCGCGCCGACCGCCTCGCCCGCCCGACGTATCAGGGACCTGACCGCAGACGGGCCGGGCATGGGCAGTCGCGGGGGCGCACTCTCCGTTCCCTCCCTCACCCAGTGAGCGTAGCGGCTGTTTGGAACCGCCCGCCGCGTCGCCGGATCAGCTTCTCCTACCGGCCGACCGCGATCGACATCGCCTCACGCCGATGAAGACAGCCAGGCCGGCCGCCAACGACAGACGGGGCTCGCTCGTTGAGCTGCGTCACACCTCGATGACGCCGACCGGCCAGCCCGACCCGAACACCCTGGTGGTGCTGCCATCCGGAGCGAGCACGAAGACACCGGGATCGCCGCCGCCGGCGTTGGACGGCCGGTATGCAATCAGCGAGCCGTCCGGGAGCCAGGCCCAGGAGCCGTCCCCTGGGCGCAGACCTGACTGCACCCACCGCCGCCTGGCGCCGGTCGCCACGTCAACTACGTCGACCTCATACTGCTCCTGCGGGCCGCCAATCGCGGGCGAGCCTGCCACGACGATGGTGATCGGGGAGGCGCCGGGCCGAAAAGAAGCCGCGCCGTACTGTGCGAACTGTGGCCCCGGGAGGGGGGTCCGTACCGTCGTCCCATCCGGTCGAGTGATCACCAGCGCGACCGGGACAGCGGTGGCGTCGAAGCACGCGACGGTGCTGTCCACGGCGACGTCCGCCGCCGCACACTTGCCGCCGAGCAGTTGGGCGGGCTGTGCGGTGTTGGGGTCCACCAGCCAGCTCGGGCTGTAGGCCATTCGGAACAGGATGTACCCGCCGATGCCCGATGGTCCGCTCGAGTAGACGGGCCCGGCCGGCGTCCAGCGAAAGGGATACAGTGCCCGGTGGTCGGTGGCTCCCGAGTGTTGAGCCACCGTGCGGTCCGGCCGCCCGGCTGACGAGAGCAGGACAGTGCTGCTGATGGGCGAGGTGATGGTAGTCGTCGCCCAGAGCCACTGCCGGCCGTCCGGACTCACGGCGACCGAGCTGGATAGGTAGCCGGGCAGGCTGCCAAGAGTGGTGATGGTTCCATCGGCGTGGAGTGCCTTCAGGCTCGTGCCGTCCACGAATGCGGCGAAATCGCCCGCGGCCCCGACTGGCTGGCCGCCAGACAGCGCGGTCTTCGCGACCTCCTGGCCGCGCAGGTCCACCAGATGCAGTGCCGTGTCGTCCGCGATCGCCACCAGCGCGCGTTTCGGAAGAGGCGTTGGCGTCACCGTGGCTGCACGCGAAGGCACAGGCGCGGCCGGCAACGCCGGCTGCTGACCACATCCGACGGCCAGGGTCGTCAGCGCTACGACCAGCAGACGACTCCGACACCCCATGTCACCTCCAACGGACATCGCCGGCGGTCCGTTATCACCGTGCTGCGGCGCGAGGGCCCCACGGGCGCGCTCGCCGCGATCAACTCAGCAAACGTCCGGGCCGTCCCTGGAGGTTCCCTTCCAGAGGGGCGCGCCCGCGAAGATACGCCCAAGCCAGTACCGGACCGTACGATGATGCTGTGTTCGCCGGTGACGTCCTGTTCTGGGTTGTCGTGTGCGTGATCCTGGGCGCGGCCGTGGCGTGGGTGCCGCTCGCTCGGGAGGCGGAGCATCGCCAGCGACTGCGGTCGGGAGGCCGGACGGCGAAGGCAACGGTGTCGGGCCTGGACTCCGACTCCCTGTGCGCGTCGTACTGGGCCAAGCTGCAGTACCACAACGACGGCCGCTTCGTCACGACGTTGGTCCCGATCAACGGGGCCCAGCACCAACGCTTACGGGTGGGGACCGACGTGCAGGTGACCTACCTCCCCGGCCAGCCCAACAGCGCCCGCCTGGCTGAGCTCTGAGCATTCGGCGGCTCGCAGGCGACGTGATCCCGGCGCTGCGGCGACCGTGATCGGCCGGCGCGCTGCCGCTCCCTGCCCGCCTCGAACCGGGTCGTGGCGCGGTCTGTTAGTCGACCGCTCCCGCCTTCGCAGCCGCGAGCTTCTCCGCGCGCGCCGCTCGAGCCTTGGCGAGCGCCGCGTTGCGCCGAGCCAGTACTTCCGGGTCGGTGATCGGCCTCCGCTGGCGGCGAGGCTTCACCTCTGGCAATGTGAGGGCATCGGCAGCCGCGCCGCGCCGGCCCCGTCCGCGCCGTGCGCCCGTCAGGCTCCCGAGCGCCGAACCGATCTGCGTCAGCTCGCTGCGCAGGCGCTGGTTCTCGTCGGTCAGCTCACGATTCTCGCGCTGGAGCGTCTCGTTCGCCGCCACCAGCTGAGTGATCTGGGTGACAACCAGCCGCGTGTTGGGCGCCGGAGCCACGCCGCGTCGACGCCGCCGTGCCGTCGAGCCGTTCGATGTTGTCCTGGGCATGTTTTGACCTCTCACAGATAACTGATCAGCAGGCGACTCTATCACAGCCAGGCCGTCAAGACCTTACGAATGTGTTAGCGCTCAGTCAGCACGTCGATACACGATCGCCATAGCAGGAGCGGTACGAGCGGGCCGTGCCCGATCACACGGGCGTGAGGCCCGCACCGTATCGCGCGGCGCGGGCCGCTACAGCGCGGCCAACGCGCGCGCCACCGCCTCCACCTCCGCGTCGGTCAGTGCGTGGTGGACGGGGATGGACAGCATGTCCTCCGATGCTCGCTCGGCATTCGCGCAGCAGGAACCGGCGTATCGCAGGTACGCGGGCTGGCGGTGGACGGGCACCGGGTAGTACACCCCGGTCGCGATGCCCGCACCGGCCAGCGCCTCGCGGACCTGGTCCCGTTCCGGCGCGCAGCCGACCGGCAATCTCAGCGTGTACTGGTGGAAGACGTGACCCGCCCCGGCGCGCGTCCCCGGGCGGGCGAACCGGCCCTGCGGCACGATCCCGTCGTAGTGGAAGGCGACGCGCCGTCGGCGGCTCGTGATGGCCTGCAGCTTGCCGAGTTGGACCAGGCCGATCGCCGCCTGGAGCTCGGTCATGCGGAAGTTGTAGCCGATGCGGTCGTGCACGTACTCGCGGCAGGAATGGGACTGGTGGCGGAGCGCGGCGCACAGCGCCGCCACGACCGGGTCGTTCGTGGTCACCATGCCACCCTCGCCGGTCGTCAGGTTCTTCGTTGCGTAGAAGGAGTAGACCGCGGTACCGAAGGCGCCGAGCGGCCGGCCGGCGACGTCGGCGCCGACCGCCTGGCACGCGTCCTGGACCATCGCGAGCCCGTGCCGCGACGCCAGCTCTCCGAGGCCGGCGACGTCGCACGGGTTGCCGTGCAGGTGCACCGGCACCACCACCCTGGTGTGCGGCCCGATGAGCGGCGCGACCGTCTCGACGCTCATGTTCAGCGTGTCGTCGACATCGGCGAACACGGGCGTCGCGCCCGTCTGGCAGATGGCGTTCGCGGTCGCGATGAAGGTCAGCGTACTGGTGATGACCTCGTCTCCGGGACCGACGCCGTGGGCGAGGAGGGCCAGGAACAGCGCGGTCGTCCCGCTCGAGGTGGCCACCGCGGACCGTGCCCCGGTCGCCGCCGCGAAGGCCCGCTCGAAGGCCAGCACCCGCTCGCCCTGGGCGAACTGCCCCGAGCGCATCACGTCCACGACGGCCTGCTCCTCGTCGGGTCCGAACGTCGGGCGGGAGATCGGGATCATGCTCTGCTCTCCGTGAATATCGAGCACCCGCCCGGGCCGGAGGTCAGCGGCGGGGCCGCCCCGACCAGCGCCACGCGCACGACGCAGGTGCCGCCGGCGGGGATCATGACCTCGAGCCGCCCGCCGCCCTGTGCCTGCGAGGTCTCCAGCCGCCCGCGGACCGGGAGGTCCGGCCGGATGACCGTGCACGTCCTCGGAGAGGGATCGGGGTTGTGCAGACACGCCTCGTCGCCGGTCATGAGCACCTCCCAACCGGCGCCGGAGGTCTTCCGGTGCAGGTGCGCGTGACGCGCCACCTGTTCGAGGCCGCACCACACCACGCCTCCGCGAGCGGCCCGGTTGATGGCTCGTGCCCGATCCACGAACGGCAGGAAATCGCTGCCGAGCGCTCGACGGTGGGCGAAGCTGAGCGACGGCCGGCCCAGCAGCAGGTCGAGCAGGAAGCCGCGGTCTTCGATGCCGCGCCGCCAGAGGAGCGGGAATCCCTCCCATGCGAGGTCGGCGGGGCGGAGACCCAGGTCCTGCCGGTCGGGCACGGTCGCCTCCAGCGGGTATTTGTCCCAGTAGTTGCACGTGGCCAGGAAGCCGAGCCGCCGAAGGTCGGGGAAGAGGCGCGCCGGCCCGACGCCGTACGGAAACACCATCACGCGGTCGAGACGGCAGCCGGTGCCCGCCTCGAACACGAGTCCGCGCTCGACTGCCCGCCCCAGCGCGGCACGCTGCTCTGCGAGCGGCCGCGGGTGGTGGCGCGTTCGCGCCCCCGCCGCCAGGTAGAACTCGTACCCATCGTGGTTGCAGCCGTGATAGCAGGCGGAGAGCAGATCGGGATGCGATCGCAGCCGGCGGACGGCGACGTCGTCCGCCAGCGGCAGCTCCCGCGGCACCGTCGCGATGGTCACGTGGAAGCGGTGGTCCCGAGCCTGCAGGGCCAGGAGGTCGTAGCGAAGACCGAGCGAGCCGCTCCGCAGTGCAGGGTCGTCGATGGTGAAGTTGGCCACGGGCTGCGGCGCATGCCAGGCGGCCGATCCGTACACCTGGCGGTGCAGCAGCAGGGGCACCACCAGGGCGTGCGACCGTCCGGACGAGAGCACGTCGGCGGGTACCGCGGGATCCGCCATGCGCAGCGCATCGAGGACGATCCGTCCCCGCCCGGCGCGGCGCTCGACGACGACCGGCCGGCGCTCTCCGCCCGTCTCCGCCCACGCGAGCACGTCCGCGGGGTCACACGGCTCCAGGGCGTGTTCGCCACACCGGGACTCCAGCGCGGTCCCCGCGAGCGGCCCCCCGAACTCGGCCCGCTCGGCCGGAATCAGCAGTCGCCTGCCTGACGGCGCTCCGGCCACCGCCGGCAGGTGCTCACCGATCACCCCGCCCAACTGATCCAGCGCGCCGTTCGACCGCTCGTCCAGACCGTGGAGCAGCACGGTGCCGCCGCGACCGACATAGGCGCCCAGCGCGCCGGCCGACCGCGACAGCTCCTCCAGCGCGTCGGCCGGCACCGCCACCAGCCCCCAGCCATCGACGATGGCGCGATCGATCAGGCGCTCGGCCGCGCCCTGGTCGAACTGCTCGACTCGAAGCCCGAGCAGGTCGGCGGCCGCCACCACTGGCGACGGCCGCCCGGCCGGCACGAGGACCCCGACGGTGGCCCCCCGGGTGGACGTGGTCCCGGGCGGCCCTGGCGCCGGTTCGTCGACGGGGACGATCGCGGCGGTGGAGGTCCGCTGCGTCCGGTAGCCGGGGCGACCGGCCCATACGACCCGGCGCGGCAGGTGCCGCCAGTCGCGGGCGAGCCGCTCCACGCGTGCAACGAGCACGCGGGCCCGGGCGGCGGGCGCGCGGTGGTCCAGCTCCACCTCCTCGATCGCCGCCGCCAGGCGCCCGGCGAGCGCGTCGAAGGTGCCCCGCCGCGGCGGCCGGAAGCGCTCGAGGTCCACGCCGCCGCACACCGTCTCGGTGAAGATGCCGGCGGCCCGGCCCGCGTCGCGTTCGCGTTCGGTCGGGACCAGCAAGAGGTCGGGGCCGAGCAGGCGCAGTGCCGGCCGGCCGGGCCGCCGGCCGGCTGCCGCCTCCAGGCCGATCAGCGCGACCGGGCAGTCACAGACGAGCTTCAGCAGCCGCGCCCGCAGCAGCGCCGGGACGGTCACCGCGGACCGTGACGCGTAGATCACGGCGGCAGGCCGGCCAGAGCGCAGCTCCGGCCTGGCTGCGGCGCGCAGCATCCGCCACGCTCGGCCGACGGCGCGCGCCGGCGCGGGTCCGTCCCAGCGATGGCCGCCCAGGTCGTGGAGCACCGTGTTGCGCCGGGCACCCAGGCCGGGGGCCATGGCACGCACGAAGCGCTCGTACGCCTCGTCCGCCGTCGGGCCCAGCTCGTCGGCCACCAGGAGGAACGGCGGGCCCACCGGCGCCGGCTCGAGCCGCGGAACCTCCTCGTCGTGCACGTCCTCGGAGCCGTTCGCCGGCCGGCGCAGGACGACGAGGAGCGAGCTCGTGAGCAGGTCCCGGCGGGCGTAAGCGGCGAGCTCCCGCTCGATCTCGCGCGTGAGGTAGCGGTCCGAGTGGAGGCGGGGCACGACGTCCACGACCTCGAGGTGCCGGCCGAACGCTTCGAGGTACTCCTGTCGGCGCAGCCGGTTGAGGTAGGCCGGCGTCGGGTAGCGGTTGTCGCGCAGGTGGTCCCACGGCGGCACCGTGCGCGACACGTCCTCGTCCGGGTCGCCCCACTCGTAGTGATGGCCGCCAGGCATGCCCGGGAACGGGCAGATCATCACGAACGCGACGCCGCCTGGCCTGAGCACCCGCGCCATTTCGCGGGTGGCGGCCTCGACGTCGTAGAGGTGCTCGTAGACACTGGTCGAGGCGACCAGGTCGAAGGTCCGGTCGGGAAGCTCGAGACGGCAGGCGTCCATGGCCCTCAGGTCCAGCCCGTCCCACCGCAGCGGACGGCCGAGGGCGCCGGCCAGCGCCCGGTAGTACCCCCGGTCGAACAGGACGTGACGCACAGCAGTCTTGAGCGCCCGCTCGAAGCCGTTGCGGCGCCACGTCTCGAGCAGCGCACGGGGACCGGGGGCTGGCGTGACGTGGTCCAGGTCGATGCCCGTCGCCCTCGCGCCCACGCTGTTGAAGAGCAGCGTCAGCGCGAACCGCTGGCCGCACCCGACGTCGAGCACCCGGGCGCCCTCGAGGCTTCTCCGGCCGTGGGCGGCGAAGACCTCGGTGGCGTGCCGGAACTCCTCACACGCCCGGCGCGCGAAGTCCGGACTGCGCCGCTGGTGGCGCAGGAGCTCCAGGTAGGTCCTGAGCCGCGACCCCTCGAACCCCCCGCTGAACGTCCTCCTCGAGCCGCCGCCACCCGGGCGGAGCTGCGGGCTGCGGACCGTCACCACCGTGAGTACGGCGAGCTGGGCGGCCGACCCGATGCCGAAGGCCAGGGCGGCCCCGGTCGTGCCCATCGCCGGCACGAGCAGCAGACCCGCGACCACGACGCCGGCCATCCCGGCTCCCCTGGCCGCCGCCGCCACGTTCGGGCGGCCGAGGCCCAGCCAGACGCTCTCGATCACCGAGTAGAAGGCGTATACGGCCATGCCCGCGGCGAGCAGGCTGAGGGGCGTCCCGGCCACGGCGAAGCGCTGCCCGAAGACGAGCCCGAGGAGCGGCAGGGCCAGCACCGAGAGCACCAGGAGGAGCGGCACGACCGCCGACGCCGTCAGCCCGAGCGCGCGCAGCAGCTGAGCGCGAAGCGGTGGGCCGGTCAGCCGGCTGGCCCGTGGCAGCACGGCGCTGGAGATCGCCCAGGACACGATCGCGAAGCCGTTGACGACGATCTTGGCGGCGGCATAGCGGCCGGCCGCGGCCGGCGACACCAGACGCTCGACCAGCACCACGTCCGCGCCCAGCCAGACGGTCGCGAACGCGTTCATCAGGACGAGCGGCGCCGTGAACCGCGCCACGGTGCGCACGCGCTCCCAGCTCAGTGTCCCGCGCCGGAACCGGAGCGGGACCGGCGCCAGCGGCAGGACGACGGCGAGCGCCGCGACGCTCGAGAGCCCGTAGATGGCCAGGAACACCGCCGGGACGCGGTAGCCCGCGAGGCCCGCCGCCAGTGCCGCGACGAGCTGGAGGAGGTTGGCGACGGCCCAGAAGCCGACCATCAGCCGGAAGCGCTCCAGCCCGCACTCGACCTGCAGGTACGTCTGCAGGACCGCGGTGCCGACCAGGTTCGCCAGCAGCGCGGGGAGGAGCCAGCCGCTCAGCCCCGCGAGCACGGCGACCGGCACCATCAGGATCAGGCTTGCGGCGGTGATGCCGGCGATCACGGACATCCCGTTCGTGAAGTAGGCGTCCCGCTCTCGGGGCTCGTCGCGGTGCAGCGAGAGGAACCGCGTCAGGCCCAGGGGGGCGTTCATGATGAGGATCGAGCCCACATTGGCGATCACGAGCGCGTAGGCCAGCAGGCCATAGCCGGCGGGCGCCAGGAATCGCGCCGCGGCGACCGAGAACAGGAGGCTGAGGAACCGCGCCGCAGCGTTCCCGGCCGTCAGCAGCGCCGACGAGCGGAGCAGGCCGCCGGGGGCGGCCAGGCGCGCTGCCGCGGTGACCGCGCGCCGGCCGGCGGCCGTGGTGGCCTCTTGCCACGCCGGCCAGGCGCCGCTGGACCGGACCTCGGCGAGGTGAGCCGTGCCCGGCGCTCGGCCGGCGACGGCGAAGCCGGCCAGCAGGCCGACCAGCATCCAGAACTCCTGGCTCACGGCGGTGAACGTCAGGTACTCGGATGTGATGTCCATCAGGACCACGCTCACCACGGCGCCCGCGCAGGCGAGGCCGATGACGCGTCGCGAGGGGTCGTCGCTCCTTCGCGCGGCCCAGCCCCCGGCGGCGACGGCGGCCAGCATCGCGATCAGCGCCAGGAGGCCCGGCGCGCCCGCTCGAAAGAGCTGCCAGAGGTAGCCGTTGTCGACGAAGTCCACGAGCGGCCGAGGCACCTCGGGCGGCATCAGCGTCCCGGTGCCGAGCCACGGCCCGTGGCGCAGCAGCGCGGGCACGAAGAAGCTTTGCCAGTAGTCGATCCGGGTCTGCAGGCTGTCAGGCAGACCGGAACCGCCCGAGGCCGAGAGCTGCGAAGCGATGCGCCCGCTGATGGACGGCCAGAACACGAAGCCCGCGACCGCCAGTACCGGGGGCGCGGCCGCCGCCTGCCGCCAGGGGATGCGGCCAGCCCCCAGGAGGACCACCGCCGCGCCGAGGACCAGCGCCACGGCCGGCGCGTAGGTCTGGCTCACGACCACCGACAGGAGGTTGGCGCCCATCACGACGGTCAGCCATCGCTGCGAGAAGCCGGGGTGCCGCGTGGCCGAGAGGGCGAGGGCGAGCAGGAAGTTGAGGAGGCCGAACGCCCCGAGCGCGCTGTAGTGGCCGAGCAGGGAGGAGGGCCGGTACGTCGTGTCCCAGGTGGGCAGCGGAGCCGTCGGGAAGTAGCCGTTCACGAGTCCGCGCGTCGGACCGAGGTCGAGCGCCTGGGCGACCGCGACGGCGGCCACCGGGATGCTCACCAGCATGCAGACGTTGAAGAACAGCCGCAGGTCGCCGGCAGCGAACTCGGTGCGCGAGAGCAGGAGATAGACGAGGAGGTACTGGACCGGCCCCAGGATCACGAGCCAGTCGCTCTGGTCCGCCCCGGCGTGCGAGAGCAGGATCACCGCCCACGGAACCGCCACGCTGACCAGGCAGAAGGCAAGCACGACCACGTCCAGCCCGGTGAACGCGAGTGGCCGCCGCCGAGTGAGCCGGTGCAGCAGGAAGCCGGCGAAGACGACGAGCAGCAGCGCCTCGTTCACCCGGAGCAGCGGCAGGGCGGCGCCCCGTGCCATGCCGGCGGTGAGCGGGATGGCGGCGGCCAGCACGGCGCAGGCCAGCGCCGGCCTCTGCAGCGCCAGGATGAGCAGCCCGAGCGCGCCCGCCGCGCCGATCGCAATGGCCGGGCTCAGCGCGGACACGTGGCGGCCTCCGCGTGCCGGAGGCCGAGCGCGGCCAGGTACTCGGGCCTGACCCGCTCCCACGCCAGCCCGCGGGCGATCTCCGACGCGCGCGCGGCCCGAGCCTCGGCCTCGGCTGGGCGCCGGAGCAGCGCGTCGACCTGCGCCGCCAGGTCCCCGGCGTCGCCCGGTCTCACGTAAGCCACCGCGTCGGGCGGGAAGTACGCCTCCATGGCGGGCAGCCGCGAGCAGACCGCCGGGACGCCGAGCCAGGCGAGCTCGAGCAGCTTGGTGGGCAGCAGCAGCTCGCCATAGCCGTCGGCGAGGACCGGCACGATGCCCAGGCGAGCCCGGCTGACCTCGGCGAGTGTGTCGCTCCATGGCAGCATCCCCGTGAACTCGACGCGGTCCGCCACGCCAGCCTGGTGCGCAAGCCGGACGAGCTCGGAGCGCTGCTCGCCGTCGCCCACGACCCGCAGCGTCAGCCGTGGCCATTCGGCCGCGAGGTGCGCCATCGCGCGGATCGCCACGTGCACGCCGTAGCGCTCGACCAGCGTCGTGTGCGCGACCAGCGTCCACGACGCCGCGCGCCCCGGCGCCGCCGGCGGACGGTCCGCGTCCCACGGCGTCGTGTTGAGGACGACCGACGTCCGCGGCCCTGCCAGTCCCCTCCCCTCCAGCGCGCGCAGGCACGGCCGGCTGACGACGATCACATGGTCTGCCCACCGCGTGGCGGCCGCCTCCAGCAGGCGGGCCGTGCGGACCAGGACGCGGCCGACCCGACCTCCGAACCGGGCCGCGACCATCTCGGGCGTCAGCTCGTAGAGGGTGAGGACCACGCGCGCGCCCCGCAGCCGCGGCACGATCGCCGCGAAGACCAGCGGGTCGGGCAGGTTGTCCACCTGCACCACCGCATAGCGGCGGCGCAGCCCGAGGGCGCTGGCCAGCGCCAGCGCGGCCAGGAAGAACGCGCCGTACTCGAAGGGATATCGGAGGGCGTTGCCGCGGCGGTGGCGGATCGGGATGCGGTGGACCTGGACGCCCGGAGGCGCCGGCTCGCCACCGGCCGGACCCTCGGCGCAGACGACGTCCACGTGGAGCCCGCGGCGGGCCAGTTCGAGCACGTCGCGGCGCACGATGGAGTCCGCCGGGAACGGGTGCAGCGTGATCCGCAGGATCCTCGCGGGCACTCCGGCCTCGGCGGTCGACGCCAGCAGCGCGCGCAGGCGATCCATGCCGGCCGCTCGCTGCCGGCGCAGCTCGACCGCGAGCGCACGGCTGCGCATCGCGAGTCGGTGGGCGTCACCCAGGGCCTGCCGGATGGCGAGCGCCATGGCTGGGGGCCGGTTCGGGGTGAACAGCGCCGCTGGCCCGAACCGAGCGCGCAGCCCCTCGAAGTCCGAGAGCACGAGGGGGCGGCCCAGTCCCACGGCCTCGAACGCCGCCCGGTTCATGATGTGGGGGTCCGTGCTGAGCGCGGCCACCACCCAGGCCGAGGCCATCTCGGCGAGGAAGGCGGGGTTGGGGAGGTAGCCGGTGAGCACGACGTTGGCCGGTGCCGCCACTCGCAGGCTCGCCGGCAGCCGGTCCGGATCGCCGGTGACGCGGAAGCAGAGGTCCGGTGCCAGGGCGGCAGCCGCGAACGTCTCGGCGACGGGCTCGTTGTCGTCCAGGCTGCCGGCCACGAGGACCGTGGCCGCTGCCCTATGGCTCGTGGGCTCCGGCACCGGATCCGGCAGATCGTCGGGAAGGAGCAGGCCGGGCGCGCCCCAATCGGTGACCAGCGCCAGCGCCTCGTGGGTGTGGACCAGCACGGCGCGGCAGCGCGGCAGGAGCAGCCGGAACAGCGGCCGCGCCCATGCCCAGCGGCGCGAGTGGAAGGTGCCGGTGTGGCAGTCGACCACCAGCGCCCGGCGGTGCGCCCAGCACCAGAGCGCCGCTACGATCGGCGCCACGACCGGAGGCGCGACCGCCACGACACGTACTGGCCGGCGCCGGTCCAGCAGCTGCCAGGTGCGCACCGCCGCACTGGCGTAGCGGAGCGGCGCCGTGGCCGGCCGCCGGGTCAGGCCGCTGGTCACGAAGACGGCCTCACCGTCCAGGGCCCGTGCGAGCGCGTCGGTCCTCGGCTGGCCGTCCGCCCAGGCGATCGCGAGCGTGGGGACCCCGGTCTCCCGGCTCACTCGGCCGCCGCCTCGGCCGTGGGCGTCTGCTCGATGCGCAGGCGGTGCTCACGAGCTGCCGCCGGCCGCTCCAGCCGCTGCGGGAGGAGCAGGGCGGCCGCCACCTGGATACCGACGGCCCGCAGCAGGTTGGCGGTCCGGCGCGCCTCGTCGAACTTCGTCTGTCCCCGCGTCGCAACCACGACAGCCCGATCGAGCGCGGGCCTCGAGCGATCGAGCGCGCCCGTGTCCTCCATGGGCGGCAGCGAACAGTGGATGGCCAGGTCGATGTCCTCCGACGAGCCGGCGCCGGCGTCCGCGTCGGCGTCGGCGGTGGCCACGACGATCGCCGGAGCATCGTGTGCGGGCAGCACGAGCACCCGCCGGTTGCCGGCGGCGATCGCCTCCGCGAGCTGGATGCCGACGTCGTCGACGCTGTCGCGGTCGGTCGACGCGACCAGCAGCAGCGCCCGGGGCTGGCCGGCCGACCCTCCCCGGCCGATGCGGGCCAGGAACCCGTACGGCGCCCCCCGACCGCGCGCTCCACCCCGGCTCAGGTCGACCACAACCTCGGTGCCGGTGGCCTCGGCCAGCTCCGACGCGTGCCCGATCCGCTTCCGCAGGCGCTCGGCCACCAGCGCCGCGAGCAGCCCCGCTACCAGCCCACCGGCCACTCCGACCAGGACGTAGCGCACCGGGTCGGGGTCGACCGGGGCGGTGGGCGGCGTCGCCCGCTGCTCCACGGTCAGCACGCCTCCTCGCTGCGCGATCTGCACGTTCAGCTCCTGCAGCCGCTGGTAGGTGCTCGAGTACTGCGTCTGCAGGAAGCTCAGCTGCTGGAGGCCGGCGGCGTCGGTGCGGCCGGCCGCCTCCACCGCCGCCGTCTGCTGGAGCTGCAGCGCGATCTGGTCGTTGACCTGCTTCAGCTGCCCTTCGAGCAGCGTGCGCTGCGGAACCAGCTGGTCGTCGACCTGGGTGCGGTTGGCCGCGATCAGGGCGTCGGCGGTCTCGTTCGCCAGCCGCGTGGCGACCTGCGGCGAGGACGCGTCGGCGATGATCTGCAGCTGCGCCGTCGCCCTCGGCGTGGTCACCCGGACCTGGTGGCCCAGGGCAACCGGGTCGCAGCCCGCGCCCTCCTTCCCGCAGACCGCCCGCAGTACGTCGCGGCTGGTGCCCAGCGAGATGAACCGCTGGGCCAGGAACTGGTCCGCCTGCATGGCCACGTCGAAGCCCTGAGACTGGGACGTGCTCTCGTCGATGGAGAGCAGAGCGCTCGCCTCGTACACCGGCGGGCGGACGAAGGTCGCGCCGAACGCCAGCGCGCCCGCGAGCAGCGCGGTCAGCCAGACGAGCCAGTGCCAGTGACGGAGGGCGCGCCCGACGGTCGAGACGGTTGATGCCTGCATGGCTCAGCCCCTCCTCGCCGCCGCCACCAGCGCCGGCACCGTCCGGGCCATGACGCGGAGGTCCAGCCAGGGCGAGACGTGGTCGACATAGCGCAGGTCCAGCGCCATCATCTCGGCGGCCGACAGGCGGTCGCGGTCGCTCACCTGCCAGAGACCGGTCATGCCGGGCGCGACGCTGAGCCGCCGGTAATAGACCGGCTCGTAGTGCGCGAGTTCGTAGGGGATCGCGGGTCGCGGCCCGACGAGGCTCATGTCACCGCGGACCACGTTGAACAGCTGCGGCAGCTCGTCGAGGTCGAACCGCCGCAGCAGTCGTCCGACGCGGGTGACGCGCGGATCGGCAAGCGTCTTGTAGCGGTCTCCGACGGCTGTGCCGGCAAACCAGTTCGCGGCGCTCCTCTGGTGCGTGTCCTGCTCGCACTCCGGCCGCATCGTGCGCAGCTTCCACATACGGAAGCACCGGCCGCGCCGGCCGACCCGGTCCTGCTCGAACAGCGCGGGGCCGCCGTCCTCGAGCGTGACCGCGACGCCCAGGCAGCAGATGAGCGGCAGGGCGACCAGCAGGGCGATGCTGCCGAGCACCAGGTCGAAGGGCCGCTTCCACCACAGGCCTGCGGCGCGCCAACGGCTTCCGCTCGCGGCCGGCGTGAGCATGGATTCGGACATGGGACTCCTCCTCGAGGTCGCCGTCACGGGACCACCCCTGCCTCGCCGGCCGCATCGCGATACACCCGCCCGGCGCGCGCGCCGGGCAGGGTGGCGACCGATTCGGCCTCGGCCCGGCGGCGCCACCAGCGCGCGACCTCCCTGGGCAGCGCGTGCCAGCCGCAGCCATCGCGGACCGCGGCCTCCAGGAAGTCGGCGTACGCGCGCCGGTGCCGGCTCTCTCTCAGGTAGTCGGGGTGCGCGTTCAGAAGCGCCATCCCGCAGTAGCGGCGGAGATACGCGATCTTCTCCAGCCAGAGCCGCGGCCCAGGCTCGCCCAGGACCTCCAGCAGCGTGAAGTCCTGGGCGAGCGTGTACGGCAGCTCGATGAAGCGGCCGATGATGAACGGCCAGAGGCTCATCGTCCCGCCCGGCATGGGCTCGAACGGGTCGGAGTCGAAGAACGACGCGTCGTACTCGACCTCCAGCGCCTGCATCCACTCTGGATGGCGGTGCGTCAGCGGCGACCGGAAGCCGACCGCGCCCAGCCGTCGCAGATGCCGGTTGAGGTGGCGGGCCTGCCGGTCGAAGACGCGCCGGGACCGCATCTCGCGACCGTCGTGGCGCCTGCCGTGCACGCCGACCTCGAAGCCCCGCACCATCAGGTCCTCGATCAACCCGTGGTCGAGCGGGTAGCGCTCCGCGACGAAGTTGAAGGAGGAGCGCAGTCCGAGGCGCTGCTCAAGGTCCGCCACCTGGGAGACGAAGCGCTGCCCCTCGCCGGTCTCGACGTCGTGAGTCAGGACCAGGGCATACGCGGCGCCGTTCGGCCAGAACCAGATGAACGGCGCCTCGTTCAATCCATGCAGCGCCAGCACTCCGGCGGCGGCGTCCCAGAGGAAGCGCCGGTACCGGTCCTCGATCGGCCAGCCGAGCGGGAAGGTTCGCTGGGCGAGCGCCCGGGCGCGGCGCCGGCCGCGGAGGACCAGCGACCTCGGGAGCAGCGGCTTGAGCAGGTAGTAAGCGCGCCGCGCGCGGGACAGCCGGAAGCGCCGGCGCCCGAACTGGCCCTCGCCGAGCGTCGCTTCGAGCAGCCGCTCGACGTCGTCGCCGGCTGCGCGCGCCAGGTACGGGAGCGCCGCCGCGGCGCTCCCGATAGCGGCGTCCCACTCCGCAGGCCCGGCCTCGGGCGTCACCAGGCGCCAGAAGCGCGCCGGGTGGTTGGCCGCGTAGAGACCGGTCATGCCGCGTACCGGTAGAGCAGCGCGCCAAGACTCCGGCACACGATCGCGGGAGAGCGCCGGATGACGTGGCCCAGCGCCGCGCTCAGCGCGCCGCGGTCGCCGGTGGCGGCACCGGCTCCAATGTGCGCGTACGACAGCGGGATCGCCTCGGCGCCCCATCCGGCCTTCCACTGCTGGAGGCCCGCATGCCGCGCCTCGGTCCTTCCGAAGTCGAACCGGGCGCAGCCGGCCTCACGCGCCCACCGGATGACCGCCCAGTACAGGAGGTGGTTGGGCCGGAGGTTCCAGGAGCCTGGATCGGAGGCCTGGTACTTGCCGATCGCCGTCCCGTTCCAGGCGAATACCACCGCGGCGGCAACCGGCGTCCCCCCGCGTGGGGACACCAGCGCCACGACGCCGTGCCCGGGGGAGAGCAGGTTTCGCCGGACCGCGTCGAAGAACTGTCGCGGCTGCACGGGAACGCCCTGCCGGCGCCGGGTGGCGACGTGGAGGCGGTAGAAATCGGCGAGGTCCTCCGCGGACCGGCCGAACCGGACTTCGAGGCCGGCGCGCTCACCCTGACGGAGCCAGCGCCGGTGCGTCTCGCTGAGACCCATCCGAAGGCCCTCCAGGTCATCGGACAGGGACAGGACGTAGCGGACGCCGATCGGCGTCTCGGTCCACGCTCCCGACGGCAGGCTGCCGCGCACCTCCACGGCGGCGCCCTCCCGGGCTGCCCAGTCGCCGAGGCCGTCAGCGAGTCGCTGCAGGCTGGCCGCGTCGCGCGCCAGCGGCGGGCAGTGGTCGGAGAACGGGAGCGAGACCCACGCGCGGCCGCGGAGGCGGGGCACTCGCGCCAGGAGCACGCCGGCCGCGAGTCCCGGTTCGGCCAGCGCGACCGTCGAGAAGCCGTAGGCGTCCGACAGGACCCTGCTCCATGCGGGGTGATGGAAGGCCGTCGCCTCGGAAGCATTCGCGACCAGGTCGGCCCACGCGGGATCGATTCGGGGCAGCTCGACCAGCGTCATCGCGCCGCCTCGATCGCGCGGCCCGTGGCGGTCAGCGTGCCCGAGCTGAGCGAGTACACGGAGCCGTCCGCCGAGTGGGCGAGGACGGCGGTGATCCCCAGGTCGCGCGCATGCGACAACCAGAAGGCGACCACCCGCGAGTTGACCGACTGGTCCTTGAACCCGTGATCGATGTCACCGCCGACCTCTCCGAGCAGGTAGGGCCGATCGAGCGTGTGCGCCCAGTCCCTGGCACCAGGGTGGTCGTCGTAGACGTGGATGTCGTAGAAGTCGACCGCTCCGGTGTACTTCTGCCGGTCGGCCGGTTCTTTCCAGTACAGCTCGGTGGTGTCGGAGACGGTGAGCCATGCCTGGGGCGCGGCACGCTTGGCGGTCCGGTACAGGTCCGTGATCCAGGCGTGCACCGTGTCGTCCGGATAGTTGGGGCTGACCGGGTCAGGAGCCGGCGGACGGGGCAGGCCGCCTTCGGTGCCCAGGCTGCCGTAGGCCTCGTTGAAGAGGTCCCATCCTGCCACCGTCCGGCGCGAGCCGTACCGGTGAAAGAACTGGTCCACCGCCGTCAGGTAGCCGGCGCGCATCTGCGGATGCCGTCCGTCGAGCGCCTCCACGTGGAAGTTGCCGGGGCTGGCGACCTCCTCCTGGTCGAAAACGACCGCGATCACGGTCAGCTGGTGCGCGTCGAACATGTCCAGGGCCTGGTCGAGGTTCTGCAGTGCCGCGCCGTCGAACCGGACGAAGCCCGTGGACCGGTCCCCCACCATCAGCTGGTCCAGGCCGATGAAGACGCGGATGGTGCGGCCCAGGCCATGAGACGCGATGAAGTCGAGGTCGGCCTGGAGCCTGGGCCTCGCCGCGGCCCATCCGCCGACGCCGGGACGCAGCCATCTCGTGCCCAGCCACGCGCCGCTCGAGCTGGCAGGACCGTCGTAATTGATCCCCTTCAGTGAGGGAAGGGCCGGTGCGGCCGTAGCGAGCCGCTCCGCGGGTGAGGCTGCCGGCGGTGAAGGTCCGGTCCCTCCGCACGCGACCAGGGTGCCACCCACGACGAGGGCCAGGGCCCTGGCCAGACACCCACAGGCAGCTCGTCGATCAACCATCGCCGTTCCGGTGCGGCGCCGTCGCCGCGAGCCGCCCCATGCTCTCGTGAAGTGGGAAAGGCGACTCCACGCGCACGCGCTGCCCGCCTCCGTGGAGCGAACGCTCCGCCGCCTCCAGCGTGGCTACCACGGCGAGGCCCTGCTCGCCGTCGCTGATCGGCCGGCGCCCGCTGCGCACGCACTCCACGAAGTGCTCGCACTCGAGCCGCAGCGGCTCGCGCCAGGTGATGTAGGGGATGACGATCTCACCGTGCCGGTAGGCGACCTCGAACTCGCCGTAGTTGTCGACCTCGGGGCGCTCGACGCCGCGGTCGTAGATGCGCAGCTTGGTGCTCGACGAGACGTCGTCGAAGATGGCCATCCGGCGGTCGCCCACCAGCGTGAGTCGGCGCACCTTGTCGGGGTCGAGCCAGGAGACGTGGATGTGCGCGCTCGCCCCGGAGGGGAACTGGAGCTCCAGGTAGCACACGTCGTGCACGCCCGCGTACACGCAGGCGCTCCCCCGCGCGCTGACCACGGCGGGCGTGTCGTCCAGGACGTGCATCAGGATCGAGATGTCGTGCGGGGCGAGGTCCCACAGGACGTTGGCGCGGCGCTGGAACAGGCCCAGGTTGAGCCGCGCCGCGTCGCCGTAGTAGATCCGGCCCAGGTCGCCTTCCTGCACGCGCCTCCGCAGCTCGCGAACGGCCGGATTGAAGAGGAACGTGTGGCCGGCCATCAGCACCAGCTCTCGCTGACGCGCCAGACGCACCAGTTCTGCCGCCTCCGAGACGGTCGCCGCCAGCGGCTTCTCGACCAGCACATGCCGGCCCGCCAGCAGTGCATCGCGCGCGACCGCGAAGTGCGTGTGGATCGGCGTGGCGACCACGACGGCTTCGACGCCGGTGGCGAGGAGCTCCTGGTAGTCGGGGAACAGCCGGACACCTGGGTGTCGCGCGGCCACGTGGTCGAGCCGGTCCGCTCGCAGGTCGGAGACGGCGAGGAGCTCGGCCTCGGCCATCTCGTGCAGGTTGCGGATCAGGTGTGGACCCCAGTACCCGCAGCCGATCACGCCGACAGGCACGGGTACCGCGCCCTCCGGCAGGCCCAGCGCCGGGCCGGGCTCATAGCTACTCGTCACCTTCCGTCTCGCTGGATCACGACCTGGGGTGCGCTCGGGCCGGCCAGCCGGCCACCCCGAGGGACATCAAACCATTGCGTTAATTGTTAGTCCCGCCCTCGAGGATAGCTTACCAGGACGTAACAGAAAAGATTATAGCGATACTTGTTCACATTCTTACCTCACGTTTGACAAAAACCAGCCAATTGGCCGGCGGAGCGCTCCCTCGGGCAGGCCGATTGGGGTGCCACTGCAAGCGCAGGACGCCCTTGCCCTCCAGGTGGTAGGGCGCGGCAGGCGGTGGGGAGTCGGGCTCGACCGGCTTCTCGACCGGGCCCCACCTGCACTTCGAGGTGCGGCAGGGCTCGGCCTCCGTGGACCCCTGCCGGCTGTTGGGCTGCTGAACACCGTTGGGAGTCGAGGCCAATCCCTGGATCGACGTAGGGCCAGCCACGCTGACCAGTCCGTCAGGGTATCGACGCGAGAGTGCTTGCGCCTCAGCGAGGCCAGCCCGAGCTGTTCAGGCGCGCTTCCTTGCGATCCTGCCGGCGATCTGAGTGCGCGAGCGGACGTTGAGCTTCGCGCGGATGCGTTCGACGTGGCCCTCGACCGTGCGCTCTGCGATCACCAGCCGCTCGGCGATCTCCCGGTTGGTCAGCCCGCTGGCCACGAGCTCGGCGACCTCCCACTCACGAGAGGTCAGGGCAGGCTGCACCTGACCGGCCGGCCGTGGCGCAGACGAGTGGATCAGGCCGGCTCTCGCGTAGCGGATCGCCTCGTCGAACGTCATCTCCCGGCCGGCCGCCCAGGCGGCGGCAGCATGCTTGCCGGCGGCCCGGTTGGCCGGCTCCACGACCGTCGAGTGCACCATGTCACGCCAGCGCGGCGCGAGCTGCGAGCGGGTCGATTCTCGCAGGCCGTCGGCGGCGCCGGTGAGGCGCAGCGCCCTCACGGGATCGGCGTTGCGCAGGGCGAGGCCGGCGAGGACGTCGAGCGTTCCCGCGATCCCGTAGCCGTTTCCGAGGCGCTGGAAGACGTCCAGGCTCCGGGCCAGCTCCGCTTCCGCGGTCGCACCGTCTCCCACCAGCAGCGCGCTCAGGCCCAGGAACATCGCGGCCCGGGCTCGTGGCGCCTCCGGCCCGCGGTCGAGCCGTGCTACCTCCTGGAAATTGGCTCTGGCTCGCGGCAGGTCGCCCATCTGCAGCAGCAGCTCGCCGAGCCCGACCAGGGCCTCCGTCCGGACGAGCTCGTCATCGGTCGCGCCGATGGCCTGCTCCAGCCGCTCCGCGCCGCGCTTCAGCTCGCCCTGATAGCCGTGCACCCACCCCAGCATCGTGAGGGCCCAGCCCCGGTCGGCGTCCTCGCCAGGGTCGTGGAGGAGGTCGAGGCTGGACTCGCAGAGGCGGCGTGCGGCGTCGTAGTCGCCCTGATAGAAGCTCAGCCTCGCGGCGGCCACCAGTCCGCGGGCGCGCCCGGCCGAGTCGGGCGGTGAGGCCGCCAGCCCGCTTTCGAGCCAGCTGCGTCCCTCGGCGAAGTGGCCGCGGGTCACCCAGTACCACGACAGCGCGGTTGCCATGGCCAGCCCAGACCCGACGTCATGGCCGCGGAACCACGCGAGCGCCGAGCGCAGATCGCCACGGTTCGCGTCCAGGCGTTCCAGCCAGCCCTTCTGGTCGCGCCCACGCTCCCCCTCCGCGGCCTGCTGTGCCAGGGCGAGGAACCACGCGGCGTGCCTCCCGGCGAACGCGGGCTGCTCGCTGCTCCGCGCAAGGCGCTCGACGCCGTACTGGCGCACGGGTTCCAGGAACCGGTACCGCGTCGAACCGGCACCAGGGGCGAGCTGGAGGAAGGAGCGGCCGACCAGGTTGAAGACGAGCTCTCCGACGTCCTGCGCCCGAAGGCCGGCGTCCGAGCACACCGACTCGGCGGTGCGGAGCTCGAAAGCGCCGGCGAAGACCGACAGCCGGCGGAACAACAGGCCCTCAGCGTCATCCAGCAGGTCGTAGCCCCAGTCGAGGGCGGCCTGCAGCGTCCGGTGGCGCGCCTCGCCGTCGCCTGCGTCGCCGGCGCCGCGGTCGTCGGTGCCGCCGAGGAACTGCAGGCGGTCGTCCAGCCGACTGAGGACTTCCTGCACCGACAGGGTCTCCATGCGTGCCGCCGCCAGCTCGATGGCCAGCGGGATGCCATCCAGGCGGCGGCACAGGTTTGCGACGGTACCGGCATTGCCCGGGTCGACCGTGAACGCCGGCCTCACGCGCCTGGCCCTCGCCTCGAACAGGCGGACGGCCTCGCTGTCCTCGACGCCGTGGCGGTCGGGCAGAGTGAGTGGGGCGATGCGCCAGAGGACCTCGCCGGGCACTCGCAGCGGCTGGAGTGAGGTAGCGAGGACGCGCAGCTCGGGGCAGCCGCGGAGCAACGCGTCGACCAGACTCGCGCAGTCGGCGATCAGGTGCTCGCAGTTGTCCAGCAGGAGGAGCATCCGGCGAGTCCCGATGTGCTCGGCGAGCGTACGCTCGACCGGCTCGCCACGACGCTCCGCGAGCCCGAGGCGGTCAGCGACCTCGTGCGCGACGAGGCGGCCATCGGTCAGCCCCGCAAGGGCGACGAACTGGACGTCGGTGTCGTCGACGAAGCGGCCGGCCAGCTGGATGGCCAGGCGGGTCTTGCCCATCCCGGCCGCGCCGGCCACGGTGACGAGCCGGCACGACCGCACCAGGGCTGCGAGGGTGTCCAGCTCCGCCGCCCTCCCCACGAAGCTGGTGGGCTGCTGGGGCAGCCGCACCGCCGTCCTCTCCACCGAGCGTGCTCGGTGCAGCTTAGCGGAGATGATCGCAGTGCTCGGGCGGTGGTGGGTGCCGCGGGGGGACCGTGTGCCCGAAAAGGTGCCGGCGGCGGGGATCCGAACCCGCAGGTCATCGCCCGAGGGACGCCCGCGCGTCCGCCACGCGGACGGCCGTCTTCAGCGCATCGATGTCGTACGCACCGTAGTGCCGCCGGCCGTTCACGAAGAAGGTCGGGGTGCCGGACACGCCACTCAGGTCGGCGCTGTCGACGTCCTCCGCCACGCGGTCGGCATGCAGGTGCTGGCGCAGGTCATCCCGGAACCGCTCGACGTCCAGGCCCAGCTCGCGCGCGTTACCGATCAGGTCGGCCGCGCGCAGCGCGTCCTGCCGATCGAGCAGGCGGTCGTGCATCTCCCAGAACGCGCCCTGGGCGGCCGCCGCCTCGGCGGCCTCCGCCGCCATCTGTGCGTGCGGGTGGACGTCCGTCAGTGGCAGGTGACGCCACACGTAGAGGATCTCGTCGCCCAGCTCGGCGAGCAGCTCGCGGACGGCGGGCTCTGCGCGTCCGCAGTAGGGGCATTCGAAGTCCCCGTACTCGACCAGGATGACCGGCGCGTCGGGCGGGCCCCGAACGTGGTCGCGATCTGGATCGACGTCGGCAGCCAGGTCGACGGTCGTCTCGGCCGTCCCGAACAGGGCCCTGACCTTGAGCCGGTGAGGCAGCCGCAGCGTGATCCGGAAGAGAAGCCAGGTCGCGCCGCTGGAGAGAACCACCGCGGTGAGGACGCCCAGCTTGGCCTCGTCCAGCTGCCGCCCGCTGAATGCCAGGGACGCGATGAGCAGGGCGACGGTGAACCCGACGCCCGCGATCGTTCCGCTGCCGGCGACCGACGCCCAGCCGACTGTCGGTCGCAGACGGCCCCGGCTGAGCTTCGACGCCGCGTATGTGCCGAGGAAGATGCCCGCGGGCTTGCCGACCGCATAGCCGAACACGATCCCGATGAAGATCGGGGAGGTCGGGACGGCCGCGAGCAGCCCGGCACTGACGACGATGCCCGCGTTCGCCAGCGCGAAGATGGGCACGATCACGTAGTTCGCCCACGGGCTGTAGACGGTCTGCAGCCGCTCGTTCGGCGACACGGCTCCGCGCAGACCGGCCAGCGCTGATCGCGCCAGCTCCGGCGTCGGCTGCTCGCGGAAGGAGCGGAAGAGGTCGGTGGCACGTTCCAGGGCGGTGCGTCCGGCGGGGTATGCATACGCCATCAGCCCCAGGGCCAGGCCGACGACGAGCGGGTCCACCCCGGACTGCAGGAACGCGAACCAGGCCGCGACGCCGAACACCAGGCCGAGCCAGGTGCCGCCGACGCGAAGCCTCACGAGCACCAGAACAGCGCCGAGGAACAGGACGCCGACCAGGAGCGGCATCACGTCGACCTGGCTCGAGTACGCCACCGCGATGACGACCAGCGAGACCAGGTCGTCGACCACCAGGACGATGACCAGGAAGGCTCGAAGGCGGTCCCGGTAGGGCGGGCCGACCACGGCGAGCAGGCCGAGCGCGAACGCGGTGTCGGTCGCCATGGCCGCGCCCCACCCGCGCACCGACGGCAGGCCGAGGTTCATCGCGAGGTAGATCGCGACCGCCGCCGCCATCCCGGCGATGCCCGCCAGGACCGGCAGCACGACCCTGGTGCGCTGGCGCAGCTCCCCGATATCGAACTCGCGACGCGCTTCCAGCCCGACGACGAAGAAGAAGAACGTCATGAGGCCGTTGTTGACCCACTGCCGCAGCTCCTGGCTCACGGCCCAACCGCCGATCTGGAACGAAACGCGCGCCCCCCAGACGCGCTCGTAGGACTCCCGGTCGATGTTGATCCACACGAGCGCGGCCGCGATCGCCGTGAGCAGGACAGCCGCGCTCCCCGTGTCGTTGGTGAGGACCCGCCACAGCCGAGCCCGGTGTTCGCGCGTCCAGAAGGTCAGCCCGGCGCGCGCGGCCTTGTCTTGCGCGGCCATGGTCGAATTGTCGGCTCGTCCGGCGTCACGCGGTTGTCGCCACGCTGAACGCGGGTGCCCGGCCTGAGCGACGTCGGCTCAGCTCGTCCGGACCTGCACTTCGGGGTCCACCAGGTGGATCCAGGTCAGGCCTGCCGGCAGGGTCAGGGACCGGCCGTCGACTCCCTGCAGCGCCATCGGTCGCTGGCCGAGGCTCCACCGGGCGGTGAGGTGCTTGCCCCGGGTGTACACGTCCGCGCCGCCGGTGCCGGCAAGGTCGAAGTCGATGCCCTCCGCGCCCAGCACGTCCTCTGTGTAGCCCGCCCCATGGTGGGCGACCCGCACCAGCACCACGCTGATGACCGCGATCCGCCGGCCGCCTTCTGCAGCGTCTACCAGCGGGCCGCTCTCGTCGGCATAGGCGTAGGTGCGGCTGGCCGGATCGTACGCGTAGGTGACATCGTGCGAGGTGGTCTGCGGAAAGTTCAGCCGGTCCACCCGGTCGCCGCCGGCGGGCGGCTCGCCCGTGACCGGCGCCGGGTAGCCCACCTTCACCTGCTGCGCCACGAGCGCCTCCCGCAGCTGGTCATTGGTCGTGAAGAGGTTGTGGGGCGCCGGCCGCGAACGGTCTCGGGCAAAGTACCGGCCGCCGTCTGACGACTCCCCGATCGCGGGCATCTGCTCGCCACTGATCTGCGCCTGCACGTGATCGCTGGCCCCCGACAAGAACAGGAGGCCGCCGAACGCTCTGACCATGCGCAGCGTGACCAGCCGCGCGCTTCGGACCGGCCCGATGCGGACGGCCCCGGAGGGGTTCCAGTAGACGGCGGTGAAGCGGCTGATGCCGCCCTCAGTGAGGTACTCGAACACGAGGTCCGCGCGCTGGAGGCCGGACTGGGGCCGGGAGCCGGGCGCGTTCTCGACCTGAACGAGCGCCGGGGCCAGGCGCGCCGACGGGGTGGGCGAGGGTGCCGGCTCCAGCTGGGCGCTGCAGGCGGTGCCCACAAGGAGGCACACCGCGGCCAGGGCCAGCGGTGCGCGGGGGAGGTGGAGTCTGATTGCCATTGACCCTATCGCCTAGTAGGTTAATAGTACTATCATGTAATGGTCGTCAGACGAGCCAGCGCGGTGAGCGTCGCCGGCAGGGACGATGCGGCCCTAGACTGGAGCTCTTGTCGTGATTCCCATCGGCGACGACAACACCTACCGGCGCAGCTTCCCCTTCGTCAACTACGGCCTGATCGCGGTCAACGTCGTCGTGTTCCTCGTCGAGCTGAGCCAGCCCGACCCGCAGGCGTACATCGCACGCTGGGGCGCGGTCCCTGCGTCCATCAGCACCGGCCACAGCCTGGAGACGCTGGTGACGTCCGCCTTCCTCCACGCCGGCTGGCTCCACCTTCTCGGCAACATGCTGTTCCTCTACGTATTCGGCGACAACGTGGAGGATGCATTCGGCCACGTGCGCTACCTGTTCTTCTATCTGGTGTGCGCCGTCGTGGCCGGCCTTGGCCAGGTCTACCTGGCGCCGGGTGCCCAACTGCCGGGCGTCGGTGCGAGCGGTGCGATATCCGGCGTGCTCGGCGCCTACCTCATCATGTTCGGCGCCAACCCGGTCCGGGTGCTGATCTTCGTCTTCCCGACGGTGGTGCCGGCGTACGTGATGATCGGCGTCTGGATCGTGCTGCAGTTCCTGAACGGGGTCGCGAGCGTCTCCCAGACGGCCCAGACGGGAGGCGTTGCATACGGCGCGCACATCGGCGGCTTCATCGGCGGCCTGCTGCTGACGCTGTTGCTGCGCCCTCGCGGGAGCAGGCGGCCGACACGCTACCGGAGCTAGCCTCTCGGTCGTTGATCGACCGGCTGACTCGGCGGCGATGCGGGTCTCCGACTGCCGGCCGCCGACCTGCGCGGTGCCGGTGAGCTCGCCGAGGAGTTCCCGGCCCGGTCAGTCCGTCGCGGTCAGGGGCACCTCGACGTCGCCCGAGCCGCTCTCGGACAGCGGGGCCATGACCGTGAGCACGCCCAGGCTCAGCGTGGCCCGCGCGGCGCCGGGATCGACGAGCGCCGGGAGGCCCAGGTCGAGTTCCCATGCCCCGACCTGCCACTCGTGCCGGTGATAGTGCTGGCTCTCCTGCGGGTACTTGCACCGGGCGGCCACGCGGACCCGCCTCGGGCTCACGACGATCCGGACGTGGTCCGGGTGGGCTCCCGGGATCGGCGTGGCCACACTCAACTGGCCGTTGCCCTCGTACACGTTCGCCGGGGGCGTCGCAGCGTCCATGATGGGCCAGCATAAGGCCTTGCCGTCCGCGGGAACCTCGAGACGGGCTGGGCGGTGTCAGTCGCCCCGTCAGCGCGTGGCGACTGCGTTGGGCCGGTGGGCGGGCTGGAACAGTTCGATGAGGTTGCCGGCGGGGTCGGCGAGCAGGACCTGGCGTCCGCCGGGGCCGGAGACGACGTCGCTGCGGAAGGGCCGGCCGGCCTCGCGGAGGCGGGCGATCTCGACGTCCAGGTCGTCGACCACCAGGTGGATGCGGTTGCGGCCGGCGGTGGCCACGTCAGCCGGTGTGGCGCGGGCGCCGGAGCTGGCCGGGCCGGACAGCAGCAGCCGCAGCGGGCCACGGACCACGTCGGCGAAGGCGGGTGCGGCGCTGGTGTTCAGGCTGAAGCGAAGGTGAGTCGTGTAGAAGTCGATCGCGGCCTGCACGTCGTCGACGATGTACCGGACGCTGGCGTACTGGTCGGGTGCGGTCATGGTTCAACCTCCTGAGCGGTGGGTGGCGGCCAGGACCGGGAGCAGGTGTCTGATCCGGGAGTCGATGTCCGCCGCGGTGCGCTGAAAAGCCGGATAGGTGGCGGCGTCGGTAGGCCCGCTCACGGCCGGGTCGGGGATGCTCCAGTGGATCCTTCGCTCGTGATCAGCCGGCGCGGGGCAGGTTTCGCGTGCCCTGTCGCACAGCGTGATCACCTGGTCGAAGCGGCGGCCGGCGAGGGTGGCCACGTGTCGGGGCCGCTGATTCGCGATGTCTATGCCGAACGCCTCGCGCAGGACCCGAATGGTGTTGGGGTGGAGTTGGGGCCTGGGCCGGGTTCCGGCGCTGGTCACCGTCAGGTGCTCCCCCGTGTGGTGGCGGAGCAGGGCTTCGGCGATCGGTGAGCGGGCGCTGTTGCCGGTGCACACGAAGAGCACGTCGATCCGTCGAGATCCTGGCTGGGCGACCGGGGGAACCGGTGGTGCGGGGTGCCGGCGCAGGGCCGGGTGGAGCGCGGTACCGCTGTCGGTCAGCGCCTCGGCGCAGTGGTCCAGATCGAGGTGGTAATAGCTGTCCCGGCCGTCGAAGCTGCTCCGTGAGGCGGTCACCAGCCCGCCGTCGCGCAGCAGCCGCAGGTGGTAGGAGACCAAGTTCTGCGGCTGGCCGACCCGAGCCACCAGCTCCCTGACCCGGTAGTCGCTGCCGGCGAGTTCGGTGAGCAGCCCCCAGCGCACCGGATGAGCGGCGAGCCTCACGAACGCCGGCGGCGCGGCGGCTTGACTCGACGGCACCATGCGCAGCAGGATACATCAAACAAGGTTGATGTATCAACTCCAATTGATGGAATGAGCGGCCTTCTACCATGGCGCATGGTGGCCTACGACCCGACGATCTATCTGGGCACGGCGGCCCACTACGTTCGCGGCCGTCCGCCGTACTCGGACTCCCTGCCCGCGGTGCTCGCTGCCGAGCTCGGCCTGGACGGCAGCGGCCGCCTGCTGGACGTGGGCTGCGGCCCCGGTGTCCTCACGGTCCAGCTCGCGGACTGCTTCGAGGAGGCGATCGGCATCGACCCCGATCCCGACATGCTCGCGGCGGGCGCCCGGCGGGCCGCCGAGGCAGGTCTCGACCACGTCCGCTGGATCCGTGCGCTCGCGGAAGACATCCCCTCGCTCGACCTGGGCACGTTCAGGCTCGTGACCTTCGGCCAGTCGTTCCACTGGACGGACCGCGAGCGCGTCGCGGAGACCGTGTACGAGATCCTCGAGCCCGGGGGCACGCTGGCGCTGGTCGTCCACGACGTGGAGGACCGTCCGGTGCCGGCCGGTCCCGGATACCCACCGATCCCGCACGAGGCGATCCGCGCCCTGGTCACGGCGTACCTGGGGCCGCGGCGGCGGGCCGGCCAGGGGTTCAGCAGGACCCATCCGGACCGGTACGAGGACGCGCTCGGCCGCACGCGGTTCGGCCGGCCGTACAGCATCTACGCGCCCGGGCGGCCCGACATCGTCCAGGACGCCGACCACGTGTTGAGCAACTACCTGTCCACCTCGTTCGCCGCGCCCCACCTGTTCGGGGACCGGCTGGAAGCCTTCGAGCGCGACGTGCGCGCCGAGCTGGCCACGCGCTCGGAGAGCGGCCTCTTCTGGGACTGGCCGGGAGACACGAAGATCGACATCGCCCGCCGGCCGGCGTAGGGAGCCGTCGACGGACCCCAGCGGGTCCGCCCTTCACCACACCCGGCGCCGGCCGGCGACATGCTGCAGAGCGGAGTCCACCGTCATCGCGCCGTAGAGCAAACCTGCGAGCGGCAGCGTGAGCGCCCAGGTGAGCCGCAGGCCGAAGAACCGCACGGTGGGCGCATAGACCAGGGTCATCACCACCCATGCGGCGAGGCCCAGTGCCGCGAGCCGGGCCTGCATGCCCGCTGCCCCGACGACGAGCAGGACCGGCGGCGTCGCGAAGGCCAGCAGCAGGCCGACGACCGTCGCGGTCAGACGGGCCCACGAATGACCCAGCTCGGCGAACGCGGTCCGCCGCACCGTGCGCCAGAACGCGGACAGGGAATCGTACCGGCGGATGCTCACGACCTCGGCGCGGCTGACGGCGAGACGGATCGGCGCCCCGAGGCGCTTGACCAGCGTGGCCAGGCCGATGTCGTCGATCACCGCGCCGCTGATGACGCCGAAGCCGCCGATCTGCTCCAGCCGATCCCGGCGCACGAGCAGGCAGCCTCCGGCCGCCGCCGCGGTCGGGCCGGTCCCGTTGACCAGGCGCATGGGGTAGAGCAGGTTGAAGAAGAACAGGAACGCGGGCACGAGGAGGCGCTCGGACGGAGGGCCGGTGCTCAGGCGCGCCATGACGCTGTTCATCGCGAGCGCGGCGGCCTCGCTCTCCGACACCAGGCGGGTCAGGACCCCCGGCGCGTGAACGATGTCGGCGTCGGTCAGCCACAGGTAGTCAGGCCGTCCGGCCGCGGCGGCGCCCTGCTGCAGGGCCCACACCTTGCCGGCCCAGCCGTCGGGAAGCGGGCCACCTTCGATGATGGTGGCGCGGTCGTGCGTCAGACCGCGCGCGACCTCGGCCGTCCCGTCCTCGGAGCGGTCGTCGATCAGCACGATCCGCCACTCGCCCGGGTAGTCCTGCGCCATCAGGGCCGGCAGCGACTCGCCGAGGCGGGCGGCCTCGTTCCGCGCCGGCACCAGCGCGGTCACGGTCGGCCAGCTCGCCGGCGCCGGCGGCGGGGAGACGTCCTCGACGACCGGTCGCAGATCCCAGAAGCGGCTGGGCCGAAGCGCGACCGCGAGCCAGGCCAGCAGCACGGCCCCACCCAGTGCGGTGAGCACGACCTGGACGGCGGTGAGTGAGGACGGCACGCCGTGAGGATGGCAGAGGCGTGCCGCTCACGGGATGCCGGCTGTCGCGCCCCCGTCCACGAGCAGCACGCTGCCCGTGCAGAAGGAAGAGGCGGGACCGGCCAGGTACAGCACCGCGGCCGCCATCTCCTCCACGCCACCGTAGCGACCGAGCGGCGGCCGCGGCGGGTCCACGTAGCCGGCCCCGCCTTCCGGCGCCAGCAGGCAGGCGGCGGGTTCGCGCACGTCCGCCCGCAGGAAGGCCGCCGGGCCGGCCGTGGACAGCTCACGCTCGACGGCGGCCCCGGGCTCGGCATCCAGGCCGACCACCAGCACGGCGGCGCCGCGGGCCTGCAGCAGGCGGGCGGTCGCAAGCCCGAGCCCGGACGTCCCACCAGTCACGATCGCCGACCGGCCGGCCAGCTCGCGACTACCGGACGCGCTCGACCCTGGCCAGGAAGTCACGGACCACCGCGTTGTAGCGCTCCCGCTCCTCCAGGTGTGCGAGGTGCGCGCTCTCCTCGAACACCGCCAGCTCCGCACCGGGCAGCAGGCTCCGGTACCACGCCACGGTCTCGGGCGTGGCCTCGTCGTGGCGGCCGCAGGTGAAGAGCGCCGGCACGTCGATCTCGTGCAGCCGGTCGCTCCGGTCGAACGTCCGCAGGCTGCCGGTGACGGTGAACTCGCTGGGACCCCACATGGCCTCGTAGACCTCGTGGCCGTTGCCCGCGAACGAGCGCTCGACCTCGTCCGGCCACGGGTCGAGCCGGCACACGTGGCGCCGGTAGTAGACGAGCATCGCCGCCGTGTACTCGGGGCAGGCGGTGAAGCCGCTCCGTTCGTGGCGCTCGATGACGCGCTGCAGGTCCTCCGGCAGCGCATCGCGGAAGCGCTCGGCGTCCTGTACCCAGCGCGGGATGCTGATGCAGGGGCTCGCCAGCACCACGCTGATCACCCCGCCGGGCCGTCCGAGCAGGTACTCCGTCGCGAGCATGCTCCCCCAGGACTGGCCGAGCAGGTGAAGGCGCTCCAGTCCGAGCGCCTCGCGGACCGCGGCCAGCTCGGCCACCGCCCGCTCGGTCGTCCACAGGGCGACGTCGCTGGGCCGGTCGGAGCGGCCGCAGCCGAGCTGGTCGTAGAAGACCACCGGCCGTTCGTCGGCCAGCGCGTCCAGGGACCGCACGTACTCGTGCGTGAACCCGGGACCGCCGTGCAGGACCAGCAGCGGCGGCCCGCCGCCCGATCCCACGACCTCGTACCAGACGCGGCCGCCCGGGACCGCGACGGTGCCGCTGCCTGCTGCCGCCACGGTCAGCCGACGCCGGCCAGAACTGCGGGCAGCCCGCACGCCCGCGGCGTGCCCTCTGCCCGCAGCGCGGCAACCGCCGCCTGCCAGCCGGTCACGGGTGGCAGGCCGCCGGCGCCGGCAGGTCCAGCGCCGGGTTGGCGGCGAAGAAGCCGGCCGGACGGCGGTCGACACCCTGACGTGGCAATCGATTTCCCGCCGGGAAACTACATCCGAACGGGCAGGAAGTCAAGAAGGACTGACGCAGGGGTGCCCACCATTGCGGACGTGGCGCGCCGCCGGCGTCTCGACATCCACGGTATCCGGGCGCTGAGCGGCGCCCGCCGCGTCGCGCGCGATCGCTCGTGCTCCGCGAGAGCTCGCGGCCGGCCCTGGTCCGAGCCTGACCGCGCTCGACCCGAGGCCCGCCGCCCACGAAAGTCGCGACCGCGTCAGCCGGATCGGACCACCGGCCCCGCTCCTGTCACACGGGCTGCAGCGAGTTCGCGATGCGGAAGAACTCGACCTCGGTCAGGCCCGAGGCGCCGATGAAGTAGTCCGGGCCCCGAGGGCCGGTTGAGATCCCTTTCTCGTCCGGCCACAGCAGGTACCGCTGACTCGTCGGTGCCGTGGTGTCGAAGATGGTGTACAGCGTGCGGACGCCTCTGAACTGGATGTAGCTCTGGCTGTGGTTGGGGTCGGTCGCGGGAGGCGGGTTCGCTCCCGCGTCCACGGACAGCGTGATCTCGCGTGTGTGCAGGTCGTCGGTGTATGTGACCACGTACGAGTCCATCGGATAGCCGCGGTCCGCCTTGTGCGTCCTGACGGACGCCGACATGCCCGGCGGGACGTCCGCGGGCAGCAGACGTTCGCCGCCGGGAATGACGAGCCCGGCGATCGCCGCGGCCACCCCGCCGGGGTCGGTGACGATCGGTGTGGGGATGACGTTGGCGGGCGTCGGCGTCGCGGGGACCACGCTCGTGGGCGACGGTGGCGGCGGAGGGGCGGTCGCCGGGGACGCGGCAACCTGGCCGCACCCCGAGACGAACACGATCGCCGCCAGTCCGGCAAGCAGGGAAGTCGCTCTCGGGTCGTTCAAGGTCCGGTTCCCTCCGTTGATCTCCAGTCGGTGCCGTCCCAGGTCCAGATGTCGCCGGCGGCGGTCGCGGTCGCGGTCGCAGTCCCGTCGTAAAGCGCGACCTCCCGGGTGCGCGAGTCGTACCAGGCCGCCGCGCCGGACCCGGCCGGCGGCTCGTGCTGGGGGTGGACCCGACTCCAGGTGGCGCCGTCCCAGAGCCAGGTCTCCGGGCCGCCGCCCGGGTAGGACAGATACACGACGATGCGGCCCCGGGCCTGGTCGTACGCTGCGGTAAACGTGTATCCGGTCGCCAGCGCCACCGCCGGCGCGAGCAGCGACCAGTCCGTCCCGTCCCACTCCCATGTCCGCGTCACGAACTGGCCCCGCACCGGGCCGAACGGAGTGCCGAAGAGCAGGAGGCGCCTGCCGTCGAAGGCCAGGCTTCCCATGACGACGTCCGGCGTCGTCCTCGGGTGGAGCTCGGTCCACGTGGCGCCGTCCCAGCGCCAGGTCTGGCCGCTGGCCCCGGCCGGCATGAGGTAGAGGAGGACCGCCGCGGAGCTCGGATCGTAGGCCATGGCGGCCGCGTCGTTCGTTCCGCGCTGGGGTGGGGCGCTCGCGAATCGGTGCCAGCTCCGCCCATCCCACGTCCAGGTGCCGCCCGGGATGCCATAGAGCACGAGCGATCCGCTGGCGGGGTCGTCCGCCATGAGCAGTCCGGGGAACGACTGCGGCTTGGGCCCCGGTCCTGGCGTGTTCTGCGGTCCGAACGCGCTCAGCGGGGGGGAGACAGCCGGGTGCCGCTCGGTCCAGCGCGCACCGTCCCACGTCCACGTGTCGCCCAGCGGTGTGGTGCCGTTCACCGTCCCGCCGAACATGACCAGGACGCCGCGGTCCTGGTCGTACGCGATCGCCGCGCCGCTGCGCGGCACCGGAACCGGGTTCTGCCGGGCCGGCTGCGTCCGCGGGTGCAGGCCGCGCACCGCCAGCAGGGTCGCGACGACCACTACGGCGATGAGGAGGGCGGCGACCGCAGCCGCCCAGGCGGCGTACGGGCGCCGGGGCCGTCGCGACGAGGCGTCCAGCCCGGCCACGACGCGTTCGCGCGCACCGATCGGTGGCCTGCCGATGTCGCGTTCGAAGTACGCCAGCAGCGCGCGGCGGACGTCGTCTTCCATCACACGGTCTCCCGGTCGCGGAGGACGGGCCGCAGGCTTCGCGTGGCCCGGTACATCCGTGACTTCACGGCCTCAGTCGACAGGCCGACCACCCGGCCGACCTCGTCGAGTGGCAGGTCCAGATAGAAGTGGAGAACGAGGATCAGCCGCTCCACCTCCTGCAGCCGACGCATCGCCCGGTCCAGGTCGGTGCGCAGGGCGACCTGGTTCTCCGGTCCCGACTCCCATGCGTGGACCTGGATGTCAGGGCTGCGGACGACTGACCACCAGCGGCCACGGCGCCGGGAACGGGCCTCGTTGGCGACGATGGTCAGATACCAGGGCCGCAGCGTGGCCGTGTCATCGCGCAGCCTGCCGACCGCGCGCCACGCCTTCAGCGCCGCCTCCTGGGCCGCGTCCTCCGCCTCCTGCCAGTCGCGCAGGATGGCGTAGGCCAGCTGGCAGGCGGGTTCGATCAGGGGCGCGATGAGCGCCTCGAATGCACCGAGGTCACCGCTTCTCGCGCGCTCCAGGAGTCCGGTGTGGACGGCCACTACCGACTCAACGCGGCATCCGGGGTCCCGAGTGTCAATTTGCCTGTGCCCGCCCGGCGGCCAGGGGGTCGGCCGCCCACCGCAGAAGGTGGCGGGGCGCCACGTCCAGCGTGGCCGCGGCCGGCCCGATGAGCGCCGACCACCATAGGATTGATTTAGATGCTTGAAGTTTTAGGCCGCGGCACATCGTCACAGGCGGCGCAGTGGAGGGTCCCCAGGTGGGAGGGATGGCGCAGTTGCGGAGCGTGTTTCGAGGCGAGAGCGAGATGGCCCGCCTCATGCGATCGTTCGACTGGTCGCTGACCCCGCTGGGGCCGGTCGACCGGTGGCCGGAGAGCCTGGGCACGACCGTCGGCATCCTCCTGGCCTCGCGCTTCCCGATCATCCTGCTCTGGGGCCCCGAATACACCGTCCTGTACAACGACGCGTACAGCCCGATCCTGGGAGCCAAGCATCCCCAGGCCCTGGGTCAGCCGTGCTCGGTGTGCTGGGCGGAGATCTGGGACACCATCGGGCCGATGCTCGACAGCGTCATCCGGACAGGCGGGTCGACCTGGTCCGACGACATGCAGCTGGTGCTGCACCGGTACGGCTATCCGGAGGAGTGCTACTTCTCCTTCTCGTTCAGCCCGGTGCACGTCGCAGGCGAGATCGGGGGCGTGTTCACCGCCGTGGTCGAGACCACCGGGCGGGTTGTCGGCGAGCGCCGCCTCGACACCCTGCGCCGCCTGGCGGAGCGGACCGCACGGACGGTCGACGAGGCCTGCGTCCGCGCCGCCGATGTCCTCGATCGCAATCCCGCGGACGTTCCGTTCTCCATGCTGTACCTCCTGGACGACGCGGGGAACGAGGCCAGGCTCGCCGCGTCCACTGGCGTCCGGCCAGGCACGGAGGCGAGCCTCGCCACCATCCGGCTCGGCCAGGCCGAGCCGCCGTGGCCGATTCGCGCGGCGGTCGAAGCTGGCCGGCCGATCGTGGTCCCGGACGTCGCCGGCCGGGTCCGGAGCGTGTCCGACGGGGATCTCCCACCTCCGGACGCCGCAGTGGTGCTGCCGCTCACGCATCCCGGCATGGAGCGTCCCGCGGGAGTGCTCGTGGCCGGGGCGAGCCCGAGGCAGGTGCTCGGCGACGGGTACCGCTCGTTCTTCGACCTGGTCGCGGGTCATGTCGCGGCTGCGATCGCCGAAGCGAGGGCCTACTCGATGGAGCGGCAGCGAGCCGAGGCGCTGGCCGAGCTGGACCGTGCCAAGACCTCGTTCTTCAGCAGCGTGAGCCACGAGTTCCGAACACCGCTGACGTTGATGCTGGGGCCGCTGGAAGAGGCGCTCGCCGGCGCTGGAGGCTCACTGCCCGAGGTCCAGCGCTCGCTCGTCGAGACGGCCCACCGCAACGGTCTTCGCCTGCTCCGGCTGGTCAATACCCTTCTGGACTTCGCCCGACTGGAGGCGGGCCGGCTGGAGGCGGCGTGCGAGCCGGTGGACCTCGGGCCGCTCACCGCCGACCTCGCCAGCACCTTTCGCTCCACGGTCGAGCGGGCTGGTCTTCGCCTGCGAGTGGACTGCCCCTCCCTCGACGACCCCGTGGTCGTCGACCCCGAGATGTGGGAGAAGATCGTCCTCAATCTCCTCTCCAACGCCTTCAAGTTCACCCTGGCCGGCGAAATCGAGGTCCGATTGCGCCGGGTCGGCGACGAAGTCGTGTTGACGGTGTCCGACACCGGTGTCGGCATCCCGGAGCGCGAGCTGGGCCGTGTCTTCGAGCGCTTCCATCGGGTCCGCGCCGTCAGCGCCCGGACGCACGAGGGCAGCGGAATCGGCCTCGCCCTGGTCCGGGACCTGGTCGCGCTGCACGGCGGCCAGATCGAGGTGGCGAGCCAGGTGGGGCAGGGTACCCGCTTCACCATCCGGCTGCCGTTCGGCTCGATGCAGGTGCCGGCGGCGCGGGTCCCTGCGCCCAGAAGCCCGGCTTCGTCGACCATCAGCGCGGCACCCTTCGTGGAGGAGGCGCTGCGCTGGCTGCCGGGCGAGCAATCGCTGCCGGCGGTTGGCGAACCGCCGGTGCTCGACCGTCTGACCGAGTCGGCGGGAGCCGTCGATCCGGGCCGGACGCAGGGTGCGCGTGTGCTCGTGGCCGACGACAACGCCGACATGCGCGCCTACCTGTCCCACCTGCTGTCGCGCTCCTGGACGGTCGACGTAGTGAACGACGGCCTCGCCGCGCTGGCCTCCGCGACCGCCGATCCGCCGGACCTGGTGCTGACCGACGTCATGATGCCGGGCCTCGACGGCCTGGAGCTGGTCATGGCCCTGCGCAGCGACCCGCGCACGGCTGCGATTCCCGTGATCGTGCTCTCCGCGCGCGCCGGCCTCGAGGCGACGGTGGGCGGCCTGGAGTCCGGTGCCGACGACTACCTGGTCAAGCCGTTCGCGGCGGCCGAGCTCCTCGCCCGCGTCCGGGCCAACCTCGAGCTGTCGCGCACCCGCCTGGAGGCGCGGTCGTCGTCGGTCCGCCTGGAGGCGGCCCTGCAGTCGCAGGGCCACGCCCTGGAGGTGCTGCGTGCGGTGTCGCGGCTGACCGACGCTGGCTCGAATGTGTCGGAGTTCTTCCGGGAGCTGACGGAGACGGTCGCCCGCCTGGCCGGCGCTGAAGCCGTCGTCTTCCTCACGCTGGAGAACGACTCGTTGACGGCCCAGGCAGGCGCTTACGGCTTCCGGCCTGCGCTGGTGGCGAGTCTCACGGGGATTCCCTGCCGCGAGGACGGAGAGGGGATCGTCGACCGGGTCGTGCACGCGGACGCGGTCTACCGGTCCCGGATCGACCCCGACGACCCGGAGGTCGAGCGATACCGCCCATGGCTCAGCCTCACTCGAGTGGACGATGGGCTGGCGATTGCGTGGAAAGCGGGTGACCGGCCGATCGGCATGGTGGCGGCGTTCGACTCGACGCGTCCCGGCGGATTCACGGACGAGGACGTGTGGGTGCTGAGGGTGGCCGGAATGGCGGCGGCCGTGGTCTGGCTGCACCGACAGGCCGAGCTCGCGCTCGGCGAGATGCGGGATGCCGAGGCGGACCGGCTGCGGAAGGTCGCCAGGCGGGCGGCCGAGCTCGAGGAGGTCAAGTCCGAGTTCCTCCGGCTGGCCTCGCACGAGCTGCGCGGACCGGTCACGGTGCTCC
>DASQZW010000011.1:0-6409 GCA_035638495.1 Terriglobales bacterium
GTGGCCGGTGTGGGCGCCCACCGCCTTCTTGAGCCCGATCTCCCGGAAGCGCTCGGTGACCGCCATGATCATCGTGTTCACCACCGACAGGCCGCCGATCACCAGCGCCAGCACCGCCGCCGCCGTCGTGATCGCCGTGAACGTGGCCCCGCCCTGCTTGAACGCGTTGACCAGGTCCGACGGCTTGGTCGCCTTGACGCCGTTCAGCTGCTGGTTGATGCGCGCGGCAATCGTGTCCAGGTCGCTCGTGGACGTGCCCGGCTTCCCGTAGACCGTGAATCCCTGCGTGACCTGGGTGGTGTCCACACTGTTGCGGATCGCCACCGGAAGGCTGTCCTTGAACAGCATCTGCGCGTCGGCGACGCTGACGTACGCGAAGCTGTCGGGCGCCGTCCGGGTCGGGTCCAGGATGCCCACGACGGTGAACGTGTGGTTCACGAAGTCGGGCTTGGCGTCCTTCGGCTTGATCGGCAGGTCGATCGTGTCGCCCACCTTCTTCTTGAACTCGTTCGCGATGTTCGAGCCCAGGAAGACCTCCCCGCGCGACCCGGGCGCGAGATACCTGCCCTGGGCGATGCTCGTCTGGAGCGCGCTGCGGTCGTGCTCGGCGGGGTCCCAGCTGACGATCTCGTCCGGGACGCCGAAGCTGACGGCCGTCACCTGGCCGGGGTTGGCCAGGAAGCCGTACGAAGGAAAGACGGCGTCGACGCCCTCCACCTGCTGGAGCTCGTCGAGCTTCGACATCGGCAGGATCGACGCCTGCCCGTCCGGCGCACCGACCTGGATGCTCGAACCGAAGTACTTCACGCCGCCGTCCAGCAGCGCGTTGAAGTGCGCGGCCATCGCGCCCATCGTCGTCAGCGCGAAGATGCCGATGACGATGCCCAGGATCGTCAGCGTGCTCCGCAGTTTGCGCCGCCCGAGGTTCCGAATGATCTCCATTTCCACTCCACTGCTGCTCAGAAGACGGGTTTCCTACCGAGTCCCACCCTACGAACGCACCACCTCCGGGCGGAAGTCGCACCGATCACGACTTCGACGTGTCGTTGGTGGGGTTCGCGGCGTGACAGGCGTCACGGATAATCGAGCGCGTGACCTGGGAAGGCGAGCTGGCGGAACTGCGTCGCCGCGAGGAGCTGGCCCGGGCGATGGGCGGGGCCGAACGCGTCCAGCGGCAGCACGCCGCGGGCCGGCTCACGGTCCGGGAGCGGATCGACCGTCTGCTCGACCCGGGCAGCTTCGAGGAGTACGGCGCCCTCGCGGGCTTCGCGACGTACCGCGACGGCGAGCTCGACCGCTTCACCCCGGCCAACAGCGTGGTCGGGACGGGACGCCTCGGCGGCCGGCGGGTGGTCGTCTGCGGCGACGACTTCACGGTCCGCGGGGGCGCCGCCGACGCAGCGATCAGCCGCAAGCAGGTGTACGCGGAGCTCCTGGCCGGCGAGCTGCGGCTGCCGCTCATCCGGCTGGTCGACGGCACCGGCGGCGGCGGCAGCGTCAAGTCCTACGAGGCGACTGGCCGCACGTACGTGCCGGCCAACCCGGGCTGGGACGCCGTGGTCGCCAACCTGGGCCGCGTCCCGGTCGTGGCGGCCTGCCTGGGGCCGGTCGCCGGCCTGGGCGCGGCCCGGGTCGTCACCGCCCACTTCTCCGTCATGGTCCGGGAGACGTCGCAGCTCTTCGTGGCAGGACCGCCCGTGGTCCGCCACGGCATGGGCCGCGAGGTCACGAAGGAGGAGCTGGGCGGCTGGGAGATCCACGCGCGTGAGTCCGGGGCGGTGGACAACCTGGCCGAGGACGAGGACGACGCGCTGGCCCAGGTGGCGCGGTTCCTCTCCTTCCTGCCCCAGAGCGTCTGGGAGCCGGCCACCCGCCAGCCCTGCGGAGACGATCCCGCGCGGGCCGAGGAGGCGCTGCGCTCGATCGTCCCGCGCAGCCGGCGCCAGGTATACGACATGCGCCGCCTGGTGGGACTGGTGGTCGACCGGGGCTCGCTGTTCGAGATGGGCCGCGACTACGGGCGATCAGCCATCACGGCGCTCGCGCGGCTGGACGGCTGGCCGGTGGCGGTGGTGGCCTCCGACCCGCGCGTGTACGGCGGCGGCCTCACCGCGGCCGCGTCGGACAAGCTCGCCCGCTTCGCGGACTTCGCGGACGCCTTTCACCTGCCCGTCGTCAACTTCGTCGACCAGCCCGGGTTCGTGATCGGGGTGGAGGCGGAGCGGGCGGGCACGATCCGCCGCGGCGCCCGGGCGCTGGCGGCCGTCTACCAGGCGCAGGTGCCGTGGGTCTCGATCCTCGTGCGCAAGGTGTTCGGGGTGGCCGGCGCCGCGCACGGCAACGCCCAGTCGCTGAACCTGCGATACGCGTGGCCGAGCGGCGACTGGGGCTCGCTGCCGCTGGAGGGCGGCGTGCAGGCCGCGTACCGGCGTGAGCTCGAGGCGGCCGACGACCCGGCGGCGCTGGAGGCCGAGATCACCGCCCGGCTGGATGCGCTCCGCTCGCCGTTCCGCACGGCCGAGGCGTTCGGCGTGGAGAAGATCGTGGATCCCGCCGACACCAGGCGGCTGCTGTGCGAATGGGCGCCGGACGCGCACCGGATCGCCGCCACGCAGGTGGGGCCGCCGGCCCGCGGCCCGCGGCCATAGCTGCGCCGTGCGCGTCGCCGCCGTCGACTGGTCCGGCCGGATCGCCGGGGCCGAGCGGTACATCTGGACCGCGCTGGCGTCCCCAGATGGCGACCTGGTCGCGCTGGAGGATGGACGCAACCGCACCGCGGTCGGTGACCACCTGGTGGCGCTGGCCGACGCGGATCCCGGGCTGGTCGTGGGCCTGGACTTCGCGTTCTCGCTGCCCGTGTGGTTCCTGGACCGATGCGGCTACCAGGACGGGATGGCGGTGCCGGAGGCGGTGAGCGAGGGCTGGCTGCGCGAGTGCCCGCCGCCGTTCTGGTGCCGGCACGGCCGCCGGCGCGGCTCCGAACCGCAGCACCGAGAGACGGAGCTGCGGGTCTGTCCGCGTGCCAGGTCCGTGTTCCAGATCGGGGGCGCCGGCCACGTGGGGACCGGCTCGCTCCGCGGCTGGCCCGTGCTGCGCCGCCTGCGGGCCGCGGGCTTCGCGATCTGGCCGTTCGACCCGCCGCGCCTGCCGGCTGTGGTGGAGATCTTCCCGCGCCTGCTGACGGGCCCGGTGGTGAAGTCGCGCCGCGATGCGCGCGAGCGCTACCTGGGGGACCGGGGCTGGCCTCCTGAGGCGGCGGTCAGCGAGGACGCGTTCGACGCGGCGGTGTCGGCGCTGGTGATGAGCGCACACGCGACCGCGCTCGCCGCGCTCCCGCCCGAACCAGACCCGGTGCTCCGCCGGGAGGGGCGCATCTGGAGCGTGTGAACTGCGCATCCTTACGAATGCGGAATTCTCGCAGCACTTGAGGGCTCGAGAGCTGCGCAATTGTGAGAATGCGTGGTTCTCGTGCCCTTAACGAGTGGGGTTGTGGTTCGAGTGCAGTCGAGGGACGCTACCGGCCATGCCCCGTCTGCAGGGAATTCCTGAGCAGCTCAAGAGCGGCCCCTTTACCGTCGCGCACGCCGAAGGTCTGGGATTCAGCCGGCACCGACTCCGCGGGCCGAACTGGGGAGGCGCCTCGGCTGGGGAGTGTACGTCTGGACGGGCCACGAAGCGGACGCGGCGAGCGAGCTGCTGGCCCTGCAGAGTCGCTTGCCCGAGCGCAGCGTCCTCTCAGGACGCACCGCCGCGAAACTCCACCGCATGGATGTCGACGCGAACGGCAGCGCGGAGGTGACGGCGCCCCCCGGTGTAGCTCTGCGTCCGCGTCCCGGCATCTGCGTCCATGTTGCCGCGCTGGATCCTGCCGACGTGATGGTCAGCGGTGGTCTCCGCGTAACGACCCCGCTGCGCACGTGCTTCGATCTGGCGCGCCGCCTTCCCCTGGTTGACGCCGTCATCGTCCTCGACGGTGCGCTCCACCGTCGTCTCGTCTCGCTTCGCGCCCTGTGCGAGTACGTTGGACACGTCGGCAGTGTCAGAGGCGTGCCGGCCGCACGTCGGGTCGTCGATCTGGTCGAGCCGAAGTCTGAGTCACCGATGGAGTCGCGGCTGCGACTGGTCCTGATCCTCGCCGGCCTGCCCCGCCCTCTCGCCCAGGTCGACCTGTTCGACCCCGCACGCAGGTTCCTCGGTCGGCCCGACCTGCTCTACCCGGACGCGCGTCTCGCCATCGAGTACGACGGTGCGCTGCACCGTGACAGCCTCGTCGCCGACCACCGCCGGCAGAATCGGCTGCAGGCCGCCGGGTACCTGCTGCTCCGGTACACCGCCGCCGACGTCTACCACCGCCCCCACGCCATCGTCGACCAGGTGCGCGAGCAGCTCGCCGGCCGCTCGAGCGGCTAGTGCCCGCCCGGGGTGTGGAGCATGTGCCAGAGGATCAGGTTGTGCGCGTGCAGCGCCTTGTCGGCACCGCGGAACTCGAACTCGTAGTGCTTCTCGCCGTGCAGGAGCAGGAGCAGCTTGCTGCTGCTGAAGAAGCCGCGGCCGGCCAGCGGGTTGGGGTGGTCCTCGGCCGCCACCGTCACGATCCGGTTGTACGGGATCGACACCATCGCGTGCCGGTCGATCAGATACGTGCGGTCGAACACGATCAGCCGCTTCGACGTGATGCCGAGGAACCCGGCGCCGCCGCCTTTGAGGTCGTACACGGCGAAGATCTGCTCCCCGTCGAGGAGCCCCGCCTCGACCTTCTGCAGCTGTTCCTGGCGGTCGAACACCGGTGCCGGAGTGGTCATCTCGTCCCGGAGGATAGCCTAGAGATCCGTGGAGCACGGCGAGATCGTGGACTTGATCCGCGAGGGCGTCGCGCCCGGCGACTGGGCCGACCTGGGTTCCGGCGACGGGGCGTTCACCCTGGCCCTGGCGGACCTGCTCGGGCCGGGCGCCCGCATCGTGTCCGTCGACCGCGACGGCGGCGCCCTGCGCCGGCAGCGCCGGGCCGTGGAGGCACGATTCCCGGACGCCGCGGTCGAGTACCGGCAGGCCGACTTCACCCGGCCGCTGGACCTGCCGGCCCTGGACGGGATCGTCATGGCCAACTCGCTCCACTTCGTGCGCCGGAAGGAGCCCGTACTGGCGGCCGTCCGCGGCTGGCTGCGGCCGAGCGGACGCCTGGTCCTCGTCGAGTACGACGCGGACCGCGGCAACCCCTGGGTGCCGCACCCGCTCAGCTACACCACTTGGGAGCGAGTCGCGGCCGAGAACGGGTTCGCCGACACCCGTCTGCTGGCGCGCCGGCCCAGCCGCTACCTCGGCGCGATGTATTCGGCGCTCAGCTTTCGCCACACCTGAGCGCAGCGCCGCCGCATTTCGCCGCCCGGATCGCCCCGGCGCTGTAACACCTCGCCCCTAGCGTTCGTATCGCACTCGAACGGCCACGGACGCTCAGGAGGTAGAAACGTTGGAGATCGTTCGCAACCTGGCACGGCGCAGGCTGCGCAGCACGCTCACGATCCTCGGGATCGTGATCGGTATCTTCGCCCTGACGACGATGGGCGCGATGGCCGCCCACTTCAACGCGCTGCTGGACGGCGGCGCCCGGTACTACGGCTCGAGCATCCAGGTCGGAGCGCCCGACGGTCAGGCGTCGATCCTGCCGATGTCGAAGATCGACGAGCTGAAGCAGGTCGACGGGGTGGCGGCGGTCTTCCCCGGCTACGGCTTCGACGCGAAGCCTGGCTCCGCGAACGTGGTGAACTTCGGGCCGCCCGACACGATCCTCAGCCGCGACCCTGCAGAGAACACCTACAACGCCCTCAAGACACCGGTCGCTCACGGCCGCGACCTGACGTCAACCTCCCGCGGCGAGGTCGTTCTCGGCTCGAGCATCGCCAATGAGTTCAAGAAGAACGTGGGCGACACCATCGACCTGCCGGTTCGGCCCAAGGACGCCAAGCCGGACTTCGTGAACCACGCCTTCATCGTCGTCGGCATCCTCGCGCCGACGCAGACCGCGCCCGACGTGTTCGCCTACGTCGGCGTCCCGGACGCGCAGATGCTGCTCGAGGACAACCTTCCGGTCGCGCTCCGCGGCACGATCGACTCCACCCAGGTGGCCCAGAGCTTCACCGTCTACGGGCAGCCCGGCGCCTCGATCGGCACGCTGGATGCGATCGCGAACCGGATCAACCACCAGGTCGGCGGCGTCAAGGCCTTCAAGCCATCGGACGTGGTGAGCGCCTTCAAGTCAGGCGGCGCCATCTTCACGGCGATCACGACGGCGGCGGCGGTGCTGGCGCTGGTGATCGGCGGCCTGTCGGTGGTGAACACGATGATCATGGCGGTCACCGAGCGCTTCCGGGAGATCGGGCTCAAGAAGGCGGTGGGCGCCCACACCGGCCAC
>DASQZW010000012.1:0-3810 GCA_035638495.1 Terriglobales bacterium
CCAGCTCCGCGAGCTGTGCGACCAGCACCAGCAGATCATGGTCCTCGGCCACAAGGACGCGGACGGGGACACGCTCGGCTGCAGCCTGGCGTTCGGCGAGGCCCTGCGCGCCCGCGGCCGGGACGTGTCGATCGTCATGCCGCAGCCGCTCTCCCAGAAGTACTCGTGGATGCCCGGCTTCGACCTGATCGCGGAGCGACCGCCGGCCGGCGCGGACATCCGGCTGGTGCTGTTCTTCGATGCCGGCAACATCGAGCGCTCGGGCAGCGCGGTCGAGCACATCGCCGCGCAGGCCACGATCGTCAACGTCGACCACCACCCGTCGAACTCGCGGTTCGGCGACGTGAACATCGTGGACCCGGAAGCGTCGGCCGTCGGGCAGATGGTCCTCGACCTGCTGGAGCACTTCGGTTGGGGGATCACGCCCTCGATGGCGACGAACCTGTACACGGCGCTCATGACGGACACCGGCGGCTTCCGGCACGAGAACACGACCGCGCGGGCGCTGCGCGACGCCGCGCGGCTGGCCGCGCTGGGGGCGGACCCGAGCTACGTCGCCTCGATGGTGTACAAGTCGCGGCCCATCACGACGGTGAAGCTGAGCGCCCTTGCCATCGCCAGCATGGAGGTGGAGCTGGACGGCCGGCTGGCGTGGGCCAAGGTGACGCGGCGGATGCTGCGTGAATCGGGCGCGATCATGGCCGAGTCGGAGGACATCATCGACACGCTGAACAGCCTGGCGGGACTGGACGTGGCGATCATCTTCAAGGAGATCGGCACCCGGCTGACCAAGATCAGCGTCCGCAGCCGCGGCTCGGTCGACGCCGCGGCCCTGTGTGCACAGTTCGGCGGCGGCGGCCACCTGCGCGCGGCCGGCGCGGAGGTCCCGCTGCGTCTCGACGACGCCATCCCGGCGGTGCTGGAGGCGGCCCGCGAGTCGATCGAAGCGGCCGGGAGGCGCTAGCGCGGTGAAGAAACCGCTCGTGCGGACCACTGTGGGCATCCCGTGGCTCGCAAACCGCTCGTGCGGACCGATGTGCGGGTCGGGAAGCCCCTAGCCGTGCGGGCCGGGGTGCTCAATGTCGACAAGCCCGCCGGGGCGACCTCCTTCTCGGTCGTCGCGCACCTGCGGAGGGTCACGCACGCCCGGCGCGTCGGCCACGCCGGCACCCTCGACCCCCTCGCGACCGGCGTGCTGCCCATTCTGTTCGAGGCCGCGACCCGGCTCTCCGAGTTCGCGCTCCGGCTGCCCAAGACGTACGAGGCGGACGTGCACTTCGGCTTCCGCACCGCCACCGACGACGCGGAGGGCGAGCCGGAGGCGGTGGCGCCGGCCGGCCGCGTCCGGGCGGACGACGTGCGCACGGCGCTCGGTCGGTTCGTGGGCCGGATCAGGCAGGAGCCACCTGCCTTCTCGGCCGTGAAGGTCGACGGCCAGCGTTCGTACAAGCGCGCCCGGCAGGGCGACACGACGCGCCCCGCCGCCCGGCTGGTCGAGATCTATTCCGCCGAGCTGCTCGACTTCCGCCCGGGCGAGCGCGCGGTGGCCCGGATCCGCGTGACGTGCGGCAGCGGCACGTACCTCCGCTCGCTGGCGCGCGACCTGGGGGAGGCCCTCGGCGTCGGCGGGTACCTCGGCCAGCTGACCCGCACCGCCTACGGCGGGCTGCGGGTCGAGAGCGCGGTGCGGCTGGACGACCTGGACGACCTGGACGCGGTGCAGCGGCACCTGCTGCCGGCGGAGGCGGTGCTGCCCGAGATGCAGCCCGTGCGGCTGAACGCGGAGCAGGAGGCTCAGGTGCGGCAGGGCCGCCCGGTGCGCGTGCTCCCCGAGCCGCAGCCGGGCCCGCTCCGGGCCCACGACGACCGCGGTCGCCTGGTGGCGCTCGGACACACGGACCCGCTGCGCCGGACCTTCGTCCCCGACAAAGTGCTGGGCTGACGGACCGAGTGCGCCGGTACTTCGGCCTGCCCGACCAGCGACTCGGGCCGACTGCGCTGGCCGTGGGCAGCTTCGACGGCGTCCACCTCGGCCACCGCGCCGTGCTCGAGCGGCTCCTCGGCACGGCGCGAGCGCGGGACCTGACGGCCGCCTGGATCACGTTCGACCCGCACCCGCGCTGCGTGCTCGACCCGGTCCACTGCCCGCAGCAGATCACGACACTGGACGAGCGGCTGTCGCTCGTGAAGCCGCTCGGCGTCGAACACGCGATCGTGCTCGGCTTCAACCGGGCCCTGGCCGCGCTGACGGCCGAGGAGTTCATGGCGCGGCTGCTCGAGGCGATGGACCTGCGCGCCCTCGTCGTCGGCTACGACTTCGCGTGCGGCCGGGGCCGGACCGGGGACGTGCCGTGGCTCAGGGAGCACGGCAGGGGCGCGGGCTACACCGTCGAGGAGGTCGCGGCGTTCCGCCTGCACGGCGAGGAGGTGCACAGCTCGGAAGTACGGCGCCTGCTCACCCTGGGGGAGGTCGAGGCGGCAGCCCGCCTGCTGGGCCGCGACTTCACGCTGGCCGGGCTGGTCGAGCCGGGCGACCGCATCGGGCACGAAATCGGGTGGCCGACCGTGAACCTCGCCGTACCGCCCGGCAAGCTGGTCCCCGGCCACGCGATCTACGCGGGTTGGGCGCGAACGCCGGCGGGCGAGCACCAGGCGGCAATCAGCGTCGGCTACCGGCCCACGTTCGGCAAGACGGACCTGCGGGTAGAGGCGTACCTGCTCGACTTCGAAGGCGACCTGTACCAGCAGCACCTGGAGTTCCGCTTCGTGGCCCGGCTCCGCGACCAGGTCAAGTTCGCCAGCGCGGAGGCCCTGGGCGCGCAGATCGCCCGCGACGTCGAGGAGACGAGGGAGGTCCTCAGCCGGCCCCGTAGCTGACGGCCGCCGGGGCGGATAGAGTTCACCTCGCCTTGACGCGCGTGCTGGTCATCGGAGGAGGGATCGCGGGGTGCATGGCCGCGCTCGCGGCCGTCCAGTCCGGCGCCGAGGTCATGCTCGTCAGCCGCGCGCCCGGCGCGACCGCGCTGTACGCCGGCGGCATGGAGATCGCCGCGGACCTGAGGGAGGTGCGCTCGCTCGCCACCAGCCAGCCCTACCATCCGTTCGTGCGCCTGGGCCTGAACGACTTCGAGCTGGTCACCCTCCTGGACGAGGTCTGCTACCGCGTCCAGGAGGCGCTCGCCCGCGCCGGCCTCCGCCTGGCCGGGAACTGGCGCACGACCGGGTGGTACGCCGATGTCCACGGCGGGGTGCGGCCCGCGCAGCTGGTTCCCGAGTCGGTGCAGCCGGGCGAGCTGGGCGGCCTGCAGGGCAAGCGCGTCGCGGTCGTCGGGGTCAGCGCGATCGGCGACTACGACGCCGTGGCCACGGCCGGCGCCCTGGAGGAGGCCGGCGTCCGGGCGCTGCCGGTCACGGTGACGATGGAGCTGCCCCAGTCCGCTTCCCTGAGCGACCTGTTCGGCCGCCAGGCGCCGGCGGTTCGGGAGATCGCGGAGGCCGTGGCCTATCCACCGGGCCTGGTGCAGCTGCCCGAGAACGGGTTCGAGCTGCTGGCCACGCTGCCCTCCCCGCACGGCTGGCGGCTGCAGCAGGCCCTGGACGCGGCCCTGGCCGACCACGGCGTGGACGTGGCGCAGGGCGCGGTCGCGAGCGTGCGGGCCCGCGGCCGCGAGGTCGAGGCGGCGCTGACCGCGAGCACCGAGCTGCCGGCCGACCAGTTCGTGCTCGCTTCGGGCCGCTACATCAGCGGCGGCCTGGTCAAGCACCGCCTGGTCCGGGAGCCGGTCTGCGACCTGGGCGTGTTCCACGAGG
>DASQZW010000013.1:0-3690 GCA_035638495.1 Terriglobales bacterium
CGGGACGTGCTGCCAGAGGCGGCGGCTCACCGCCGTGGCGTCCCCCAGGGCCGCCACGTCCACGCGGTACTGCCGCGCGGGGCCGAGCTGCTGGAGGAGCTGTTCGAGGGCCTGACCGCCGACCTCCACGGCGCCGGAGCGATCACCGGCAGCGGCGCCCACGACGTCCGGCTCCTGCTGTCTGGACATCGGCTGGCTCCGATCGCCAGCTCGCTGCGCAGGCTGTTCGTGAGCCGGCCGCTTCTCGAGGCCACGATCAGGGCCAGGGTCCGGACGCTGCCGGGCGTCACCGTCCTCGACGGCCATGCCGTGCAGGGCCTCGTCGCCAGTCCAGATGGGCAGCGCGTCACCGGCGTCCGCCTGTCACGCCCTTCCCGCAGTGACGGCGAGCTGACCCTCGCGGCCGACATGGTGATGGACGCCACTGGCCGCGGCTCGCGGCTGCCGGCGTGGCTGTCCGACATGGGCTACCCGGTGCCGCGGCGCGACGAGGTCAGGGTCGGCGTCCGCTACGCCAGCCGGGCCTTTCGCCTCCGGCCCGGCGCGCTCGGCGGGGATCGGCTGCTCATCGTGGGGGTTTCCAGGGGATGCCCGCGCCTGGGCGCACTGACCACCATCGAGGGCGGCGTGCATCTCTGCTCGCTGGCGGGCGTGCTCGGCGACGCGCCGCCGACCGACCTCGAGGGCTTCCTCGGGTTCGCCCGCAGCCTCACGTTTCCCGACCTGCACGACGTGATCGTCGACGCCGAGCCGCTCGACGACGGCGCCGTCTTCGGCTACCCGGCCAACGTTCGAGTCCGCTACGACCTGCTGAAGCGCTTCCCCGCCGGCCTGCTTGCGATCGGCGATACCCTCTGCGCGTTCAACCCCTCGTACGGGCAGGGGATGACGGTGGCGGCGACGGAGGCCGCGGCGCTGCGACGGATGCTGGCGAGCGGCGCCGTGCCGGCGGCCGGCGCGTACTTCAGGAAGATGGCCCGGGTGATCGCCCTCCCCTGGAACCTCACCGTTGGAGCCGATCTCGCCAACCCCGCCGTCGAGGGCAGGCGCACGCCGCTGGTCCGGCTGGTCAACGCCTACATCCCCAGGTTTCACGCGGCCGCGGCCCGCGACCCCCGGCTCGCCGAGGCGTTCATGCGGGTGCAGAGCCTCATCGATCCGCCCCCGTCGCTGCTCCGCCCCGATCGCGTCGCACGCGTTCTTCTCGCAACCCGACGTCGCGGGCCGGTGGCGCGCGCCACGGCCGCGTCGCCCGTCTGAGCGGCCGGCCTCCGCGGAGGCCGGCCACGAACGCGTCAGGTCAGGTCGGGCACGACAGCTCGGGCGAAGAGCTCCATCGGCCGGCCGGCCTCGGGCATCCACATGCCCGCGCGGGGGAAAACGAACGCGACGCCGGGGTCGTGAGCGCCGTTCTGGGCGGTTCGCCCACGTTCGGTGGGCGCGGCTCGGCGCCAGAATGGCGATGTGGGCCTCCCTCTCGTCCGCAGCAGCTTCACGGGTCGCGATGCCGAGCTGCGGGAGCTGGAGCGGCTGGCGGCGGACGCCGCCGTCGTCACCCTCGTCGGCACCGGCGGGGTCGGCAAGACACGACTTGCCCTGGAGTTCGCCCACAGCGCCGGGGAGGCGTTCCCCGGCGGCATCTGGCTGGTTGACCTCTCCGCCACCACGGCGCCGGAGCTGGTCGTGCCCGAAGTCGCGGCGGCGCTCGGCGTCGCCACGGGATCCAGCGACCCGGTGCCTCTGGTGGTCGAGCAGGTGGGCGATCGCGAATCCCTGCTCCTGGTCGACAACTGCGAGCACCTCGTCGACGCCGCGGCGGCCATCGTCCACCAGCTGGCGAGCGCCTGCCCGAACCTCCGCGTGCTGGCCACGAGCCGGGAGCCGCTCGGGCTGGCCGCCGAGGTGTGCCTGCCGGTCGCGCCGCTGGAGATCGCTCGCGACGCGGTGCGGCTGTTCACCGACCGGGCGTGGACCGCGGGCGCCCGCGCTCCCCTGGACGGGGACGACGTCGCCGCCCTGTGCGCGCGCCTCGACGGCATCCCGCTCGCCATCGAACTGGCGGCGTCGTGGGTCCGTGTCCTGTCGCCGCGCGAGCTCCTGGCGCGGCTGGACAACCGATTTGACGTCCTCGCGGCCGCCCGGCGCGACCTGCCGCCCCGCCAGCGGACGATGCACGCGACCGTCGAGTGGAGCCACCGGCTGCTGACCGACCATGAGCGCGTGCTGTTCCGCCGCCTCGCCGTCTTCCAGGGGACGTTCGGGCTGGACGCGGCCGAGGCCATATGCGGCTGGGCGCCGCTGGCGCCGGGCCGGGTCGCCGGCCTTCTCGGCGACCTGGTCGGCCGCTCGATGGTCGTCGCCGAGCGAGGCCCGGCCGACACTGGCGGCCGCTGCCACCTGCTGGAGACGCTGCGAGATTTCGCGGCCGAGCAGTTGGCGGCTGCCGGTGAGCAGGACGAGCTGTCCCGGCGCCACTTCGCGCACTGGCTGTCGGCGGCCGAGAAGATCGACGGCGTCCGCCTGCGAACCGGCTCGGACTCCGCTGTGACGACGCTGACGCCGGACGGTGACAACCTGCGCGTCGCCCTGCGCTGGAGCATCGAGCGCGACCCGCCCGGTGCACTCCGTCTCGCCGCCGCACTGGAAGGCTTCTGGATGATGCGGTCCGTCGGCGAGGGCGGCCGCTGGCTCCGGCGCGCCCTCGACGCCGCCCCGGAGCCGACCTGGCACCGGGCACGCGCGCTGATGGTTTCCCCACTGGTCGTGGCGAGCGGCGTGCCGTGGCCGGAAGCGCGCGGGCTGCTCGACGAGAGCGTCGCGCTGTTCACCTCCCTGGGCGACGAGGCCGGTGCGGCGATGGCCAGGGTGATGGCGGCGCTCTCGGCGTTCTTCAACGGCGAGATCGCTGAGGCCGAGCGGCGTGTGGAGGACGCGCTGGCTCGGCACGCCGGCCTCGGCCACCCGCTCTTCCACGCCCGGGCCGCGACGTACCTCGGCGCCGCTCTGTCCTTCGCACCCCGTCGGCTGGAGGCGGGGAGGCATCGACTGGCGGAGGGCGCCGAGCGCTCGCGAGGCATCGGCGACGGTTGGGGTGAGGGCCTGGCGCTGATGCTGCTCGGTCTCGCCGATCTCCGCGCCGGCCGGCCCGAGTCTGCGCGCGAGCACCTGCGGGCGGCGCTCCGGCTCAACCTGCAGGGAGGCGTCACCGCGTCCGCAATCGGCGGGCTCGGGCAGCTCGCGCTCGAGCGGGACCCGCGCCGGGCGTGCACGCTCCTCGAGGCGGCGTACGCGGTCCTGGAGCGGGCCGGCGTGCCGCGGTTCGCGGTCGAGATCGGTCGCCGGCTGGCGACGGCCCGCCAGCGTGCCGATCGCCGCCTGGCGCGTCCGGTCGCGGAGCGGTGTCGGGCCCGCGCGAGGGCGATGACGACCGAGGAGGTGATCGCCCTCGCGCTCGAAGAGCCGCCGCTCCCGGACCCCGCCGAGGGCCGGCTGACCGCCCGCCAGCTGGAGGTCGCGCTGCTGGTCGCCTCCGGCCTCACGAACCGCGAGATCGCGCAGCAGCTCCACCTCTCGGTGCGCACCGTCGAGTCGCACGTCGACGACGCGCTTCGCGAGCTCGGGTTCCACAGCCGGTCCCGGCTGGCCGCCTGGGTGCGGGAGCGCGAGCTCGTCACCGCGCCTCCGTAGCCG
>DASQZW010000014.1:0-34636 GCA_035638495.1 Terriglobales bacterium
CACGAGCTCCTGGCGCGGCCAGCGCGTGGCGGTGATGCGCCGGCGCAGTTCGTCGAGCTGTTCATCGGAAACGCTGACCTGGAACGGGCGGATCGACGCCTCTGTCGCGGTGCCGCGGGTTGTGCTCATGTGGACTTCCTCCTGGGTTGATCAGGGACTTGGCTGTTGTCACTGGGATCCCCAATCACTTCGGTCTCGGCCTGAGCTGTCCGGCCGCCTGCCTGACGTCCACCTCCGCGCGGCGGATCTGATACGCGGCAAAAAGCCGGGTGCTCCCGCCCAGCACGGCGTAGATGCCGATCAGCCGGAGAATGGCCAGCGCGCCCGATCCAGGCCGAAAGGCGACAACGTGGCTCATCTCGCCTCCAGCGTTCATCTGGGGCCACGTCCTGTCAAGTTTGTGTACGAGGGTGAGGGCCTCGGGGAGACCGGACAGCTTCGCTCGCCCGAGACCTTTAAAAGGGCATTCTCCCAATAGGTCGACGGCCGTCATTGCAGACTGGACGGTTCATGAACACACGTCCTACCCACTTTCCAGTAAGGGTTCGGGCGAGGCTTGCAACGTCGGCGACGACCACGACGACGGCCGCCGCTGACAGCCTCATCTCCGCTCGCCGGGGAACGCGTCGACGACGCAGCGTAGGCCGTGGTCGTTGGTGTCCCGACTGTCGGGGGGGTAGAACAGCCTCTGCGCGCCGCGGCTGGTGTACGCGGGACTGATGCACGCGCCACCGCGCAGCGACCGCTCGGCCGACGACCGCGCCGGCCGCTCCGGTCCGCGCGGGTTGCGATGCGAGCTGTTCGGGTAGTACCGGGGGTCGTACCAGTCGCTGCACCACTCACGAACCTGGCCGGCCATGCCAAGCACGCCGCACCAGCTGCGGTCGCGCGGATAGTGCTCGACTGCCGTGGGGCCCTCTACCTGAACGACGTGCTCCCGCAGCCAACACGGCCTGGCGAACGACCCGTCATGCACGCGCGTTCCGCCACCGTTGAGCCACTGCCGCCACGCGTCGTTATCGGTGAAGTGGCGGCCGGCGAGCTCGTCGGCGCAGCGGCAGGCGCCGGCCTCCCACTCGTCGCCCCAGGGAAACACCAGCCCATCCGGGCCCCTGGCCGCGTATTCCCACTCGGCCTCGGTCGGCAGCCGGACGCCAGCCCACCGGCTGTACGCGACCGCGTCCTCCCAGCTCAATGAGCTGACTGGCAGCTCTTCCGTTCCCGGCAGAGGGTTTCCATGCAGCCACGCACTGTTCCACGGCCCGTGGACGCGCGGGTCGACCGGCGCCGGATGGCCGGTCTCACGCATGAAGCCGTGAAACTGGGCGATGGTCACGGGACGCTCGTACATCCAGAAGGCGTCCACCTCCACCTCGTGCGGGTGCAGCTCACCCACCCAATCGGCGCCGCCAACCGTTGCCTCGATCCAGCGCGGATCCCAGCCCTGCCGCCGCCATAGATCGAGGACGGCAGCCCGGTCTGAACCCATGACGAAGACCCCAGCGGGGACGAACACCAGTGAGGCTCCGTCCGCGGGATTCACGGCGGACTTCCTGGTGGCTGGCATTGCCGGATGGTCTCACACCGCCCCGCCAGCAGTGATGTCGGCCAGCCCGACATCGGAGGCTGACCGCATGGCAGGGGCTGATCGACCAGCTCGCCTCCGCGCCCTCGCAGCCAGCCTGCTCCGCTTCGCGCGCAACTGACGGGACCCGCGCCCACGACCGGGACACGTTGCCAGCGGCACATGGGCACTGATCAGACCCGCCGCCGGAGCTGTCCATTCCGGTACCTGTCACCACAATCGAAACTGTTGGCACGGCACGGGAGAGGGGACGCGGAGCAGTGGGGCTCCGCGACAGCACGGCCCGCTGTGAGGAGGGCGCGACATGACCCAGGACATCCCGGCGCTGGCGGAAGCAGCAAGCGTGTTGCTGGCGCCCTATGTCGCGAAGGCCGATGGAGGACTGACCGAGGAGGCTGCTGAGGAGCTGGGCGGCCAGGACGTCCACCTGGTCATCCTGCTCTTGACCGCCCTCAGGGGGCGTGCCAGGACCAGTCCGGCTTGCCGGCTAGCGCTCGAGATCGCTGCCACAGGAGGCCCCGACGCTGCGGGCGCGCTCCAGGCGCCGCTGATGCTGGTCCTCCAGGCCGACGCCGATCTCGTGACTCGCCTCGCCAACTTTCTCTCGCGCCCCAATACCGGGGCCGCGAGCCTCGGGCCATGAACGTCGTCATGGGCGACACGTACGGCGATGTCGTCGGCAGCGGTCGGCGAAAAGAGATCCACCAGCGGTGGTAGGCGCGATGGATCAGTCGAACGAAGACGAGCAGATCGATTCCGGGGGCATCGATCAAAGGCCGCAGTACCTACCGGGTAACGCCGCTGATGCCGTCAAGCAGACCTTCGGCAGCTTGCCGTCGGATATCCACCGGCTCGTTCGTGAGGCCGGGTCGGTCTTCATCCGCAACCTGGTCGTCGCCGAGGAATTCACCGGCGACGCCGTCGGTGGCCACGAGATCGAGAAGGGCGCGGCCAGCCGCGATTCCGGCGGCCGCCGGGTGCTGGCCACGCACATCGACAAGGTCAACACGGTCTTCACACCGGCAAGCTTCGTGCCCAGGGCCTGGACGATACTGCGGGACAGGAGAGTGGTGATCCTGCGCGGCGAACCGGGCGTCGGGAAGGCCACCGCCGCCATCCACCTCCTGACGCGCTGTGCCGTGAAGGAAATCCGCCTCGTCGATCCCGGCGCCGCCGCACAGCAACTGCTGAGCACTGAGCTCGTGAAGGATCGCGGCTACCTGCTCGACGGCCTGTCTGCGGAGATGGCGCGCGGACTTACCGCGATCGTCATCGGCCGGCTGCAGGGACGGCTGGCAGCCGCGGCCGCCTATCTCGTGCTGACCGTAGACACGCAGGTGCCGCTGCGACTGGGCGAACCGGCCGACCTCCTCGTAACGTGTGACGCGGTCGAGGACCTGGCGCGGCTCGTCGACCGCCACATCGATTGGTACCTGCGCGATCGGGATCCCGCGACGATCAGGCGACGTCGCCCCGGCGACATCGCCGGAGTGAACACCCTGCTCCAGAGTCGGCCGGCGGCAGCCGAGCTAGACCGGTTGGGGATGCTCCTGGCCAGGGCGGCGTGCGGCGACATCACGGAGCAGGACGTCGTCCAGCGGTTCGCGGCCAACGCCATGACCGGCGTGCATGACTGGTTCGCGGAAGGGCACGACCTCGCCGAGTGCGCGCTGCTGATCGCGGTCGCCGCGCTCGGTGGCGCCAGCTGCGACGATGTGACAGAGGCGGCCGGTCATCTCGAGCGACAGCTCGTGGCGCTCGACCGCCCGCAGCATTCGGGGGGTGAGGTCGATGCCGTGGCGGGGTCCTCATCGCCATCCAGGACACGCCGGTCGCTCCGACTCGCCGTCGTGCACGGCCACCTCGTGCCGGGCGAAGAGATGACGCCCTTCGGCCCGACGGCCGTGCAGACGCTCCGGTTCGAGAACCCGGCCTGGCACTCCGCCGTCCTCGAGCACGTGTGGGGCGTGCAGGCCACCGTCCGGGCATCACTTCTGGAATGGTTGCGAGACCGCTGCCGGTCGGAGAGGCCTGCGATCCGGGTGATGGCAGCGTTCGCCGTGGGCGAGCTCTGCACGCACGAGTTCACAGAGCTCTGGTCGCGGATCGTGGCCGAATGGGCGGGCAGTCCCGACGAGCGGCTGCGAACGGCCGCCGCGTTGGCGTCGAGCGTGCCTGCCTGCAGCGACACCCTGGCGCCGAAGGTCCTCAGAGCTCTCCTGCAATGGAGCGCGGACGCCGGCAGCTGGCGGCGGCGCTGGACGGCCGCGGCCGCCTTCGGCAGCTACTGGATCGGCCTCAGATACCCGGACGTGGCGCTGCGCGGTCTGGAGCTCGTCGCGTGGTCCGAGGACATGCGACTCCTGCCAGTCCTGACGGCCAGCGCGGCCGGGCTCTTCGCGCTCGGGCCGGATCATCAGGTTCGGGTGCTGAGGGCGCTGGACGCCTGGTGCCACCGCGGCGATCGGCCCGCAGCCGTCCGGCGGTCGGCCCTCTTCGCCTTCATAAAGATCGCGGTCGACGTGGACGGTGGAGAGACGGCGCAACGGGGCATCCGCTGGCCGGCATTGCTCGCGCTGATGGATGCTGAGCGGGACGGGGCCAGGGAGGCGCTCGCGCTGTGGACGCGCAGCCTGGATGACCGGGGTACCCGTGAGCTAGCCGAGGGTGCGCTGCGTTTCTGGATCCGGCGCTCTGAATCGGATGAGACCATCCGGACGGCCCTCGTCCGCCACGTCTACCGGCTCGCACTGGCTGGTGGCGAACGCGGACGGCTGCGCCTCGTCATCAACCTCGAGCAGTGGGCGAATCATCCAACGAGGCCGTCTCCGTCCGCCCGGGCCCTGGCCGATGCGCTGCGCAGGGGATTCTGAACCTGGGCCAGACGACCTGACAGGGCGGGGGGATCGCTGGTAGCGTCTCCGCTGCTGACGGTCACCGAGTCGCCCGTCGCGTCCGCCTACCGATCGGCGGTGCGGAACGCTGTTGCGAATCGCATTCGTGTACCGAGGATGATGCAATGAAGCGTGACATCAAACGGGTGATCAAGCGTGGCCGCTGACCGAGTCGCCTCCGGCCTGCGAGCTGGTGGCCGGCAGGCGGGAGGCATCCTACGCGAGTTCCAGACCTTCCTGCTGCGCGGCAACGTCGTCGACCTGGCGGTCGGTGTGGTCATCGGCGTCGCCTTCAGTGGCGTCGTCCAGGCGCTCGTGAAGGACCTGATCACGCCGCTGATCGCCGCCATCGGAGCCCAGCCCGACTTTGGCGCTCTCGCTTTCCGGCTCAACGGCAGTTTGTTCCGCTACGGCGACTTCATCGACGCGCTGTTGAGCTTCCTCATCATCGCCGCGGTGGTGTTCTTCCTGGTGGTTCTGCCGGTGAACCGAATGGTCGCGTTCGCAGAGCGACGCCGGAAGGCACCGGCGGCGAGCACGCGCGAGTGCCCGGAGTGCCTCAGCGAGATCCCGCTGAGCGCCCGACGCTGCGCCTTCTGCACCGTGCAGGTGGTGCCAGTGGTGCCCGATCCGCCAGCGGCCACCCGCACCTGACGTCGAGCCCCGATGGGGCGCGATAGGATGCGGCACCCCGGCTGCGCAGGTGGGCCCGGGCGCGCCCCTCCAATTCGGGAGCGCACACCTCTGAGCGCCCGTTCGGATCTGTGGCCGCCGGCCGGGCCTCGGCTAGGCTGGACCGAGCGATGGAAACTCGTTCTAGTGGAGGGTACGAGCTCATCGGTCGCGACCGCGAACTCGCCGCGATCGATTCGCTGCTCGCCTCTGGGGCGTCCTCCAGCCGGACGCTGATCCTCATCGGCGACCCGGGGATCGGCAAGACCGCGCTCCTCACGGTCGCCGCCGCCCGAGGGGCGTCGGCGGGCTATCGTGTCCTGTCGGCGGCCGGCGTCGAGGTCGAGCAGGAACTGGCATTCGCCGGCCTCCACCAACTGCTCCGACCAGTTCTGCCAGCAGTCGAGCGGCTACCCGTGCCGCAGGCTGCGGCGCTCCGGTGCGCGTTCGGTCTCGACGACTCCAGGACGCCCGACCGGTTCCTGATCGGGCTCGCTACGCTGTCCCTGCTCGCCGAGGTTGCGGATGAAGAACCCGTCCTGGTCACGGTCGACGATCCTCGCTGGCTCGACCGCTCGTCTGTGGAGGCACTCGCGTTCGCCCATCGGCGGTTCGAGGCCGAGCGCGTGGCCGTCATCATCGCCAGTTTCGATGAGGAGTCGGTCAACGCCTTCGGCGTGACAGCTGATCGCCTCGTCGTCGAACCGCTCGACGACGAGGCCGCGCGACTGCTCCTCGACAGCCGTGCGTCGCCCATGGACGACCGGCGCCGGGCTCACGTCCTCGCCGAGGCGGCCGGCAATCCCCTGGCGCTCATCGAGCTGGCCTCGCCGTCCGGCGCGGGGACGGCGATGGAAGAGCTCTCGCCGGCGGGTACCCTCCGACCCACGGCCCGGCTCAGCCACGCCTTCGCGGGCCGGCTGGCGCACCTCCCGCCTCACACTCGGCGCTTCCTCACGCTGGCCGCGGCGGCCGACGGCACCGACGTGCGCCCGATCCTCCGGGCGGCGCAGGCCGAGGGGCTCCCGGACGACGCCACGGTCTCGGCGGAGCTCGCCGGACTGATCAGCGTCGACGCGAACGAGCTGCACTTCCGTCACCCGCTGGTCCGATCCGTGGTCTACGGCGCCACTCCGTTCGCGGAGCGGCGGGCGGCGCATCTCGCGCTGGCCGCGGCCCTGGCCGACGATCCCGACCGCCGTGCCTGGCATCTCGCCGCGGTGATCGTCGAGCCGGACGAGGCCGCTGCCGCCGCCCTCGAGGCGTCCGCCGACCGCTCGCGAGCCCGCGCAGGCTTCGCCGCCTCCGCGCGGGCTCTGGAGCGGGCCGCGGACCTGAGTCCAGCGCCGGCCGAGCAGGCCAGACGGCTCGTGCTCGCCGAGGTGATGGCGGTCGCCGCCGGCCGGGCGGCCTGGGTGGAGGAGCTGTACGCGCGGGTCCGCTCGACGACGGCCGACCCGGAGCTCCTCGCCCGGGCGATGGTGTGCCTGGCATACGTGCAGGCGCTCGGCGGGCGTGGCTCGACTCTCGACGTCATCTCGATCCCCACGCTGGAGGCGGTGATGCGGGACGCGCCGGCCGTCGGTATCGTCCTGCTGATCGTGGCAGCCGGATACTCGGCTCTCACCGGTGATTACGAGCTGGGCGCCGCTGCGGAGCGCCTGGTGCGACAGGTGCCGGGGCCGGGTGACGAGCCCTGGCGGCTGCTGATCCTGGCCTCCGGCAACCCCGCGGCGAACGGTCGTGAGGTGGCCAGTCACCTGCCCGCCCTGATGGCGAACCCTCCCGACCAGCCCGAGATGCTCATGATGGCCGGCATGATCCCATGGCACATCTCGGAGGTCGTGGAGGCGACCGAGCTGCTCACGAAGTCGGTCGAGCGCATGCGGACAGGCGGGTACATCGGCGCCCTGCCCTCGTCGCTGCCACTGCTGGGATTCATCCACCTGTGGCGCGGTCGTTGGGTCGACGCCACCGCGCTCGCCGCCGAGACCGTCCAGATGGCGGGCGATGCAGGCCAGCCGGCCATGGCGGCGCTCGCGCACGCGCTGCACGCCCTGGTGGCGGCCCTCCAGGGCGACGCCGGCCCGAGCCGGGATCACGCGCGTTCTGCGATCGCGATGTCCGACGCTCGCCTGGTCGTGGGCGTCGCCACCTGGGCTGTCGGGCTGGTCGCGCTGGGCGATGGCCGGTTCCAGGACGCCGACGACCTGCTTCGGCAGATCTTCGCAGCGGGGAACCCCGCCGCGCACCGGAGGGTGGCGAGGTGGGCGATCGCCGACCTGGTCGAGGCAGCCGTTCGCAGCGGGCGGGCGAACGGGCTGGGCCCGCTGGTCGAGGACCTCGGCCGCCAGGCCGACGCGACAGCATCGGTTGGCGCCGTGCTCGTGGCCAGACGGGCGAAGGCGCTGCTCGCGGCTGACGACGATGCGGACGAACTCTTCCGAGCGGCTCTGGCGACTGAGGGTAGACAAGCGTGGCCGTTCGAAACGGCACGTACCCGGCTCGTGTACGGCGAGTGGCTTCGCCGGCGGCGGCAGATCGTCGTGGCACGTCCGGTGCTGCGGGCGGCCTTCGAGGCCTTCACTGGTCTCGGCGCCGCGGCATGGGCCGAGCGGGCGCAGGCCGAGCTGCGGGCCGCCGGGGCATCGGTGGCCCTCCCGCCGAGCACCGCGGCCGACGAACTCACTCCGCAGCAGCGCCAGATCGCCCGAATGGCGGCCGAGGGTCTCACCAACCGGGAGATCGGCGCCCTGCTCTTCCTCTCGCCGAGGACGATCGGCTTCCACCTATCCAACGTGTTCCCCAAGCTCCAGGTCACCACAAGGGCCCAGCTCGCTCGCGCGCTGGGCGATCTGGGCCCAGCCACCGCCCGATGATCGACGCGGTGGCGAATCCAGTCATCTGACCGGTCATCCGGCCGAAGCTGCGGTGTACGCGGATCGGCGATGCTGCGGGCGGCAGGGAAAGCGAAATCATCACAATCCACCGCTCCTGGGCGCTCGCCGAGGGCCGGACGAACCGGCTCGTCCGGGTCACCGGTCCGGACGCATCCGCCGATGCGGCGGCGGACTGTGGTCAGGCCCAGGTCCAGATGGCGCGACTGGAGCCCGGGGCCGAGGTCGTGCACCGGATGGCTCGGGGGCGTGGGGCGTTCGTCTATCTGGCTGATGGCGCCGCCTCCATCGACCGCGAGGACCTGTCCACCGGTGACCTCGCGGCCATCACCGATCAGAGCGAGCTCGTGATCCGCGCCTGGCAGGCGAGCCGGGTGGTCCTGGTCGACGTCCCGATCTTGCCCGCGTGACGAGCGGGAGCCCGCAGACGACCGCCGCAGACGTCAGGACCGGTCACACAACCGGTCATCCGCCCGAAGACAGGAAGCCGGCGGGACCACCAAGCTGCAGGGGTTGCCAGACGGGCCATGGGGTTCGGGTAGGCACGATCGACGATCGGGTATGGGGAAAGGAGGTTCGTCATTCGTCGTCGTGGTGCGGCCGGTCTTCGCCTACCGGCTTCCCATCGTGCGGAGCACTTTCCAGGACCTGTCTGCACATAAGGGCCGCGTCCGATGCAACACTCGCGAATCCCATTCCCCCACGCGCGCCCGCCAAGGTGGCGGGCGCGCTGTCCATTCGCGCAGCACGGTGTCGATCGGGCGAGAGTTTTCCGCAGATGCCCAGCGACCGCGTGAGCCCGTGGCCGGCGCCGCCGGCGGACGATGCCTTTCGCCTCCTTGTCTCGCACGTCCAGGAGTACGCGATCTTCATGCTGGACCCGAATGGCGTGATCTCGAGCTGGAACGAGGGCGCAGCGCGGATCAAGGGCTATCCGGAGAACGAGATCGTCGGCAAGCACTTCTCCGTTCTCTACGAGCGGGCCGATATCGACGCGAACAAACCGGACCGCCACCTGCTGATGGCGGAGCGGCTGGGTCAGGTAGAGGATCAGGGCTGGCGGTTGCGAAGCGACGGTACGCGGTTCTGGGCCAGCGTCGTCATCACCGCGCTCCGTGACGAGACGGGGGCCCTGCGCGGCTTCGGCAAGGTGACCCGTGACGTTTCTGATCGGATGATTGCGGAACAGCAGCGCCGCGAAGCCGAGGAACTGCGCGACCACGCCGAGCGGCTCGCGCAGCTCGAGAAAGCGAAGAGCGATTTTCTCAACGTCGCCTCGCACGAGCTGCGTGCGCCGCTCACCGTGCTCCGTGGCTACACCTCGATGTTCGAAGACGGGACGCTCTCTTCGGACAAGCTGCCTGACGTACTGCCGGTGTTGTCCGGCAAGTTGGAGCAAATGGAAACGCTCGTCCAGCGCATGCTGGAGACGGCACGGATGGAGATCAACCACATCGAACGGAGAAGGGAGCTGCTCGATGTCCGCGGACTCGTGGTGCCAGTGGTGGACAGCTTCAGGAAATCCCTCAACGCCGCCCACACGCTTACGCTGGTGCTGCCGGACGCTCCCATTGTCGTCAGCGCTGACCCCCGACTCCTCGAGATAGTCGTGTCCAACCTTGTCGACAATGCAATCAAGTACACGCCGGAGGGCGGACCCATACGGTGTGAGGTGGCCCAGTCGCGAGGACTTGCGTACGTGAGTGTGGAGGACAGAGGCATCGGCATACCACGGGACGCGATGGGCCGCCTCTTCGGCCGATTCGGCAGGATCGTGACGGACGATAACGCGCACATCGTAGGCACCGGGCTCGGACTCTACCTGGCTCGAGAGATTGCGAGGCATCACAGCGGGGACATCCTCGTCGAGTCGCGCGAGGGCCATGGCAGCCGCTTCACACTCGTGCTCCCCATGGTCACCCATTCGTAAGCCCCTGGTCCGACAACCCGACCGTTCATAGGACAGAATGAGCGGTCGGCCCGTCCCCGGCTGCAGGTTGGGACTTTCGCCGACCGGGTCGGCCTGGCCGTCAGCCCAGGTCCGGATGGCGTACGTCGCGGTCGATCTCGACGTCGACCACTATCGGCAGCCCTTCACCGATCTGAATCAGCTCGGGCAAGGCATCGAGGCCAGCGAGCGAGTCGACCGTCAGACCGCGCCCTCCGAAGGCGCGAGCCACATCGGCGAACGGAGGGTTCGGAATCATCGCCATCGACGGAGACTCGCCGTCCCTCGAGAGCATTTGATACTCGGAGCCCAGCGCCGAGTCGTTCCACACGATGACGGTGAGCGGGATGCGGTAGCGAACGAGCGTGGCGAGCTCGTGGATCGCCATCGAGAAGCCGCCGTCGCCCGCGATGCAGACGCAGGGCCGCTCCCTCCGACCGAGGGCGACGCCGGCAGCGATGGCGAGGCCCTGCCCGATCGACGCAAAGTCCGCAGTCCAGACGAAGTCGAGGGGATCTCGCACGGTGAGGCCCTGGACGACCCAGCGCATGAAGTGGCCGGCATCGCTGATGAGCACGCGGTTGTCCGGGAGGACCTGCTCCAGCCGCTGCACGACGAGCCGCGGGTCGAGGCCGCTCCGACTCTCGGCGGGGGACCCCCACTCGAGTCGAGCAGGGTTCGCGATCCGCCGCTCGATCTCCTCGATCCAGGCACGCCTGGAAACGGGGAGCTGCACCGGGTCGAACTCGAGTCGGTCGAGCAGCCTGTGCAGGTCGCCCACGACCCGCCGCGCGTCACCAACGATCCCGACATCGACCGGCTGAGTCGCTCCGATGCTCTCAGCGCAGGCATCGACCTGAACGACCCTTGCGCTCTTGAACAGCCCTCCGCGGCCGGTGGTGAAGGGATTGAGGCTGGATCCCACGGCCAGGACGCACTGGGCTTGCGAGAGCACCTCGGCGGACAGCTCGCTACCCAGGGTGCCGACCAGGCCCAGGTCGCGCGGGTGCCCGTCGAACAGGCCCCTGGCCTGCAGGGTCGTGGCGAGCAGGCACCCTGTCCGCTCGGCCAGCCGCACCAGGTCGTCGCGGGCCCCTGCCCTGACGGCGCCGGCACCGGCCAGCAGGACCGGCGGCCGGTCGACTCCGAGAACGAGCGCTGCCATCTCCTCGATGGCAGCGCCGTCGGGGACGGCGGGCTCACGACCGCTCACGATCCCGTCTCGCTCCTGGTACTGGTCCTGTGGACCGGGACCGTCGAGGACCACGTGCGGCACCTGAACGGCCACGGGGCCGGATTCGGTCAGCTCCAGCGCTCGGACGAGCTTGGCCGGCAGGTCATCTGCGTCCGTCGCGGACACGACCCGCTCCACCGTCGACTCGAGGTACTCCGTCTGCCGGAAGCCCTTGAGCGGGTGAGAGGGTTCAGGGACCAGGAGCAAGACCGGCGACCGCTTCTTCCGCATGGTGACGAGCGAGGTGCCGGTCTGGGCGACGCCCGGGCCCCCTCCGACGCTGCAGACAGCGAGTCGACCGGTGGCACGGGCGAACCCATCCGCCATGCCTGTCGCAGCAAGCTCGTGGCGCGTCTGGACGACGCCGATCCCGGCGCGGTCGAGGCTGAGCATGAGGTGGATGTTGTCCTCGGCCATGTAGCCGAAGACGCGATCGACGCCCTCCACCTCGAGGGCGTGCGCGATCCACTCGTGGGTCCTGGCCGGCATCGGCCGGCCCATTCTAGAGTGCGCTGGTGCGGCGCAGGCCGGCGGCCGACGACAGCGGCCGCTGACGCGCCAGGCGAGCGCCATGGCGCACGCCGCTTCCACCGGAGCTCATCGGGCCGGCCGGCCCGGTGCCGCCAGGGCCGCCGGCCCTGGCGGCTCGCCACGGGCAGACGGAACGTTGACGCAGGAGGTGTGACACACCATGCGGAAAACGACGATCGGGCGCGTCTGGCTCGGCGGCCTCGCCGCCATCGTGGCGGGCATCGCCGGCATGGCGGTCGGGACCGTCTCGATGCTGGCGTACGGGGGCACGTGGGGCGGCGTCAACGGAAGCGAGTTCACGCCGGCCTACAGCGCCTTCTTCTGGTGGATGGTGGGGCTGATCACTGCCGGCGCGTTCGTCGTGGCGGCCGGCGGGATCGTCCAGGTCGTCGCCTGGATCGGCGCCCTGGTCAACACGTTCGCGTTCCCGGACAAGACCTGGTTCGTCGTGCTCGCGATCGGAGGCGCGATCGGTCTCGTCGGGATCGTGCTGTCCGGGTTCGTGGTCATGGCGGCCTACCTGCTGATGGGGCCGGACTCCAGGGAGCCGGCGGTCGCCGGAACCGTCCCGTCTCCGCCGCCTGGCACGCTGGTGCCGGCGTCCTGAAGAGGAGGAGAGATCGTCATGCGCACCGACCCGACGAACGCCCGTGAACTGGCCATCAAGCGCCTGACGGCCCGCCGTGACTTCGGCATGCACCTCGTCACCTACCTGGTCTTCAACGGCGCGATGGTCATGATCTGGTACGTGACGGGCCATGGCTACTTCTGGCCTGGCTGGCTGATGGGCCTGTGGGGTGCCGGCCTCCTGGTGCACGCCTGGGATGTCTGGGTGCGCCGTCCGATCACAGAGGAGCAGATCCGCCGGGAGATGGACAGGCAGGGCCCGAGCCACGCGTGATCGCCGGCCGCGACCGGGGCCTCGGGGACCCGCCTGGTGCTCGGACCCCGGTCGTGCTTCCGGATTCCCGACGCTGACCTCCCGACGACGCCGGCGGTCGACACCGGCATGGGCTGGCGGCTGCCGCGGTCTCCCGAAGCCATCGATCCGATGCCGTTTCGATACCTATTGATACACTATCGTTTCGATGGAGGGTCGGACAACCCTCGGAGAGACGGCGCCGGCACCGCGGTCCCGAATCTCGCGCGGGGCGCGCGCTCGCGAACGGGTGATGCGGGCGGCGCTCGAGGTTCTGGCCGAACGAGGCATGCCCGGGTTCACGATGGAGGCCATCGCCGACCGCGCCGGGGCAAGCAAGGCCACCCTCTACCGGCACTGGGCAACGCCGGGCGCGCTGCTGGTGGACGCCATGGACCTGAGCTTCCAGCCGCTCCCGATGGCGGCCACCGGCCAGCTGCGAACCGACCTGATCGAGATGTTCTCCCGGTTCGAGGCGATGCTCGACGACAGGCCCTTTCCGCGGCTGATGGCGGCGTTCATCGACGCGGCGGAGCGGGACCCGACCCTGGCGGCTCTCCACGAGCAGCTCACGGAGCGCCGCCGCGAACCCGTTCGGCACCTCCTGGCCCGGGCCCAGCAGCGTGGGGAACTTCCGGCGTCGGCGGACCTCGAGCTCGCCGTGGATCTCCTCGGTGCGCCGGCCTTCTACCGGCGCTTCATCGCGCACCGGCCGTTTCCCGAGGGCTACGCCAGCGCGGTCGTCGACCTCGTGCTGACCGGCCTCTCGACCACCCGGGCCCCGGTGTGAAGATCGCCTTCATCTCCGACCCCCACGGCGATATGGTCGCCCTCACCAGAGTGATCTCCGACCTCGAGCGGGCCGGTCCGTTCGACGAAGTGCTCGTGGGCGGGGACCTGGCCCAGGGCGGGGCGCAGCCGGCCGAGGTCGTCGACGAGATCCGCGAGCGCGGCTGGCCTTCCGTGCGCGGTAACAGCGACGACCTGCTGGTTCGGATCGCCGACGGCACTCCCGCCGACCTGGTCCTGCGCGAAGCCGAGGCCACCCACGGTCCCCTGCCGGAATCCATGGCGACTCATGCCGCATGGTCGGTGAGCCGGCTGGGCCCCGAGCGCATCGAGTTCCTGCGCTCGCTGCCGATGTCACTCGCGCGCGGCCCGTTCGCCTGCGGGACGGTGGTCCTGGTGCACGCGACGCCGTGGAGCACCGAAGACGTCGTGCTCCCCGACGCGGACGCCGAGGTCGCCGAGCGAATGCTCAGTGAGGCGAGCGCCCGCCTCCTTGCCTACGGTCACATCCACACGCCGTACCAGCGCCGGGTGGGCGACGCCGCCCTGATCAGCGTGGGAGCGGTCAGCGGCTCCAATGACGCCGATCCCCGGCCCGCGTACACGATCGTGACCCTTGACGCTGCGATCACGGTCGAGGTTCGGCGAGTCGACTGGCCGCCGGGAGAGCGGCTCGCTGCGTACGAGGCGGCCGGCGTCGAGCGGCGATTCTCGCGCGACAGCCCAGGTCCGCTGCCGGTCCGAAGCACACCGGCCATCCCGGTGACCGCGTGGCCCTGACGAACCCGGCTCTGCGCGCTGCTGTGGTCAGGTTGGATGCGGCTTCAACCTGCGGTTCGACAGGATTGCCAACCCTGGACTGATGTGCCGGCGGCCTTCGACGGGCAGCGTAGGCGGCATGAGCGAACCTGCGATCGACCCACCGAACGCCGCTCGCGTGCGTCGGACCTGGACGGCGGTGGTCGTCCTGGTCGGGCTGGTGGCGGCCGCGTGCGGCGGCCCGTCCACTGCGAACACCGCGTCTGCGCCGGGGATCACGCCCACCAACGTGCTGATCGGCAGCGACCAGCCGCTCACCGGGCCGGTGGCCGTCGGCTACAGCGAGATCGCCCCCGCCTCGAGGGCCTTCTTCGACTACGTCAACGCGCGGGGTGGTGTCAACGGCCGGACGATCACGTACACGTATCTCGACGACGCGTACAACGCCACCGATTCGGCCGGCGCGGTTCCTGACGCGCAGCAGCTGGTGTCCACCGACCACGTCTTCGCGTACTTCAACGGGTTCGGCCTCCTCACGCACGCGGGCATCGTCGACAGCCTGAACAGCCAGGGCGTGCCCGACCTGTTCGTCGGCTCCAGCTGCGACTGCTGGAACGAACCGGTCCAGCACCCGCAGACCTTCGGGTTCGGCACCAACTACACGCTCGAGGGCCGGCTGATCGGCAGCTACGTGGCGCGGACGTTCCCCGGCGCCAGGGTCGCCTACCTCTGGGAGAACGACGCGGTCGGCTGCTGCAGGGACGCGGTGGCGCAGATGGACAGCCAGATCCCGTCCTCACAGGTCGTCGCGCGCCGATCCTTCACCGCCGCCGACGAGCAGCCCCCGATCATTCTGCTTCCACAGCTGCAGGCGGCGAGGGCAGCCGACGCGCAGGTGCTCGTCGTGGACACCCTGTCGCCGCAGGCCATCGCCGAGGTGCTCATCGACGGCGCCGGCCTCGGCTACCACCCGACCGTCATCGACCCGTTCCCGCTGGCCGCAGATCCCGCGATCGTTGGCCCACTCATCACCCAGTTCTCCCGCGGCAGGCTGAGCCCCACCATCGAGAACGGGCTGATCACGCAGGCCCACCTGCCGTCGGTCGGCGATAGCGCCAACCCCTGGATCACCCTCTTCCGGAAGGCTCACGACCAGTACGAACAGGCCGAGCCGTTCGACAACATGGCGGTCTACGGGATGGCCGCCGCCGCGGTCTTCGTGCAAGCGCTCCGGCAGGCGGGTCAGAACCCCACGCGGTCGTCGATCGTCTCCGCCATCAACCACGGCGCGGTGAAGGCCGGCGACCCCGGCCTCGTCTCCCTCGACTACAGCGCCCGCAACCACGACGGCTACCCGGGTGCGCAGATCGGGACCATCCAGGACGGGTCGCTCGTGCTGTCCGGGCCCGCCTTCCTGGCAGGACCCGGTGGCGCGGTGACGGCCCACCCGATCGAGCGGTCCGCACCGCCGAGCGGACTCGCATGACGCGCCTCATGTCCGGCCCGGCGTTCCCTGACGCGCCGCCCGTCGTTCAGCTCAGCGAGATCCACAAGCGCTACGGACAGGTCGAGGCCCTTGCGGGCGTGGACCTCACGATCCGCAGCGGCGAGGTCGTCACCGTGCTCGGCCCTAACGGCGCCGGCAAGACCACGTCCATCGGCCTGATGCTCGGCCTCACCCGGCCCACCTCCGGGACGGTGCGCCTCTTCGGCGAGGACCCGGCCAGCGTGCGAGCCCGCAGCCGCACCGGAGCGATGCTCCAGGACTCCGGGCTGCCGGAACAGCTGACCGTGACCGAGCTGATCCGTCTCCTCCGCTCCTACTACCCGACCCCGCTGCTGACGGAGCGCGTGGTCCAGGTGGCGGGTCTCCAGGACTGCGGCGGGAAGCGGTTCGGCGAGCTGTCGGGCGGCCAGCGGCAGCGCGTCTACTTCGCGCTGGCCATCTGCGGCGACCCGGAGCTGCTCTTCCTCGACGAGCCGACGGTCGCGCTCGACGTGGAGGGGCGGCGCCTCTTCCTCGACTTCATCGGGGAATGGGCGCGGTCCGGCAGAACCATCGTGCTGACGACCCACCACCTCGAGGAGGCCGCCCAGCTCGCGACCAGGATCGTCGTGTTCGATCGGGGGGCGGTGATCGCGGACGAACCTCCCGCCGCCATCCGGGCCCGCGTGCCCGGGAAGCGAATCCGGATCCGGCTGGGCGCCACCCTGCCTCCCGACGCGCTCCACGAGCTCCACGTTAGCGGTGTCCAGCACGAAGCGAACCGGCTCGAGCTGCTGACCGCCGACCCGGCCGGGGTGCTGCGGGCGCTCTACGCCAGGCGTGTCGCCATCACCGACGTCGAGGTCGCGGGCGCCGACCTCGAGCAGGCCTTCATCCAGATCACCAGGAGGACGTGAGATGTCAGCGTCGACCGCGACCGCCAGCCGTCTCTTCATGCTGCTGGAGCAGACACGCGCCGAGTTCCTCCGCTACCTGCGCTCGCCGATCCTGAGCGTGTTCACGCTCGCGCTCCCGGTCGTCCTGTACCTGTTCGTCGGTCTGAGCTATGCCGGCCACACCATCGCCGGCGTCCCCGGTCCCGCGTACGCGCTGGCCGGCTTCGCCGCGTACGCCGTCTCCAACGTGATGCTCTCGACGTTCGGCATCGGCCTGACCGTGGACCGGGCCCGGCGCATGGACGTGCTGATGCGCGCCACACCGCTCCGGCCCTGGGTCTTCCTCACCGGTCGCGCGATCGTCGCCGTCTTCTTCGGGCTGATGGCCCTGGCGACCCTCGGCGCCTTCGCGGTCCTCACGGGCGGCGTCAACCTGAGCCTCACCGCCTGGGCCGTCCTCGCGGGCTGGCTCCTGCTCGGCTCGCTGCCGTTCCTCGCGCTCGGCCTGGCGATCGGCTACCTGGTCAACCCGAACGCCGGGGGCGTCGCGGTCAATCTCATCGCGCTGCCCCTCTACTTCGCCTCGGGCGTGTTCCGACCCGTCGACCAGCTGCCGCAGCTCATCCAGCACGTCAGCCCGTACCTCCCGAGCTTCCGCTACGCGCAGCTCGCGTGGAGCGCCGTCGGGGCCACCAACGTCGCGCCGCTGGGCACGAACCTGGGCATTCTGGCCCTCTGGACCGTGGGGCTGGCGTTCCTGGCAGCGCGCGCCTACCGCCGGGAGCAGAGCCGGCGCCTGGCGTAACGCGGAGAGCTCGAGGTCCGTCATGGTCCACCGCGCCCGCCAGCGCCGGGCGACCAGGGCGATCGCCGTCGCGGTCGCCCTGGTCACCGTTCTGGTCCACCAATCGGGCCTGCCGTTCCCGGTCAGGATCGGGCTCGTCGCGGCGGCGCTGCTGCCGTGGGCGCCGCGTGCCGAGCTCGCGCCCAGGCTCCTGTGGACGCCGGCCGCCCTGGCGCCGGCCGCCGCCCTCTACCTGGCCGGCGACCAGTTCGCCGTCACGTTCCTGATGCTGACGCTGGCCGCAACGGCTTTCGACGCTCCTGCCGCTCTCGTGCTGGCGACGGGCGGGTCAGCCGAGGTGGCCGTCCTGGTGCCCTTCGCGCTCCACCCTCAGATGGCGGCCCTGCTGCTCACGAGCGGGCTCGCCCTCAGTCTGCTTGCCGGCTGGATGCTCCGCAGCCAGGTCGCGCTGGTGGAGCAGCTCGACGCCGCCCGCGCCGACCTGCAGCGGCAGGCGCTGGCCGACGAGCGCCGGCACATCGCGCGCGACGTCCACGACCTCGTCGCCCACTCGCTGACCGTGGTGATGCTCCAGATGACGGCGGCCCGGCTCCGGGTCCGGCGCGACCCGCGGGCCGCCGAGGAGATGCTCGCCGAGACCGAGCGGCTCGGCCGGCAGGCGCTGGTGGAGGTCAGGCGCCTCGTGGAGCTGCTCCGCGACGACGAGTCCGCGACCCGGCCGCCTCCCGGCGCCGCCGACCTCCCAGCCCTGGTCTCCCGTCTGCGCGAGGCGGGGATGGACGTGCGCCTGGAGACCGAGGGCGACGTGGAGAGGATCTCGGACTCTGCGGGCCTCACCCTCTACCGCGTCGCCCAGGAGGCGCTCTCGAACGCGGGACGCCACGCCCCGGGCGCCGCCGTCCGGGTCCGCCTGCAGGTCGGCGAGGGCGAAACGACGCTGCGGGTCCGCGACTGGGGCACGGGCGCGGGCCGAGGCCCGGCCGGCCCGCCGGCCGGGCACGGTCTGCGCGGCATGCACGAGCGAGCGGCCCTGCTCGGCGGCACCGTGCGAGCGGAGCCGGCAGAACCCGGCTGGGAGGTGGAATGCGTGATCCCCACGTGATCCGGGTGCTGGTCGTGGACGACCAGCAGCTGGTCCGCACGGGCCTGCGAGCCGTCCTGGCCGAGGGAGGGCTGGAGGTCGTCGGGGAGTGCGAGGACGGCGTCCAGGCCGTCGAGGCCGTGCGCAGGCTGCGCCCGGACGTGGTCCTGATGGACGTGCGCATGCGCGGGATGAACGGCCCCGAGGCGACGCGCCGCATCCGCGAGCTGTCCGAGGCACCGCCGGTCCTGGCGCTGACGACGTACGACGACGACGACACGCTGGAGGGGAGCCTGACCGCCGGCGCGGCCGGCTTCCTGCTCAAGGGCGCCCCGGGCGAGGAGATCATCCGGGCGACCCGCAGCGTGGCCGCCGGCGCCGGCTGGCTGGATCCAACCGTGGCGGAGCGAGTGCTCCGCGTCTACCGGGGCAGGGTGGGGGGGCGGCGCGACGGCGCGGCGCAGCTCGCGCAGCTGACGGCGCGCGAGCTGGAGGTCCTGAAGCTGATCGCGTTGGGGATGAGCAATGACGAGATCGCGGGCAAGCTGTTCCTGACCGAGGCGACGGTGAAGACGCACATCAATCGCCTGCTCAGCAAGCTCGAAGTGCGCGACCGTGCCCAGGCGATCGTGTTCGCCTACCAGCAGGGAGTGGTCTAGCAGGTGTTGAAAGCTCTGCGGAGTGGCGACCCGCGGGGCCAGCTGCCGGTACCGGCTCGCCCGGCGCTTTTCAGCGGCGCGAACGGCTGCCTCTCCGGTGAAGCGCCTCGATGGTCGAACGCCGGAGGTGCTCGTAGACCACGGACGTGCGGACGTCGGCCACCTCCGGCCGTTCGGTGAGCCGGTCGATGACGAAGGCATACAGAGAGTCGGTGTCGGGAACGGCGACGTGGACGAGGAAGTCGTCGCCACCCGATACGACGAACACGCCGATCGTTTCGGGCAGGTCGCGCACCCAATCGCGGAAGGCCTCGATGTTGCCGCGAGAAGGAGGCCGGATTCGCACGGCGATCAGGGCCTGGACCCGGCGGCCCAGCGCTCCCACGTCGACGTCCGCGTGGAAGCCGCGGATCACCCCGCGGCGCCTGAGCGAGCGGATTCGCTCCAGCGAGGTCGACGGCGCCACGTCCACCGCTTCCGCGATGTCACGGTTGGTCTTCCGCGCATCGTTCTGCAGCTCTCGCAGGATGGCCGAATCGAGTTCGTCGAGGTCGTGCGTTTCGGCCATAGAATCGAATTATATTCGGCAATGACTCGTTGTCCACATACATCACCTACACTGTCGGCGACATGACCGCATCTGCATCGGCAAATGGCCTGCGGCCTCGAACGGTGATCGTGGTCGATCGCGATCTCACGGCCGGCCGGGCGGCCAACGCGGCCGCGGTGCTGGCGGTCAGCCTCGGCGCCGCCCATCCCGACATGCCCGGCCCGGACCTGGTCGACGCCGGCGGCGGGCGCCACCGGGGGCTGTTCCCGCACGGACTGCCGATCCTCGCCGCTGGAGCGACCGAACTGGTCAGGCTGCGAGAGGCGGCGGCCGCCGACCCCGAGGTCCTGCTCGTCGACTTCCCCTCTGCCGGCCAGACGACCAACGACTACCAGGAGTTCCGAGCCATGGTCGCCACCACGGCGCCGGCCGAGCTCCGCTACGTCGGGATCGCGCTGCAGGGGCCCGCGGACGCCGTCCGCACGCTGACCAGGCGGCTCTCCCTGTACCGGTAGGCGCCGAGCGCGCGGCGCGCTCGCGTCGTCACTCCCCGCCCTTACACCTGAACGCCGATTCGATTACGCTCCTGTCGGATGCAGATGATCACACCAGGCTCGATTCTCGGCCACGCCGTACGAAGGCGCGAGGACGCACGCCTCGTCACGGGCACCGGGCGCTACGTCGACGATGCTCGCCCGGCCGGCACCCTGCACGTTGCGTTCGTGCGCTCCCCACTGGCACACGCCGACATTCGAGGCGTGGACCGGGCTGCGGCCGAGGCGGTGCCGGGTGTGGTCGCCGTGCTCGCCGGCTCGGATCTCGATCTGCCGGCCCGCGTCGGATTCCCGATGGTTCCGGCGACCTTCGCCCGTCCGCGCCTGGCGACGGACCGGATCCGCTTCGTCGGCGAGCCGGTGGCGCTGGTCGTCGCCGAGACGCGGGAGGCGGCGGTCGATGCCGCCGAGCTGGTGTCGCTCGACCTGGAGCCGCTCGACAGCGTGGTGGACGTCCACCGCGCGCTCGACGGCCAGTCCGCGCGCCTGTTCCCGGACCACGGCTCCAACGTAGCCGGGCACTTCGCTTCGGGCACCGACGAGGACCCGATGGAGGGCGCGGACGTCTCGATCAAGGCTCGGTTCGTCAACCAGCGGCTGGCGCCGGTGCCCATGGAGCCGGAGGCCATCGTCGTGGTGCCGGAGGCCGGACGGTTGACCATCTGGGCGACCAGCCAGCAGCCGTTCGCGCTCCGGACGGAGATCGCGACCTCGCTCGGCCTCGAGGAGACGGCCGTCCGCGTCGTCGTGCCGGACATGGGCGGCGGGTTCGGCGCCAAGGCCGGGGCGCGGCCGGAGCTGATCGTGGTGGCCGCCGTCGCGCAGCGGCTGGGCCGGCCCCTGGAGTGGGTGGAGACCCGCTCCGAGAACCTGATGACGATGACGCACGGACGGGGCCAGGTCCAGGAGGTGGAGCTCGGCGCCACCCGGGACGGACGGCTGGTCGGCCTGAGGCTGCACGTGGTCGCCGACCTCGGCGCGTATCCGGGGATCGCGATGATCCTGCCCTTCCTGACCGGGCAGATGTCGTCGGGCGTGTACGACATCCCTCGCATCCACTTCGAGGCGCACTGCGTGGCGACCAACACCACGCCGCTCGGTGCCTATCGGGGCGCGGGCCGTCCGGAGGCGGCGGCGATGATCGAGCGGGCGATGGACATGCTCGCGGTGGAGCTCGCGATCGACCCCGCCGAGCTGCGAAGGCGGAACCTCATCGCGGCCGACCGCTTCCCCCACACCACCGCCGGCGGAGCCACCTATGACTCCGGTGAGTACACGAGGGCCCTGGATGCCCTGCTCGAGCTCGCCGACTACCGCGCGCTGCGGGCGGAGCAGGCTCGACGCCGCGAGGCCGGCGACCGCGTCCAGATGGGGATCGGCATCTCGGTCTACGTGGAGGTCACCGCGGCCGGGATCGGCCCGGAGTGGGGCGGCGTTTCCATCGAAGGGGACGGGACGGTGCTCGTCCGATGCGGCACCACCTCGTTCGGGCAGGGCCACGAGACCTCGCTGGCGCAGATCGCCGCCGAGCAGCTGGGCGTGCCCCTGGAGCAGGTTCGGGTCGTCCACTCCGACACCGACACGGTCGAGCGCGGGCTGGGCACGGTCGGCTCACGATCGATGCAGCACGGCGGGTCGGCCGTCCACGAGGCCGCCATCGGCGTTCGGGACAAGGCACGTGATCTGGCCGCCCACCTCCTGGAGGCCAGCCCGCAGGACATCGTCTTCCGGGACGGCACGGTGGGCGTGGCCGGGGTGCCCGAGCGGGCGCTGACGTGGGCCACGCTCGCGAATGCGGCCGCCGACGCCGGGCAGCTGCCCGAGGGGATGCCTCCGGGCCTCGCAGAGGAGGTCGACTTCAACGGCGAGGGCAGTTATCCGTTCGGAGCGCACTGCGCCGTCGCCGAGGTCGACACCGAGACCGGCGACGCGCGGCTGACGCGCTTCTTCGCGGTCGACGACTGCGGGCGCATCATCAACCCGCTGCTGGTCGAGGGCCAGGTGCACGGCGGCATCGGCCAGGGCGTCGGCCAGGCCCTGTACGAGGAGGTCGTGTTCGACGCCGACGGCAATCCGCGGACCGCGTCGCTGCTCGACTATGCGATCCCCACAGCCAACGAGATCCCGACCGTGACGACCGCGACGACCGTGACGCCCAGTCCCCACAACCCGCTGGGCGCGAAGGGCATCGGCGAGTCCGGGACCATCGGGTCCACACCCGCCGCGCAGAACGCGGTCGTCGATGCGGTGGCTCACCTGGGGATCCGCCACCTCGACATGCCGGTGACGCCGGAGCGCGTGTGGAAGGCGATCCAGGAGGCGCGGCGGGGCCAGCCGTAGGCGTCGGGGCTGGCGCGCATCCGTCTCGCGTGCTCGACCTGCTAACACGCGCTGTTGAAGGAAGCGTGGTGCTGGCGGCCGTACCACCTCGTGCCGCGTCTTGTCAGCGGCCGATGTTGAAGTGGAGTCAGTTCAACCGGTCATCAAAATCGACGATGTGGCCGGCACTGCGATGGTCGTACGCTCGCTGCGGCCGGTCGCGCGACCGGCTCTGACCAGGACCTCACCCCCGCAGCCATGCTCGGTGGAGGTGCGAGGAGGGAAACCTCCTCGCCCGCCCCGAGCGCCGGCAGTGTCGACGGCACCGGACACGTCCGCGGTGGAATTGATTCCTGTGAGCACAGTGACCGGTTGTGATACAGTCGCGTGCAGTTCACTCTCTACGAGGTCAGGGAATGCCAAGGACATCATCGAACGGTTCCATCACGCGCCGTCGCCGGCGGAGCACGGCAGTGTTCGACACGCGGCTCGTCGTCACCCAGATCACACAGCTGGTAGCGGCCAACGAGACACTCCAACGCTCGAATCGGGAACTCACCGAGGAGAACCAGCGACTGCGTACCGAGCTGACGCAGATCGGTTCGGCCCTGGGAAGCCTGACGGGCACGCGACGAGGACGGGGCCGCCGAGCCGCAGCTGCGATTGCAGTGCCCGACGTCAAGGTTCGCCGGCAGCGAAAGCCGATCACCGATCCGGAGGTGCTGGCACGGCGCAACGCGGCACTCGCCAAGGCGAGGGCGGCGAGGGCGGAGAAGCTGGCGGCGGCGAGGGCGGCTGCGGAATAGACAGCCCCGGGTGGCTTCGAGCCCGCCGGCCGGCACAGCGGCGCGTGGGCGGCGGGGCGTCCTGAGTGCCGCCCGCAGTCCGACGCCCGCCGGCCGGGTGCTGCACCGCGGCGCGCTTCATTGCGCCGGCCGTTTGCTACCGCCGAGTAGTTGGCCAGGGTGAGAGCCTCCGATGCACTCGTGACAAGGGGTGGGAGTGCCGGCGATTGCAGGTTGCGTGATACAGGGAGGCGCAGAACCGCACGCAGCTCCACGCCTCCCGCGACCGGCACTTACATCGCCGGGACGGTCTCGCAGACCTCGATGCTGCCGCCCGACTGCAGGAGTGGGCAGCCCCTGGCGAGGGTGACGGCCGCGTCCATGCTGTCGGCCTTGATCACGGTGTAGCCGCTCACGGGATTGGCCCCACCGCCGTCGCTGACCGAGCCGCTGGGCGCGATCATGCGGGTCTGACCGACCGGGTTGCCGCCGTCGACGAGGCCGGAGCCCAGGGCGCCGAACCACTGGCCCCACTGCGCCAGCACCCTGGCGCGCTCGTCCTCGCTCGCGGGCATGCCGCCGCCATGGTAGGCAAGCAGATACGTTGCCATCTTCGTCTCCTCCGTCAGTCACCTTGCCGTCACGCCCGCAGCCTGTCGCTCGCGGTTCCGTTGCGACAACGTACCCCGAAGTGCAGGCACCGGGGTCGAAACGAGATGGCGGCGTGGCGGCGCGGGCCCAGGCGACCGCGGACCTGGTCCCGGTCGACGACGACGGACGCGAAGGCGCCTGACGCGGTCAGGGCGCTGACGCCTCCAGGAGCGCCATCGCGCCGGCGAGCGCGCGGTGCATGGCCCCGGCATCGGCATGGGCGCGCGCAAGCAGGTAGCCGCCCTGGATCACGGCCGTGACCGTGAGCGCCAGCTCGCCCGCGTCGACGCGGGCCCCGAGCTGGCCGGCGGCGCGGGCCTCCTCGAAGGCGGCCGCGAGCTTGCCCTCGACGTGCTCGAACCAGGCCGCAACCGGGGCCCGCAGCTCCTCGATCTCGATCGACGACTCCACCGCCAGCCGGCCCACCCGGCAGCCCTTCAGCGGGTCGCGCGACAGCACGTCCAGGAAGCGGCGCACACGCTCGAGGGGCGGCCGTTCCTGGTGTCCGAAGACCCGGTCGGCGACCGCGCGAAGCTCGGCGTTCACCTCCCAGAGCGCCTGGCCGGCGAGGTCGAGCTTGCCCCTGAAGTGGTGGTAGAGGCTGCCCTGGCCGGCCCCACTGCGCTCGAGCACGTCGCGCGGACTCATCGCCTCGTACCCCTCCTCCCACATCAGGTCCTTGGCCGCCTGGACGATCGCCTCGCGCTTCGACACGTGGCTACATTCTCGCTCGCGCCCCGTCCAGCGCGGCGCGGATCTCGCGGGCCAGCCTCGCGATGACCTCCTCGGCGGATACGCCGTGGGGCATCAGCGCGTGGCCCTGGCCCGCCCACAGGTTGATCAGATCCGGGTCGCCACGGGCCCGCGCCGCCGCGCGCATCGGCGCCGTCAGGGAGTGGACGTGGGGGTATGCGCTGGGCGCCGCTGCGTCGTGGCGGTCCATGAAACCGTTGACGATGCCGCGGGCCCGGCGGCCGGTGAACGCGCGGGTGAGCCGCGTCGGCCCGGTCAGCCGCAGCGCCTCGCGGTAGGCCGGCGAGGTTCCCGCCTCCGGCGTGTCCAGGAGCGCGGTCCCGACCTGGGCCGCCCGAGCCCCGGCCACCAGCGCGGCCGCTGCGGCGTACCCGTCGCAGATGCCGCCGGCGGCGACGAGCGGGAGGTCCACGCGGCTCGCGACCAGGCGGAGGAGCGCGATCATGCCCACTTCGCCCACGCCGTCGCGGTCCAGGAAGCTGCCGCGGTGGCCGCCCGCCTCGACGCCCTGCACCACCAGCGCATCGGCGCCCGCGCCGGCCGCCTGCTCGGCCTCGCCGGCCTCGGTGACCGTCACCCAGGCCTCGACGCCGGCGCCGTGCAGCGCGTCGCACAGCGACCGTTCGGGGCAGCCGAAGGTGAAGGACACGACCGCCGGTCGCTCGGCGAGGACCACGTCCAGCTTCGACTGCCACTCGTCGTCCGACCAGGCCGGCTGGCCGGCCTCGGCCCCCACACCCGCGGCCTCCCGCCGGACGCGCTCCGCGTACGACTCGATCTCGGCCGCGTCCACGGTGCCGTCGCCAGGGACGAAGAGGTTGACGCCGAAGGGGCCGGCGACCGCACCCCGGACGTGGCAGATGTCCTCGCGCAGGGCCTCCGCGCCGCGGTAGCCGCCGGCGAGGAAGCCGAGGGCGCCCGCCCGGACGGCCGCGGTGGCCAGTTCCGGCGTGGACGGTCCGCCCGCGAGCGGGGCCTGGACGACCGGCACCCGCAGGCGGTCGAGGACGCTCCCTTCCCTACGCAAGCGCTCGCCTTCCGTTGGGCGCGCCCGACGGGAGGAGAGGGTCCCGCGCCGTCAGGTAGTCGCTGAGCCGGTCGGCCGTCGCGGCCTTCAGTCGCAGCGCCACCGGGTCGATCGCGCCGATGGCCTGGAACTGGATCCGCCCGGCCACCAGCGCCTTGACGGGCTCCAGGGCGGTGATGGTGGCGATCGCGGGCCGGTTGTAGACCATGCTCGGGGCGCCCACGAGGGCGGGCGCACGCAGCACGCCGACCTCGCGCCCGCGGATCGTCCGCAGGGCGCTCCCGTCGAGCAGCAGCCAGAGGGTGTCGTTCCGCCTGCCCTCCCCGACCAGCACGTGACCCGCTCCGACCTCGGCGCGGTCGAGCAGGGACGCCAGGCGGCGCAGGTCCCGCTGCGGCACCCCGTCGAACAGCGCGGCGGCTTGCAGTGCGGCGACCTTCTCGTCCGCGCGACGACCGAGCGCCCGGCGCAGGAGGCGGGGCGCTCCGGGCAGGTCCTCTTCGGCGTCCACCACGCGGAAGGGGAGCGCGCGGGCGAGCCGCCGGGCCAGGTCGTGGGCGGCGACGACCCGGTCGGGCGCGACCTCTCCGGCCACGATGTGGGCCTGCTCGACCGTGTCGCCGAAGCGCACGACGAGTTTCGGCACCGGCCGGCGGCCGGCGACCAGCCGCGCCAGGTCCGCCCGAATCATCCCCTCCGGCGCCTGGGTGGATTCGCACGACCGGATTCCGGACACCGGAGGCAGCACGCGCAGGATGACCAGCCGACCCGGCCCGGCGGCCCTCAGCGCGTCGACGAGGGGATCGCCGTACCGGAGCACGATCAGCGCGGGCGCGGCGCGGTCCTGAGATTCCATGGCGCTTACCATCGTACCAACTAGTATGTACGCTGCGGTTGGCGCCCGGGCTCCGAGGCCCGTTCACGCTGGATGGGCGATCTGGCGCCCAACCGCCCCTTCGGGCAAGCGCAAATAGGTGATTTGGCGCCAAATCACCCGGATCGATACACGATCGAAGCGCAAGTGGACCACGCCCGACTCGCAAGCGAACCGGGATAGGGCGATTCGTCGGACGAACCTCCCTTATGGGGGCGTCCGAAAGGGCGATCCGTCAGACGAATAGTCCTACGCACCGCGGTTCCGCCTCTGCGTGGGTTACCGACGCCAGCCGGCCGGGCCCCACCGCTTCCGAGCGCCCGGGGGCGCTCGCAAGCGGTGGGTGACCAGAGATGCGGCCGAAAAGGTGGGGCGGCGGCCTGTCCCAAAGGGATCGCCGCTATTCGGCCTGCGAGAGGCAAGATGGGCGGCGGACCCTGCCATCCCTTCCGGTCCGCTCTTCTCAACGGGCTTTGGCCGCCTGCGCCAGGTGCTGCTCCAGGACGTGGAGGAGAAGTCGGACGAGGAGGGCGGTGGCAAGCGGCTTCGGCAGGGCACCAGCGCGGAGCGGATCTGCTCGGTCCACGATCCCGAGATGCGGTACGGGCGCGAGAGCGCCAGCGTCCGCTTCGACGGCCACAAGGCGCACGTGGTGGCCGACGTGGCCACCGGGCTGGTGGTCACGGTCGATGTCGTGGAGGGGAGCGCGAAGGACGAGGCGGGCAGCCTGGAGCTGATCCAGGAGGCGGGTGCGACGACCGGTCTGGAGATCGACAGGCGCGGTGCTTCGGCCGCCACAAGACGCTCTTCCAGTCCTCCTTGCCGCCACCGTCGCCAACCTCACCCTGGTGGCCGGCCAGACGGCTCGCGGGATGGTGCCCACGGGCTCCATGCGCTCATCAGTGCGGTCATGGGCAGCATCCGGCAGTCGACTACGAAGCCGGGTAGCCCGGCCTGTAACCGTTCCGATCGGCGCGACCACGGTCCTGGGCACTGGCCACGCCAAAAATGGCCGTATTTCGGCCGAGTTTCTAGTGCCGCGTGATGCCGGCGCCGGTGAACCGCTCGATGAAGCCGGGCGAGAAAGCCTCGGGCGGCGCGGTCTCCGGTCCCGCGTACATCGCCATCATCGGGGCAGCCAGCGTGCGGTCGGTGGCGATCCGCTCGCGAAAGGCCCGCCGGCGCCCGGGCGTGTCGGGCGTGTACTGCGCGACGAGACCGGCGAACGCGGACGCGACGACGCGGACCCTCCGCATGCGCACCGCTCGCTCGACGGCGTACGGCCGCAGGGCGGGCGGCGACCAGTCGCTGCCGCCGAGGAGGATCTCGCTGAGGACCCGGACGTCGCGCAGCGCCAGCGACAGGCCCTGACCGATCAACGGATTGTTGTAGCCCGCAGCGTCGCCGATCAGGGCGACCCCCTCGACGAAGGGTTCGGCGGTCCAGGTGTCGTCACCCTCCAGCGTCGCGCATGGCCCTGCCACTGTCGCGCCGGCCAGCGAATCGCTTTGAGGGACCGAACGCAGCCGGTACGCCCGCAGGAAGGCGGCCGGGCCGCCGGCGCCGGCGAAGCGATCGTGCGGGTGGAGCGCGTGGCAGAGGTAGAGGCGAGCTCGGCCCGATCCCTGCGGGCAGACGAAGAACGAGACGTCGCCCTCCGTGCCCAGAAGGAAGACGTCATTGCGAAACGGGCTGGCATCGTCGACCAGCAGCCCGGAGATGAGATGCTCGCCCGCCTGTCTCTCGAGGGCGATGCCCGCCTGGCCGCGGACGCTCGACGTGCGGCCATCGGCACCGATCACGAGCCCGCACCGGACGACCGCGGACATGCCGTTCGCCCGGTAGGCGACCTCGGGCTGGGCACCGGCGGTCACGACGGCTTCCTGCACGCCCATCCGCAGCGCCGTTCCCGCGGCCTCGGCGGCGCGGCTGAGCGCGAGGCAGGCGGCCGGCTGAAAGAACGAGAGTGCGCCCGGGATCCCCGGCAGCAGCCGGTCGAGCGGCAGGGCGGTGGCCTCCGCCTCCTCGAGCGTGAGCGTCTCGTCGTACGGGATGCGGGTCGTGAGCCAGTGGCCGCCGGCGTCCAGCAGCGCGTCGAGGAGGCCGAGCTTCCGTGACTCCTCGACACCCCACGGCACCAGCAGCTCCCCCCGCACCCGATCGCGGTAGGCCGACTGACGTTCCAGGAGGATGACGTGCACGCCGGCCCGGCTCAGGGTTGTCGCCATGGCGGCCCCCGCGAAGCCGCCGCCCACGATGACTATGTCGGCTCTGCCGTCCATGCCCGACTCCTTGACCTCGTCCCCTCCAACACGGAGGGATGCTCGGCCGAGCATAGCCGGGCGTCTCCCGGCCCGGCCACGGACAACGTGGACGGGCCGGCCCTATCGCCCGGGGGGCTCGCTCCCGGACCGGCGCTCCGGCTGGTCCGCTCCGGCCGATGCCGGCGGCGCCTGCGCCGCGGCGCGGATCGCCCTGACGAAGCGCGCCGTCTGACGGATCGCCGCCTGTCCCTCCGGCCGGCGCGCCAGCGCGGCCACAGCCTGGCCCGCGGCACGTCCCGCCGCCACCTCGAGCGGGACCTGGGAATCGGCCGACCGCGCCGGCGGGCGTTCGGCGTCGGGCGGCGTCGCAGCGGGCGCTGGGGGCTCCCGTTTCGAGCGGACGCTCGCGGTGACGAAGACGACGAGCAGGCCGACCGCCAGCGGGCCGGCCAGGATCGACGAGAGCTGTACCGCCGTCGAGTACCAGTCACCGCCGAAGACGAACGCCAGCGCCACAGCGGCGCAGTCCAGCCCCACGACCGCGAGGATGCCGAACCACAGCCACCTCACGGGCCGCGGAAGCCGCCGAAGGAAACCGCGTTTCACGGCTCACACGATACTGGCTGCGGTGAGCGCGGACGTGCGGGCGGGCATCGCGACGCAGCACGCCCGCCTCGACGGTTGAGGTCCGAAAACCGCCAGCCCGGCGGACCGACGCGGCCGATAATGGCCGGGTGGCGGAGACCTTCGCCGCCCGGTACCAGGCGATCAGCAGCCGTGATCCGCGGTTCGACGGCCAGTTCTACACCGCGGTGAAGACAACCGGGGTCTATTGCCGGCCGAGCTGTCCCGCGCGGACGCCGAAAGCGGAGAACGTCGTGTTCTTCACGACGGCGGCGACGGCCCAAGCGGCCGGGTTCCGACCGTGCCGGCGGTGCCGTCCGGACGCCAGTCCAGGCTCGCCTGAGTGGGACCTCCGGGCCGACCTCGTGGCCCGCGCGCTGCGGCTGATCGCTCACGGCCTCGTCGACGAGGTGGGCGTGGCCGGGCTGGCGCGGCGGCTCGGGACGAGCGAGCGCCACGTCCACCGCCAGATGGTGGCCGAGGTGGGCGTGGGCCCGCTGACCCTGGCGCGGATGCGGCGCGCGCAGACGGCGAGGATGCTGCTCGAGGCCTCCGACCTGGCGATCACGCAGGTCGCGTTCGCGGCCGGCTACTCGAGTGTCCGTCAGTTCAACGACAGCGTCGTCGAGGCGTTCGCGTGCACGCCGACGGACGTGCGGCGCCGCGGCCCGGACCGCGGCCAGCCGGGCGGCGAGATCGTGCTGCGTCTCGCCCACCGCCGGCCGTACGCCGCGGCGCCCCTGCTGGAGTTCCTGGCCGCGCGAGCGGTCCCCGGCGTCGAGGCGGTCGTGAAGGACTCGTACCGGCGCGCGATCCGGCTGCCCCGCGGCGAGGGCGTGCTGACGGTCACGCCGCATCCCGACCAGGGGTACCTGACCGCCCGCCTGCGGCTGCGGGACCTGCGCGACGTCACTGCGGCAGTGGCGCGGTGTCGTCACCAGTTCGACCTGGACGCGGACCCCGAGGGCGTGGCCGCCGTGCTCGGCGCGGACGCCATCCTCGGCCGCCTCGTGGCCGCGCGCCCCGGCCTGCGCGTGCCCGGCCACGTGGACGGGTTCGAGCTCGCGGTTCGCGCCGTGCTGGGCCAGCAGGTGACCGTGAAGGGCGCGCGCACGCTCGCGAGTCGACTCGTCCAGGCGCTCGGCACCCCGCTGGCCAGCGCGGACGGCGAACTGACGCACCTGTTCCCGACGGCGCTCGCGGTCGCCGAAGGTGACCTGTCCGCCGTCGGGCTGCCGGCGGCGCGCGTCCGGGCGCTGCGGGCCCTGGCGGCCGCCGTCGCCGGCGGCAACATCGACCTCGACCCGGGCGCGGACCGCGAGCGAACCGCGGCCGGACTGCTGGCCGTGCCAGGGATCGGCGCGTGGACGGTGGCGTACGTCGCGATGCGCGCGCTGGGCGATCCGGACGCGATCCCGCTCGCCGACCTGGGCCTCCGGCGCGCGCTCGCCGCCCTGGGCGCGCCCTCCGACGAGAGAGCGCTGGGGGCGCTGGCCGAGCGCTGGCGTCCCTGGCGCTCGTACGCCGCGATGCACTTGTGGGCCCACGCGGCCGGGCCCTCGGTCCCGGCCGAGTCGAGGCTGGCCGGGTGAGCTCCGACGCGACCATCCGGTCGCTGTGAGGCGCTCTGTGAACGAACCGTTGAACACCAAAGCCCAGGTCCTGCGCTCACTCCACCGGGGCCCGGTCCTGGTGCTGCCGAACGCGTGGGACGCGGCCAGCGCCGCGCTGCTCGCCCGCGCCGGCGCCCGCGCCATCGGCACCACGAGCGGCGGCATCGCGTGGGCGCACGGCCAGCCCGATGGCCAGCACATCACGCGCGAGGCGATGGCGCAGGCGGTCGAGCTGATCGTCCGCGCCGTCGACATCCCGGTGACGGCGGACATGGAGGGCGGCTACGGTCCCGCACCGGCCGACGTCGAGGCTACGGTCAGCGCGACGATCGCGGCCGGCGCCGCCGGCATGAACCTCGAGGACTCCGGGGCTCGCGGCGGTCCGCTGTTTTCTGTGGAGGCCCAGGCGGAGCGGATCGGCGCGGCGCGAGCGGCGGCCCGGGCGTGCGGCGCGCCGGACTTCGTGGTCAACGCGCGGACCGACGTGTTCCTCTTCCGGATCGGCGAGCCGGGGGGGCGACTGGACGAGGTGCGCCGCCGCGGAGAGGCGTATGCGGAAGCGGGCGCGGACTGCCTGTTCGTTCCCGGCCTGCTCGACCTGGGCCCGCTCAGGTCGCTCGTGGACTCGATGCGCCTGCCGGTCAACGCGATGGCCGGCCCCGGCGGCCCGAGCGTCGCGGAGCTCGCCGCCGCCGGCGTGCGGCGGATCAGTGTGGGCACCGCCCTCGCGCAGGCGGCCTACGGGACCGCGCTCCGGGCGGCTCGCGAACTCGTCACGTCCGGGACGTTCGAGGCGTTCGACGGCGCGATCGCCTTCTCCGAGTTGAACGGCCTGTTCGAGCGGTAGTCGCCAGGTCGGCCGAAGGCAGCGTCTGACCGTGCGGGGCGTCGCAGGGCCGGGCGAGTAGAGCGGCACACCGCTCAGATCCTGCTCAGCAGCCTCCTCAGGGCGCCGGGCGGCCGGCCGCCGGGCTCGTCGAGGAACTCCCGGATCGCAGCCGCCGACTCAGCGGCGTGGTTCAGCAGGAACAGGTGTCCTCCGCCCTCGACCACGTGAAGCGCGGCGCCCGGAATCCGGCCTGCCAGGAGACGCGCGTTCGGGAGCGGGACCAGCGGGTCCTCGGACCCGGCCAGGACCAGGGCCGGCTGCGGGAGGCGGTGCAGCCACGGAAGACTCGACCAGCCGGCGATCGCCATGAGCTGGTAGGCGTAGCCGCGGAGGCTCGGCGGTCGCCGCAGCCAGAGCTCGGCCTCGTCGCTGCGCTGGAGCTGGCTGCGGCGCGAGGCGCCGCCGTAGACGGACGGCGCCACGAGCTCGAAGTACGAGCGCGAGTGGAAGCGGAGCGGGTTGGCCATCGCCGCCAGGGCCAGCGGGTGCCCCGGGATCGAACCCAGCCCGCAGGAGGTTGCCGCCAGCACCAGGCGGCGGACCCGCTGCGGCGCCTGGTGCGCGATCTGCTGGGCCAGCGCCCCGCCCCACGAGACGCCCAGGACGTCCACCTGCTCGTGCCCGAGCGCATCCAGCACGTCCGTGACGAGCCCCGCCAGCCGGGGCAGGCGGGCCGGCAGCGCGGGCAGCGAGGACAGGCCGGTGCCGGGGGGGTCGAACGCGAGCGTCCGGAGGTCGCCGAGCGCGTCGAGCAGCGGCGGCCAGATCTCCAGGCTGGTGCCGATCCCCGGCACCAGCAGCAGCGGCCGCACGCCGCGGCCGCGCTCACTGACCCTGATGCGGAGCGCACCCACGTCGACGAAGCGGACGTCGCCGGTCACCGCTCCATCACGTAGAGACCGGGTGCGCGATCGCGTCCCGGGTGGGCGTCGCTCCCCAGCGCGTCGGGCGCCGGCCGGCGCTCCCCCGACCGCGCGACCAGCCACCCGGCCCAGTGCTCCCACCAGCTGCCGGTGTGCTTCTCGGCGCGCGCCAGCCAGGCCTCGGGGCTCTTCGGCCGCCGCGGGTTGGTGTGGTAGCTCGCCTTCGGGTTCCCGGGCGGGTTGACGATGCTCTGCACGTGCCCGCTGGAGCTGAGGACGAACTCGGTCTTCCCGCCCACGAGCTGCGGGATGCGGTAGCACGCCTGCCAGGGGACGATGTGGTCGGTCGCCCCGGCCATCACGTAGCAGTCGCAGCGCACCTGGCGCAGGTCGATCGGGGTCCCCAGGACGCCGGTCTCGCCGGCGCCGGCGAGCGGGTTGCGCTTGAAGAGGTCGAGGTACTCGGCGTGCAGCGCCGCCGACAGCCGCGTCGTGTCGCTGTTCCAGTAGAGGACGTCGAAGGCGGGCGGGTCGTTGCCCATCAGGTAGTTGTTCACCCAGTAGTTCCAGACGAGGTCGTTCGGCCGCATCCAGGCGAAGACCCGCGCCATGTCGCGGCCGTCCAGGTATCCGCGCCGGCGCGATCGCCGGCCGGCAGCGGCGACCGCGCGGTCCGACGCCAGGTCCCGCATCATCGAGCCGGTGCTCGTGTCGAGCATGGTCACGCCGAACGTCGCCGAGTGGATCCGGGCGTCCTCGCTCGCCGCCAGGTGGCCGAGCAGCAGCGCGACGACGATCCCGCCCGCGCAGATCCCGAACACGTTGCAGTCGGCGCTGCCCGTGATCTCGCAGGCGACCTCGGCCGCCGTCCGCGCGGCCCGCACGTACGTGTCGAGGCTCCAGTCGCGCCGGTCGGCGTTCGCCTGGCGCCAGGAGATCGTGAACGCCGTGACGCCCCGGCCGACCGCGTGCTCGATCAGGCTGCGGCCCGGCGCCAGGTCCAGCACGTAGAACTTGTTGATCTGCGGCGGGACAACGAGGAGGGGGCGCTCGCCGACGGTCTCCGTGGCCGGTGCGTACTGGATCAGCTCCATCACCTCGTCCCGGTACACGACCGCGCCCCGCGTGACCGCCAGGTTGCCGCCGACCTGGAACGGTCGCGGGTCGACCTGGGACGGCATGCCGCCGTTCGCCACCAGGTCCACCGCCAGGTTCCGCATCCCCCGGACCAGGCTCTGACCCCGGGTCTCGACCGCGCGCCGGAGCGCGGCCGGGTTGCCCAGGAGGGTGTTGGTCGGAGCGGCCGCCTCGGTCAGCAGCGACAGCGCGAACAGCGCGCGCGCCTCGGTCGGCCGGTCCAGGTCCGTTCGCTCGACCAGTGCGCGGAGCTCCGACGAGACGAGCAGGTAGCCCTGCATCAGGCGCCGGTACGCCGCGCTGTCGTTCCAGGCAGCGTCGGCGAACCGCGGGTCCCGGCCCGCAGGCCGGATGTCGGACCGGCCGGCGAGGATGTCGCCCAGACCCCGAGCCAGCTCGCCGCCGGCGGTCGCCAGCAGCCCGGAGGTCCTGCCGGCCCGCCCCAGCCAGGCCGTCACCGCCATCGCGAGCCCCCGACGGTCGATCCCCACGAACGGGTTGGCGCCGAGGATGGCGTCCGCTGCCCGCTCGCCGATGTCGGGGAGCGCCCGCTCACCGGTCACCGGGTCACCTCGGGC
>DASQZW010000015.1:0-9823 GCA_035638495.1 Terriglobales bacterium
GCGTGGCCGCGGCCGTTCACCCGGTACGTGACCGGGAGGAGCATCAGGCCCGCCGGTGCGTCAGTTGTGCGAGCAGCCGCAGGCGCCGCCGCAGCAGCCGCCGCCCGCTCGGGGCTGCGGGGCCATGGGCAGCGTCGAGGAGAACTCGCTCTCGCCGCCGATCGCGGCGAACGTGGAGACCAGCACGCGGGTCCTGGTCGACTCGCACGACGGGCAGGCGTGGGCGCGGTCGCGCTCCGCGAACGACGTCAGCAGATCGAACCGGCGCTCGCAGGCCTCACAGCGATACTCGTAGATCGGCATCGCTATGGATTGTAAAGAGGACGAGTACGCACGTCTGCTCGATACGTGGCCGGGCCTGGTCAGCGGCCCCGCCGCGCCGCTGGTCAGGGACTGCCTGGTCCTGCTGGACCATCTCGACGACGCGCGCTCGGTCGTCGACGTCGGCTCCGGCGGCGGCATGCCGGGCATCCCCCTGAAGATCGCGCGGCCGGACCTGCGGGTCGTCCTGGTGGAGGCCAACCGGGGCAGGGCGGCGTTCCTCGTCCACGCGGCGGCGCGGCTGGCGCTCGACGTCGAGGTGGTCGCGGAGCGCGCCGAGGTCGCCGGCCGGGGCCCGCTGCGCGAGACGTTCGACGTCGCCGTCTGCCGCGCCCTGGCGCCCATGCCCGTCCTGGCCGAGCTGTGCCTCCCCTTCGTTCGCGTCGGCGGCCGGCTGCTCGCCATGAAGGCGCAGGCGGAGGACGCGCCCGCGGCAATCAATGCGCTCGGCGGCGGACCGGCGCGGTTCGTGCCCGCGCCCTCCGCCGCCCGGGAGCGGGGAATCGTGGTGGTCGTGCCCAAGGTGACGCCGACGCCCGGCGCGTACCCGCGGCGGCCCGGCCTGCCCGCCCGGCGCCCGCTGGCCGGCGCGTAATCTGTAACCCGTGGCAACCACGCTCGCGGCCGACCCGCTCGTCATCGCCGGGACCGAGCTTCGCTCGCGGCTGTTCCTCGGCACCGGCAAGTACCGCACTGACGAGGACATGGTCGCCGCGCTGGAGGCGTCGGGCGCCGAGCTCGTCACGGTGGCGCTGCGCCGGCTCGACCTGGACGATCCGGACCGCAGGACGATCCTGGACGTCGTCGACTGGAAGCGATACCGGATCCTGCCCAACACCGCCGGCTGCCAGACCGCCGACGACGCCGTTCGCATCGCGCGACTGGCCCGGTCGATGGGCCTGTCCGACTGGGTGAAGCTGGAGGTCCAGCCTGACCCGCGGTACCTGCTGCCCGACCCGGTGGAGACGCTGCGCGCGGCCGAGGTCCTCGTCGCTGAGGGTTTCGTCGTCCTGCCGTACATCAACGCCGACCCGATCCTCGCCCGCCGGCTGGAGGCGGTCGGCTGCGCCACCGTCATGCCGCTCGGCTCGCCCATCGGGTCCGGCCAGGGCCTGGTCACGCAGCGCCAGATCGAGCTGATCATCGAGCACGCGACGGTGCCGGTCGTCGTGGACGCCGGGATCGGCGCCCCGAGCGACGCCGCGCTCGCGATGGAGCTCGGCGCCGACGCGGTCCTGGTGAACACCGCGATCGCCCTCGCCGAGCAGCCGGCCCTGATGGCTGATGCGATCCGGCAGGGAGTCGAGGCCGGGCGCACCGGCTTCCGGGCGGGGCGTATCCCCCGACTGCCGTACGCCTCGGCCAGCTCGCCGGACACCGGGATCTCGCCGCGAAGCTAGGGCCGCGGCCGGCCGCGATGGCCATCGTCCGCGATGCGGCTGCGGGCCTCCGCGCCATGGACCGCGGCGCGACGCTGCTGCAGCTGCGCGACCCGGGAGCGACCGGGCGAGCGCTGGAGCGGGAGGCGTGCCGGCTCGTGCGGGAGGCGGCAGTCCCCGTGCTGGTCAGCGCCCGCGCCGACCTGGCGCTGGCCGCAGACGCGGCCGGCGTCCACCTGCCCGAGCGCGACCTGCCGATCGCCGGGGCGCGGCGGCTGCTCGGCCCGGACCGGCTGCTCGGCCGCTCCGTCCACTCGGTAGAGGCGGCGGTCCGGGCCGAGGCGGACGGCGCCGACTACGTCGTGTTCGGTTCGGTGTTCGCGAGCGCCTCGCATCCCGGCCAGGCGGTGGCGGGCCTCGGGGCGCTCCAGCGGGTGGCCGCGGCCGTGCGAATCCCGGTCCTCGCGATCGGCGGCGTGGACGCCGACCGGGTCGAGGCCTGCCTCGCGGCCGGGGCGGCCGGGTTCGCCGCCATCCGATACTTCGAGGGATGATCCACGTCCGGGTCAACGGCAAGCCGGTCGAGCTGACCGGCCCGACACCGCTGCTGGACTACCTGCGCGGGCTCGGCGTCGACCCCAGGGCGGTGGCCGTCGAGGTCAACGGCGAAATCCTGGAGCGAGAGGGTTTCGTCCTGTGCACGCTGGAGGCCGGCGACACGATCGAGATCGTGCGGATGGTCGGCGGCGGTGCCGCCGCCGCCGACCCGCCAGCCAGTTAGTCCCGTCCTGCCGCCGTCGGGACCGGCGGCGCCGCCCGGTTCAGACCCGAGCTGACGCTCGCGCTGACCGAGTTGGCCACCTCCTCCATCCGCCGCCGCATCGCCGTCCGCCGCCGCTCGTCCCAGAGCAGCAGGCCCGCGACGGTAGCCACGCCCGCAACGGCGACGATCGGGGTGGCCACCACCGCCGGGTTCGGCCGCCGGCTGCGTCGCAGAGCGGGCAGTCGGAACGCCGCCCGCCGCTGCAGGCCCCGCATTCCGCCGATGAGGTCGTACATGGGAGTCACCTCCTCAGACTCGCACGCTTTGGTAACAGCAACGCTATCACGAAAAGCGGGAATTTGTTACGCGACTTTTTGCGCGAGGTCCTCAGCACCGCGCATCGTAGGGGGAAGCCGGCCCGAAAACGCAAGATCCGAGTTCAGATCCTGGCCAGACTGAGCGCCCGCAGGCCGGCCTCGGCCTCGGCCCGCTCGTCCCACGGCACGGGACCGCCGGCAAGGTCCAGCGTCCGTTCGTGGCCCTTCCCGGCCAGGAGGACCACGTCGCCTCGCCGGGCCAGCGCCAGCGCCCGGCGGATGGCAGCGCGGCGGTCCAGCTCAACCTCGTAGTCCCGGCCAGGCTCGCGGCCGCTCGCGCCGGCCACGACCTGGCGGGCGAGCTCGGCCGGGTCGACGTCCAGCGGGTCGTCGGTCGTGATCACGAAGAAGTCCGCCATCGCCGCGGCGGCGCGGCCCATGCCGGCCGGATCGTGGCCGCCGGAACGGGAGCTCGCGCCAAACACCGCCAGCAGCCGGCCGTCCGTGTCGCGCCGCAGCTCGCCCAGCACGCTGGCCAGTGCGACGGCGGAGTGCGCGAAGTCGACGTAGAGCGTGAACGGCTGGCCCAGGTCCACCCGCTCCAGGCGGCCCCGCAGACCGGGGAACGCGGTCAGCCCCAGGGCCAACCGGTCGAGCGGCAGGCCCAGCGCGAGCCCGCAGGCGGCTGCGCAGGCCGCGTTGGCGACGTTGAACCGGCCGGGCAGCTGCAGCCGCACCTCGACGCTCGCGTCGCCGGCGTGAAGCACGAACGCGGTACCGCCCCGGACCGGTCGGAGTGCGGCCGCCCGCACGTCGGGAGCGCCGGCCATGCCGTAGGTGAGGCGGCGCTGGATCGGGTACGCCTCCAGGTCCTCGAAGGATGTGTCGTCGCGGTTGAGCACCGCGGTCTTGAGCCCGCCCTTGGCGGACCCCGACGCGCAGAGCTCGATCAGCCGGGCCTTGGCCCGCAGGTAGGCTTCCGGCGAACCGTGGTACTCGAGGTGGTCTTCCCGGACGTTGGTGAAGGCGGCGACGTCGAAGTCGCAGGCCGCCACGCGGCCCTGCTCGAGCGCATGCGAGCTGACCTCCAGCACCGCGGCCGCCGCTCCGCCAGCGACCATGCGGGCCAGCCACGCCTGCACCTGCGGCGGCTCCAGGGTCGTCTGTCCGGACTCGTTGTCGGCCGGAGGACCCGTCGAGCGCAGCGCGACGGAGCTCAGGTACCCGGCCGGTAGGCCAGCCGCCTCGAGCGCGCTCGCGACGAGGTGGGTGGTCGTGCTCTTGCCGGCCGTCCCGGTCACCCCGACGACCCGCAGCCGGCGCGCGGGACGGCCGTGCAGCTCCGCCGACAGCTCCGCGAGGCCGAGCCGGGTGTCGGCCAGTCGGAGCCACGCGGTGCCCGCCGGCAGGGGGACGGGGCGTTCCACCGCGACGGCGGCCCCCCGCGCCGCGGCCGCGGCCGCGAAGTCGTGGCCGTCGGCCCGCAGCCCGCGCACCGCCACGAACAGGTCGCCCGGGCCGGCCGACCGGGAGTCGTGGACCACCGCCCGGACGTCGACTCGGGCGCCGGCCTGGACCGCGGCGCCCGCGACGCCCTCCGCCAGGTGCCCGAGACGCATCCGGAGCCTGAGCATACTTGGGCCATGGCCCTGGTGTACCTGGCCCTCGGCGCCAACGTCGGCGACCGCGCGGCCAACCTCGCGCGAGCCCGGCGGCTGCTCGCCGAGCGGGGGGCGAGGCTGCTCCGGGAGTCATCCGTCCGCGAGACCGAGCCGTTCGGGGTCACCGACCAGCCGCGGTTCCTGAACCAGGTGATCGAGGTGGACTGGGCCGGCAGTCCGCGCGAGCTGCTCGAGGCCGCCCGCGAGGTGGAGACCGCGGTCGGCCGGACGCCGACCTATCGTTGGGGGCCGCGCGAGATCGACGTGGACATCCTCCTCTTCGGCGACGAGACCGTCACGGACCCCGACCTGGTAATCCCGCATCCCGGCCTCCGGGAGCGCGAGTTCGTGCTGGGCCCGCTGGCCGAGCTGCGGCCCGACCTCGCCGAGCAGGCGCGCCCGTGAAGGTGGCCTGGCTCGGCCACACGTCGCCGGCGCTCGGCGGCGGGATGGCGACCTACTCGCGGGAGGTGGTCGCGAGGCTGCGCCGGCGCGGCCACCGCGTCACCTTCTTCCAGCACGACCTGCCCACCCCCACCGAGGCGCCGCCGGCGGACGCCGACGAGTCGGTCCTCCTGGAGTCGCTGCCGGTCGGCCACCGGCTGGTCCTCTCCAGCCTCGCGGCCAGGCGGAAGCTGCGAGAACGGCTGGAGCGCCGGGACTTCGACGTGGTGCACGCGTCCTTCTGGTTCTCCAGCCTGGACTTCGACCTGCCCCAGGCCTGCCGCCGCGCCGGCGTTCCCCTGGTGGTGACGTTCCACGTCGCCTTCGACCAGCGGCTGTCCGTCTGGTCCAGCCTGACGTCCGCGACGTACCGCCTGTACGCGCCGACGCTGGCGGCCTGCGACCGGGTGATCGTGTTCGGCGCCTCCCAGCGCGACGTGCTGGTGGAGATGGGGGTGCCCGCGGAGGTGCTGCGCATCCTGCCCAACGGTGTGGACGTCGAGGTGTACCGGCCGGGTCCCTCGGACTGGAAGGAGCGGCTGGGCGCCTCGCTCCTCTTCGCCTACATGGGCAGGGTGGACTCCGAGAAAAACGTCGACGTCCTGCTGCGGGCGTTCCTCGACAGCGCGCCGGAAGCGGGAGTTTTCCTGGTGGTGATGGGCGGAGGCGGCGAGCGGAAGCGGCTGCAGCGGCAGTACCGTGATCCCCGCGTCGTGTTCACCGGGCACGTGGCCGAGGCGGCGACGAGGATCGAGCTCCTGCGCGCCGCGGACGCCTTCTTCCTGCCGTCCAGCGTCGAGGGCCTGTCCCTCTCGATGCTGGAGGCGATGGCCTGCGGCACGGCCACGGTCGCGACGGACGTCGGCGTCGACGGCGACGCCCTGCGCGGGGCGGGCGTCGTCCTCGATCCCCGCGGGCTGGACGACCAGTTACGGCTCGCCATCCGCGCGCTGATCGAGATGCCGTGGCTGGCGGCCCCCCTGGGCGCGGCTGCGCGGGAACGGGTGGTCGAGCGCTACTCACTGGAGCGGAACGTGGACGCGCTGGTCGACATCTACCGGGAGCTGGCGGCGTGAGGGTCGCCTGGCTGGGGCATCGCTCGGCGACGGGGGCCGACGGCATCATCACCTACTCACGCGAGATCACGAACGGCCTGCGGGAGCGGGGCGTCGACGTCCTGTTCCTGCACCACGCGCGCGACCAGGTCGACGAGGAGGGCTCCATCGCGCTCGACGCGTTCGCGCTCTCCCACCGGCTGGTCCTCTCGCCCCCAGGCTCGAAGCGCAAGCTGCTCGACCTGCTCCGCGCGCAGGAGGTCGACCTGGTCCACGTGTCGCTCGCGTTCTCGAGCCTCGACTTCAACCTGCCCTGGATCTGCCACGAGCTGGGCATCCCCATCGTGGCCACGTTCCACGTGCCGTACGACACCCGGTTCTCGGTCTGGCGCGGCATCACCGCCGCGGTCTACCGGCTGTACGCGCAGGCGCTGGCCGAGTGCGACGCGGTGATCATCTTCGGCGCGGCCCAGCGCGACATCCTGGCCGGGCTGGGCGTGCCCCGCCACGTCATCCACGTCCTGCCCAACGGCGTGGACGTGGGCCGCTACAGCCCGGGCCCGTCCGGCAAGCGGGCGGAGCTGCGAGCGGAGCGCGTGTTCAGCTACGTCGGCCGCATCGACCCGGAGAAGAACGTCGACGTGCTGCTGACGGCGTTCCTGGACGCCGACCCGCCGGCTACGGCCCGACTGGTCGTGGTGGGCGGTGGCGTCGAGCGCCGGCGGCTGGAGCGGCGCTACTCCGACGCGCGCGTCCTCTTCACCGGTGTGGTGACGGACGAGCGGGAGCGCATCGACATCCTGCGCGCCTCGGACGCGTTCTTCCTGCCGTCCAGCGTCGAGGGCCTGTCGCTGGCCATGCTGGAGGCGATGGCGTGCGGCGCGGCCACGGTCGCGACGGACGTCGGCAACGACGGCGAGGCGCTCCGGGGGGCGGGCGTGGTGCTCGACCCGGCGCACCTCGAGAGCGAGCTGCGGGCGACGATCCGGCTGCTGGTCGAAACGCCGGCCCTGTGCGAGCTGCTGGGGCGCATGGCCCGGAGCCGGGCCGTCGAGCGGTTCTCGCTGTCCAGGAACCTCGACGCGCTGCTGTCGCTCTACGAGCGCCTGGCCGAGTCGGCGACGGTCGCGCTCCAGCGGTAGCGGCACCCGGCCCCGGGCGGCCCTGGTCGGTGTGGGCAATCGTTCGTCGCGGTTATCCTTGCCACTCGTGACCTCCCCTTCGACGGCGGCCACCTCACTCGTGGAGGGCGCCAGCGCCTGGGACGCGGGTGTGCTCTCACTGGCGTCGCCGCCGCCGCTGCTCCAGTCGTGGGGCTTCGGCGAGGTGCAGGCACAGGAGGGCTGGTCGCCCGAGCGGGTGGTCCTGCCGAACGGCGCCAGGGCGCAGGTCATGCTGCGCGGCGCCGGGCCCCTGCGGTGGGCGTACGTGCCCAGGGGACCGGTGCCCGCGAGCGCCGAGGCGATCGACGAGCTGACCAGCTGGGCGCGCGAGCGCGGGCTCGCCCGCCTGCGGGTCGAGCCCGAGGCTCCGCCGGCGCTCGCCGAGGCGCTGACGGAGCGTGGGTTCCGGCCTGCCGCGGCCGTCCAGCCCCGGCACACCCAGGTGGTCGGCCTCGGGCCGGAGGACGAGATGCTGGCGCGGTTCAAGCCGAAGCACCGGTACAACATCCGGCTGGCCGAGCGGCGCGGCGTGACGGTCGAGGAGGGTGACGACGCGGCGGAGATGCGCCGCCAGAGCCTGGGCACGGCGCAGCGCCAGGGCATCGCCCTGCTCAGCGAAGCGCAGTACCGGCGGCGGCTGGCGCTGCTGGACCGGTGCAGCGTCTACGTGGCCAGGCACGAGGGCGAGGCGGTCGCCGCGATCATGGTCGCCCGATTCGGGTCCCGCGCCTACTACCTCTATGGAGGGGCGACCGGGCAGAAGCGGCAGCTCATGCCGACCTACGCGGTGCAGTGGGCGGCGATGCGCGACGCCGCACGCCGGGGCTGCACCGACTACGACCTCTGGGGCGTCCCGCCCACGCCGGACGACCCGAGCCATCCGTGGCACGGCCTGTGGCAGGTGAAGAGCGGGTTCAACGGCGAGCCGGTCGAGTTCTGCGGCGCCTGGGACCTGGTGCTGGCGCCCTGGGCATCGCGGGTCGGTACCCTCGCGGCACGGGCGCGGCGGATGGCGCGACGCCTCCGCCCGTAGCCTGGTCGTGAACCCTTGTTAAGAACATTGCACGCATCTGTACAGTTGTTGGCGGAGTGATCGACCAACTGGACGGCAGCCCCGAGGCGGCGCCCCGCCGCGTGCTCGTCGCCGACCCGGACTCGCGTCTCCGCGCCGAGATCAGCGCCGCGTGCCGGCTGGACGGCTTCGACGTGGTGGAGGCGGCCAACGGCCAGGAGGCGCTCACCCGAGCGGCCGAGGCCCGGCCGACCGCGATCCTGCTGGAGGTCAGCCTGCCCGACATGTCCGGCTTCGACGTGTGCCGGGAGCTGCGCCGTCAGAACGACGACGTGCCGATCATCCTGATCAGCGCGCGGGCCGAGGAGATCGACGTGGTGGTCGGGCTGGAGATCGGCGCGGACGACTACGTGACCAAGCCCATCCGGATGCGGGAGCTGACCGCCCGCATCGCGGCCAACCTGCGCCGGGCTCGGCTGGACGGGCACGAGACGCCGCGGTCGCGGCTGGAGTTCAAGGACCTGCTGATCGAACTGAACGAGCGGCGCGTCGTGCGCGGCGACGACGAGATCGCGCTGACCCACACGGAGTTCGAGCTGCTCTCCCTCCTGGCCTCCCACGCCGGGAAGGCGCTGTCCCGTGAGCGGATCCTCCAGCACATCTGGGGCCAGGGCCACCAGGGCGACATCGAGACCCGGGTGATCGACGTCCACGTCCGCAACCTGCGCCGGAAGATCGAGGTCGAGCCCAGCCGGCCGTTCTACGTGCTCGCGGTGCCGGGCATCGGCTACCGCTTCACGAACGCTCGGACCGATTGAGGTTCGAGCCCGGTCCCTCCCCCCTTGCGGGGGAGTTGGCCGCGCCGGCCGGTGGGGGGGGTCAGGACAGGTGGCAGGTGTCGTTGACCGCGGTCACGACCGTCCTGCGCGTGGTCCGCTGGATCACCGTGAGCGAGCAGTTCTCGATCAGGAACGGGAAGATGCCCCGGCTGGCCCGCCCCACCACGTCCAGCACGGCCACCTGGATCACCCCGCCGTGCGTCACGCAGAGCACGTCGCCCCGGGGGTGCCGCTCGCGGAGCCGCTCCAGAGTGGCGTTGACGCGCTCGGCGAACGGTGCCGCGCCCTCGCCGCCGGGGACGAGATCCCAGTCCGGCTCGCGGGACCAGCGCTCCCAGACGCCCGGATACTCCTCCATGAGCTCCTCGCGGGTCTTGCCCTCCCACTCGCCCAGCGCGATCTCGCGCAGGCCCGGCTCGGCCATCGGCTCCACGCCGACGGCAGCGCCGATCAGCTCGGCCGTCCGCATGGCCCGGACCAGGTCGCTGCTGTACAGCCCCTCGAGCCGATGGCCCGCGAATCGCTCCGCAACCTCCTGGGCCTGCGTCAGCCCACGATCGGATAGCGGAGGATCGAGCTGGCCCTGGATTCGCCTCCCGGCATTCCACGTAGACTCTCCGTGTCGAACGAGGAGTAGACGAGATGGGGCGAGGGTGCGATCGTGTTCATCAGCGGTGTCGGGGGCGGCGACCTGGGTTGGCGCCTGCTCCTGATATGACATCGCGCGGCGTCTATACTACCCTCTTACGGAGTTCAACCTGGGCGGCGCACCCCGCGCCGTGCCCCGAACGGAGAAGCCGTTGCAGACCAGAGGGTCGCTAGCCGAAAACAACGTCCGGTCCCTTCTCGAGGCAGCTCAGGCTGAGCGT
>DASQZW010000016.1:0-6044 GCA_035638495.1 Terriglobales bacterium
AGGAGTTCCAGCTCGACTCGGGGGTCGAGTGCGAGTACTCCGTCGACGGGGACCCGCTGGAGCTGGCGTCGCCCGCGCAGCTCGCGCTCTACCGGACCGCCCAGGAGGCGCTCACCAACGTCCGCAAGCACGCGCCCACGAACCGGGTCCAGGTGCACCTCCACTACGCGACGGACGGCGCCGAGCTGACCGTCGACGATTTCGGCGCCGCGGCGCCGTCGAAGCCGAACGGGACCGCGGACGGCTACGGGCTGGAGGGGATGCGAGAGCGTGCCGAACTGCTCGGTGGCAGCCTGGAGGCCGGTCCCCGCGACTCCGGCTTCCGCGTGCGGCTGTGGCTGCCCGCATAACCGTCGCCGTCGTCGACGACCAGCGGCTCGTGCGCGAGGGGCTGCTCACCATGCTGCGGCTGATGCCCGAGGTGGAGCTCATCGGGGCCGCGGGCGACGGGCTCCAGGCGCTGGAGCTGGTCGCGGAGAAGCGCCCGTCGATCGTGCTGATGGACCTGCGGATGCCGCGCTGCGACGGCGTCGAGGCGACGCGCACGATCGTCGCGGAGTACCCGTCGACGCGCGTCGTCGTCCTCACCACGTACGCGGACGACGAGTCCATCTTCGGCGCGCTCCAGGCGGGGGCCAGAGGCTACCTCACGAAGGACGCCGGGCCCGAGGAGCTGCTCAGGGCGATCCAGACGGTGCACGCCGGGCAGGCGCTGCTCGACCCGATCGTCCAGGCGCGGCTGCTCGACCGGTTCGGCAAGGGGGCGCCCCGACCGGCCTCGCCGGCACCGGACGGCCTGACGCCGCGGGAGATCGAGGTCCTGGGACTCATCGCCCAGGGCCTCAGCAACCGGCAGATCCAGGATCGGCTCAGCGTCACCGAGGCGACCGTCAAGAGCCACGTGAACAGCATCCTCGCGAAGGCCGGCCTCCGCGACCGCGCCCAGGCGGTCAGCTACGCGTTTCGGAACCGCCTGACCGGAGCGCCGTGACGTCCAGGGCCGCCCGTGCCGGAACCGGGCCGCCCGCGCGCCCACGGTGCCGATCCCTCCCCGCGATCATCAGTGTATGGCCCGGTTCACGTCACCTGCCGGCCGAGGCGCCGGCGGGAGCCATCTGCGCCATCCGCTGCTCCCCCTGCTTGACGGTGTCGAGCACCGACTGCGTGGAGGTGATGGCGTGCACCTCGGCCGTCGCGATCGGGCTGAGGGGGATGGCGCCCATCAACTCCTGGAACTCTTCGTGGCTGCTGGTCTCGACGATGAAGATGCCGGCCCGCTCGCCCGCGAACTCGTAGTGCGCCTTGATGCGCGGATCGGGCCTCGTTGTCAGCATCTCGAAGGTCTGCTTCACCAGCGCCAGCCGTGCCGGGAGCGGCAGGCTGGAGCTTTCTGAGTCACGCATGATGACTGCGAACTGCATGTTTCCTCCTCTTTGTCGAGGGGCGCGCGGGGGTCGTACCACCCAGGCTAGAGGGTTCCTCGGATCCTCGCCCCGCCCGAGTTGGCGACCGGCAGCTCCCATCCCGATCACTCGGCGTGCAGGGCGGCGACCACCCGGGTCCGCGCCGCCCATCGCCCGGGGATCAGCGCGGCCGCGACGGCGACGGCGAGGCCGGCCACGGGGATGACCGCGAGCTCCCAGAAGGAGAAGACCTCGTAGACCGCGGGCGGGATGTCGTTGCCCCCGGCGGTGGTCCCGAGGATGTACATGAAGAGGTGGTCCAGCCCGATCCCGGCGGGCACTGCCAGGGCACCGGCGAAGAGCGCGAGCGGCGCCGCGGAGGACGCGACCATGACCATCACCTGGCGCGGGCTCATGCCCACCGCCTTCAGGGTCGCCGTGTCCCGGACGCGCTCGCGCGCGCCGAGCAGCAGGGTGTTGAAGATGCCGGCGACCGCGATCACGATCATCAGCGCGGCCAGCACGAGCAGCACCTGCTCGATCGTCTGCGTGACGCTGATCGAATCGACGCTCGCCGTCCTGACGTCCAGGAGGTCGGGCTGGGCCGCGCACACGCGCCGCACGTAGTCGCCGGCGTCGCTGCCCGGCCGAAGGGTGATCAGATAGGTGTCGGGCGCCGCCTCGGGCTCGACGGGGCTGACGGTCGACAGGTCGAGGAACAGCGTGTGGCCGCCGTTCGTGGCGTCGAGAGACTCGCCGACGAGTACCAGCCTCACCGGGCGGCCCGCGGCGGTGACCGTGAACCGGTCGCCCAGCTTCAGGTGCGCGTCCTGCATGAGCGCGCGCGGAGCGATGGCTTCCCCCGGCCCGCTCAGCCAGCGGCCGCCGACGAGCAGGAAGCCCATCGCCGCTGGATCGCCGCGAAAGACGCGCGCGGTCACCGGGTCACCGATGCCCGGCACCGCCACGCCCTGGTCCAGCTCGCCGACCACGCGGCCGGTCCGCTGGTCCGAGCCGATGATCCGACTCGCTGCCGCATCGGACAGCGCGGGGCTGCGGTGGACGACCACGTCGGCGCTGCGCCCGGTGCTGGAGGCCGTGATGATCGTCGCGAAGCTGCGTGGGACGCCGAGGGCCAGCGTGACCGTGGTCACGCCCAGGAAGATGGTGGCCAGCGTCAGCAGCGCCCGCGTCGGCCGCGCGAAGGCGTCGCCGATGCCGAGCACGACGGGCCGCGGCAGACGGAGAGAACCGCCCAGGCGGCGCAGCCAGCGTCCGCTGCGGCCGCGCGGGGCGCCGGCCGCCGCGATCACCGTGGCGGCCCGCAGCCGCCCGGCGCGGAACGCGGGCAGGAAGGCCGCGAACGCGACGACGAGGAGGGACCCGGCCAGCGCGACCGCGTCCAGGGCCGGCGAGAAGCTGGGCTGATAGGCGAGCTGGAGCGCCTGCCAGCTGGCCGCCATCAGGGGCTGGCTCGCCAGCGTGCCCAGCGGCAGCGCGACCAGCGACCCGGCCGCGACCGGGATGACGATCTGCAGGACGAAGACCAGCTCCACCTGCAGCGGCGTGAACCCGACGGCCTTCATGATGCCGATCTCCCGGTACGCAGAGATCACGATTCCGGTCACCAGGCTCGCCACGATTGCGACCGTCGCCAGCAGGGCGACGGCGCTGAACGCGAGCAGGAGCCCGCTGGCGATGTCGGTGGTGATGTGGAACAGCGTCCGGACCGCCAGGTAGTTCGTCGAGCTGACGACGCTTCCCGGCGGCAGGGAGCCGCGCAGCGTGCTGACATCCGCCTGCAGCCGCGCGTTGGTGGGGTCGCTCGCGAACCGGTAGTCCATCAGGGTGGAAGGCGGCTTCGCGCCGCTCAGCGGGGCGATTGCCGAGGTCAGAACCCAGGCGTTCTGGCCGCTCACGTCGGCGCCTCCCTCGTCGACGTCGGCGACGTCGGCCACGACCCTGAAGGACGGTTCGCCGGGCGCGCTGACGACCTTCAGCGTGTTTCCGAGCGACAGCCGGTGCAGGTCCGCGAAGGAGCGCGTGACCGCGATCTCGCCCGGGCCCTCGGGCCAGTGCCCGGCCGTGACGCGCAGCTGCTGGACCCGGCCGCCCGGGTCGTCTCGGCCAATGGCCGTGACCGGGTACTTGTGGCTCTCGAACTGCACCTGCACGTCGGTGGACGCGTACGGGCCGCCCACCGCCGACGCGCCGATGAGCGATGGCGTCGCGGCCACGGTGGCGCGGTCCAGGTGCCCGTCGAACACGACCTGCAGATGCGCTCCCCGCTGAGCCGCGAACGCGGCGTCGTAGGGGTCGCGCGTCTGCGAGATGAGGGTCAGCGCCATGATCCCGGTCGCGCCCGCCAGCAGCGCGGTCACGAAGACGATGGACGCCTGCAGGCGCCTCCGGCGCAGGTCCTGGATGGCCTTGACGAGGACGGCAGTCATCGACACACCTCCGCGAAGCCGCGCCGCCGAGTCGCCGGGTCGGCGTCGTCGACGATCCTCCCGTCCATCACGCTGATCACGCGGGCGGCGTACCGCGTCGCGAGCCGCGCGTCGTGGGTGACGAAGACCACTGTCTGCCCGTCGCGATGCAGCAGGCTGAGGAGATCCATGACCTGCTCGCCGCTGCGGGTGTCCAGTGCGCCCGTCGGCTCGTCGGCCAGGAGCAGGGCCGGCTGGTTGATCAGGGCTCGCGCGATCGCGACGCGCTGCTGCTGTCCGCCGCTCAGGCGCGCCGGATACCGGTTGGCGACCTCGCCGATGCCCAGCCGCTCGAGCAGGTCGCGCGCCCGGCCGGCCGCCCGGCGTCCCCGCAGCTGTGCGGGGATGAGGACGTTCTCCAGCGCCGTGAGGTTCGGCAGCAGGTAGAAGAACTGGAAGATCAGGCCCACGTGGTCGCGCCGAAACCTGGCCAGTGCCGCCTCGCCGAGGCCGCCGATATCGGTGCCGCCGACGGTGATGCTGCCCGACGTCGAGCGGTCGAGGCCTGCGATGAGGTTGAGGAGCGTCGACTTGCCGCTGCCGGACGGTCCCATGACGGCCACGAACTCGCCGCGGTCGATCGTGAGCGAAACGCCGTCGAGCGCCCCGGTCATGCCCTCCTGGTAGACCTTGGTGACGCCGTCGACGACGACGAACTCGCTCATCGGTCCCGTCCTCCTTCTTCCATCCGCTCCGCCGCGGACGTGAGGCCGATCACCTCGTGGCCGTGCAGCGCTTCCAGAAACGGCTGGAAGCTTCCGCAGACCAGACAGCGCAGGGTCGGGCCGTCGACCTCGACCTCGCTGACGCCGGCGGCGCGCGCCACCTGGTGAAGGGGAGGCACGCCGACGAAGCTGACCTCGACTCGATTGGTCGTCGGTGGCTGGCTCATGGGAGCGACGCTAGGCAGCGTCGGACGGCGCGAAATCGCGCGGATTCGTGATTCGGCCGTGATCGTCCGCGCCGGGGGCCGCCCGCGAGCGCGGTGTACCTTCGTCGACAGATGGCCAGACCGCGCCGCCGCCTGGGCAACCTGCCCGCCGAGGCGACCACCTTCATCGGTCGCCGCGGCGAGCTGGCCGACCTCCGGTCGAAGCTGGGTCAGGCTCGCCTGGTCACCCTGGTCGGGCCCGGGGGCGTGGGCAAGACCCGGCTGGCGATCCGTGCGGCAGGCGACCTGGGCCGCGGATTCCGCGCCGGCGCCTGGCTCGTCGAGCTGGGCGAGGTGCGCGATCCCGCGCTCGTGCCAAACGCCGCGGTGGCGGCCCTCGACCTGCGCGACCAGGCGGCCGCGGCGCCGCTGGAGCTGGTGCTGGCCTACCTCCGCGACGTGGAGCTCCTGCTGGTCGTCGACAACTGCGAGCACGTGCTCGCGGAGGCCGCGCAGCTCGTCAGCGAGGCGCTCGGCCGGGCCCCCGGAGTGCGCATCCTGGCCACGAGCCGGGAGCCGCTGTCCGTCTCCGGCGAGCAGGTCGTCCCGGTCCCACCCCTCGAGCTGCCGCCGCTGGACGGCGCCGGGCCCCTGGCCCGGCTGCGGCAGAACGAGGCGGTCCTCCTCTTCACCGAGCGGGCCGCGCAGGCGTCGGGCAGCTTCGACCTGACCGAGTCCAACCGGGCCGCGGTGGTCGATCTCTGTCGCCGGCTGGACGGCGTGCCGCTCGCGATCGAGCTCGCGGCGGTTCGGACCCGGGTGCTGACCCCCGAGCAGATCCTCGACCGGCTCAGCGATCGCTTCGGCCTGCTGACCGGCGGGAGCCGGGCCGCGCTGCCTCGCCACCAGACGCTGCGAACGACGATCGACTGGAGCCATGACCTGCTGGAGCCGGCCGAGCGGGCTCTCCTCAGGCGGCTCTCCGTGTTCGCCTCCAGGTTCACGATCGAGGACGTCGAGTCGGTCTGCGAGGCGGACGGCCGGAGCGGCCCGGGCGTGTTCGACCTGCTGTCATCGCTGGTCGACAAATCGCTGGTGACGAAGCAGGAGGCCGGCCGGCTCGCGTGTTATCGCCTCCACGAGACCATGCGCGAGTACGCGGTCCTCGAGCTGCGCCGGGTGGGAGAGGTCGACGCCTTCGAGCTGCGGGCCGCCGAGTACTACCGTGCGCGCTGCCGCCGATCCATGGCCCAGTCGCGGTTCGAGCTCCTGGAGTGGCTG
>DASQZW010000017.1:0-3542 GCA_035638495.1 Terriglobales bacterium
CGTGATGGCGCGCGTGGCGCACTTCCAGGAGCTCGAGAAGAAGTACATCCCGGGCACCGAGGACCGCATCAAGTCCTCGGCCGGTTTCGACGACAACCGGATGCACTGATTCACATCGGGGGGAGCGATCGCCGCTCCCCCCGATACCCCACCGGTCACCCGGGCCGGTTTCGTGCTCGATCGTGGCGCCGGCAAAGCCGGCGCTCGAACTCGGCCGCTCTCGTGTTGGCGGTGTGCCGCCGGCGCCAGTCCGCCGAGGCCAGTCGTTATTTCCGCAGTGATCTGAGGCCCGCGCGGACCTCCTCCGAGAAGAGCTGTGGCTGTTCCCACGCAGCGAAGTGTCCGGTCGCGTTGATGCGCCTGCGCAATTCGATCAGCTCCGCTTCCGGAACATTCACCTGAAACGGACGGATCGCGGTCTTGTCAGCTGTCATGGTGGCCTCCGTCGAGGATGGTGCAGACTGCGCACGTGGTTCGCAACGGTAGCGCCACCTCTACGCTTCGCAATGAGACCTTCGTCCAACTCTGCGCCGTTTGTAGATCGCGACCGCTGTCGGACCGAACGGAAGGGCCACCATGGAGGAACCGACCAGGTGCGCGGCGCGAGGTGACGAGTGGCTGCTACTTTTCGGGCTGCTTTTCCTTGGCTTCCGCCGGCCGTTCGCCGGAGCGTTGCTGGGGCGGCTGGCCCGGCTTGGCTTCAGGCCGGCGCTGCTGTTGCGGCTGCGGCGGCGGCCCGCCGTGAGGACGCTGGTTGTGGGCTTCGGCGGAGCTGCGGGGCGGCGGCGGTGGCGGACCCGCCTTGCGATGCGCGCCCTCCGTGTCATCCGCGGGTGGTCGCCGGGTCTGGCCGGTCTCGGGCTGCGCGGGCGCACCGCGCTGGCCGGACCGCGGCGCGGGCGGCGCGGCATTCGGGGCATTCGGCGCTGAGCCTGGCTTTGGTGCATCGCTGGCGCGCGGCCGCTGCCCCGGTCCTTGATTGTCCGGCGGTGTCGCGGTAACGGTGCGCTTCGGCGCCGGGACGATTCGCGGCGACACCGCCTGCGGTGCCTCGCGCTCAGCGCCGAGCCCCTGAGCACGCAGCGCCGGTGAAAAATCGCGCGGCGTGCGGGTGGCTACCACGGCGCGGTCTCGCACCGCCGCGGGCGGCGTCAGGGTCGCGCGCTCGGCGCTCATCGCGCTGGCTGCGACCGGCTTGACGGCAAGCGCGCCGCGCACCGGCGTCAGTTCCCGCACGCGCGCGTCGTCGACGCGCGTGGTCTGCATCGTGCCGCGTCCAAAGCGATCCGCCGACACGCCCACGACCGCGTTGTGGACGTGGACGTTGTTGTACACGTTGATGTTGGTCACGTTGACGGTCGTCGTGCGATTGACGACGACGTTGTTCACGACGTGTGGGCCGCCCCAGCCACCCCACCAGGCGACGCCGACGAATCCCGGACGGCCCCACCAGGGAATGACGGGCTCGCCCCAGCCGAGCGGCGCCCAGTGCACCGGACGGACGGCAACGGCCACGGGACCGCCGAGGAACACGACGAGCGCCGGCGCATAGACGGGCCGAACGACGACCGGACCGGGCGCCCATCCCCAGTAGCCTCGGACGAAGACCCAGCGGCCGTAGTGGTACGGCGCCCATCCCCACGGCGCCGCGTCCAGCCAGGTCCAGCCGAAGCGCGGATCCCAGATCCATCGCCCCGTGCTGTAGGGAACCCAACCCGGCGGGACGCTCGCCGGCTGCCACACGGGGCCGTAGTTGTCTTCCGTGCGCCACGTGCCGTGCTGAGCGAGCTCCTCGGTGCCGTACATCGCGGGCGAGACGTTCAGTGCGTTCGTGGGCTGGATCAGATAATTCGTGCGCTGGTTGTTCCAGCGGTCCCACGCGGAGAGAGGCGGCGCCGTGCTCGTCTCCACATTCGGCGTCTCGGCGCCGGCGATCACGATTTGCTGGTTGGGCCCCACGGTCGCGGCCGCTCCCGCCGCCGGGGTCGCCGTGGCGCTGCCGCCGCGATGCGCCCTGAACGACGTGGTGCCCTCGGAGAGATCGACGTGATAGTAGCCTTTGCGATCGATCGTGAACACCGCGTTGGGCGTATCGATCTCGACCGTGTGGCCGGCTGAGATCTCGCGCACGTCGATCGCGGCCTGGCCCGCCGTCACGCGGAACTGCACGAAGTCGGCGTCGTCGTTGTCCAGGCCGATCTGGGTGCCGTTGCCCGCTCGAACGAAGGCGCGCGGCCCGATCTGAAGCTCGGCGTGGCCGTCGGCGCCCGTGTACAGGACGTCGCCGGGTGCCAGCGGCGTGTTGGCTTTGGCCTCGGCCCACTCCTGGGCGCCGGGACGCCAGAAGGATACCTCGCCGTAGAGGTAGCTCACGCGCGTCGGCGTGATCTCGCCGGATTGCTCCGGGGACGGCGGATCGGCAGCGGGGATCGCCCCGGGACCGCTGACCGCGATCGCGAGAATGAGAAACGCGACGATGACCCGTCGATTCAGCATTGGCTTCATGATGAGACTCACCGATCGGCTCGAATATTTACACTGTACCCCGATCTCGGGTCATTCGATTCCTCGAAACCATCCGAGCGGGGGATTCACGTATTGCTCGCGCTTCCAGCCGCGCCCTGAGAGGCACGCGCGATAGAATCCCTCATAGACAATGCCGTATTGTGCAGCGGTTGGACTGGGCGCCCCTTCTTTCATGCACTCCCGGTTGTCGCGGTCCCACTGCTCCTGGGTCGCGCCGGGCTGGCCCCAGTAGAATTTTCCGCAGCCGGTGAGGGCGACCACCACGAAGACCGCGCTCAGCGCGATGCCGACGATTCGAGCCGAGCCCATGAGCGCCTCCAGCGAAGGTCTCTTGCGGGATTTGACGCCCATTGTGATACCGGTAGATAAGCAGGACAAGCGCGGAACGAATACCTAAAGGGTATTCCCGGGAGGATCATCGCATGGCCAAGCACACGATCTGGCGCGGGGCTCTCGTCGTGGCCGCGCTGTCACTGGTGTCGTCCGGCTGCAGCCACCTCGGCGCCGCCCAGCAAGTGCCCGTGACCCCGCTGGGCACCGCCGATCTCAAGCCGACTCAGCCCGACCCCAGCGCCGGGCTGATCACCGTCCGTCCCGGATTCGACGCGAAGAAGTATCCGGCGATCGCGATCCTCGCGTTCCCCGTGACGGACTCCGGCGTGATGAACAAGGAAGAAGCCAAGCTGACGGTGTCGATCCCCCCGTATTTCCAGCTGCAGATCGCCCAGCGGCTCCGGGCGACTAACGCGTTCACCCGCGTCGACCTCGTGAAGGAAGGAACGCCACCGCCGACCGATCAGGGGCTGCTGCGACTCGAAGGGCGTATCACGCGTCTCGCCGCCGGCGACGACACCTCCGCGTGGGTACCGTTCTCCGGCTACAGCCGCCTCGGGGACCGGATGAAGGCGCAGATCGAGACGAGCCTGGTGGACGCGCGGACGGGCCAGGTCGTGGCCGTCACCGCCGACCGCCGCGAGGCGCCGAACTCGGGGTTCCAGACGGCCGAGTCGTACGTC
>DASQZW010000018.1:0-11566 GCA_035638495.1 Terriglobales bacterium
CGGCGCCGCCTGTGGCGATGTCGGTGAGTGCCGGTTCGTTCTGGAGTCGCGAGGAGTGCTGCATGGCGAAGGTCGACTTCTTCCTCAAGATCGATGGCATCGAGGGCGAAAGCACCGACTCGACCCACAAGGGCGAGATCGAGCTGCTGTCCTTCAGCTGGGGTGCCGCCCATCCCGTGGCGGGCCGCCCCGAGGACGGCGGCGCGGCCGGGAAGGTGAAGGTAGAGGACTTCTCGTTCACCGCCGACACCGGTCGTGCTTCGCCCGAGCTGTTCCGGGGCGTCACCACCGGCAAGTCTTTCCCCACGGCCACGGTGACCGGCGTGCTGAGAGAGCTGAAGGAGCCGGTCGTCCTGCTCAAGCTCGAGTTCAAGGACGTGCTCATCAGCTCGTATCGGATCAACGAGCCGGCGGAAGGGGATCGGCCCGTCGACGAGGCCGCCTTCGACTTCTCCCAGATCAAGTACACCTTTACTCCACCGCAGCCTGACGGGAAGCCGGGCACGCCGGTCGAATCGAGCTGGGACGTCAAGCAGAACCGTCCTCTCTGACCCGCTCCCACCCCGAAGACGCTCACCAGACGGTAAGTGATCGATGGCAGTTCGCTGCAGTGCCAAACTGTTCGACGAATCCGAACCAAGGAGGGATGCGTCGTGGCAGCGATCATCGAGCTCTACGCGGACAGGCGTAGCGGATGGCGAGTGCTCACCTCTCAGGAGGGGACGACCGGGTACCGGTTCATGATCGTCGACCGAGCCCACCGGAGCACCTTCGCCGCGGATGCGCGGGCGCTGGCCGGTGGAGGCGTTCCGGACGGCATGGAGCAGGTGGACCTGAGCCCGGACGTCCCTCACGGCATGGTGCTCGAGGCGCCCTGCGCGCTGTGGAAACGGGGGCGCGTGACGCGGACCCAGGGCAGGCCGGGCGTGCTCACCGAGGCATACGTCGCCGGCAAGCTGCTGGTCGAGGCGCCGGCCGAGCCGTGACGACGTCGGAGCGCCGGGTGTTCCGCCGATCTCGCTGATCGACCGCCGCGGCTGCTCCTGAAATCCCTTCCGGACGGGCGAGAACCCTGCACCTCATCTCGTCGGACGCCGGTGCCCCCCGCCGGCGTCCGACGCTTCCGACAACTCGTGTGGGCAGGCCGCTCGCGCCGACCGCGGTAGGGTGAGGTCGGAGGTTGGCCGGATGGCAGAGGAAGCGATCGGCGCCTGGACGCGATACCAGCTTCGGCGAAAGCTGTTCTCGATCGGCGAGGACTTCTGGATCGAGAACGAGCGCGGTGAGGCGCTGTACCGGGTGGACGGCAAGGTCCTCAGCATCCACGGCACCTTCGTGCTCGAGGACCGGGGTGGCAACGAGCGGGCGACGATCGGGACGAAGCTGATCACGCTTCGGCCGACCATGGTGATCGAGCGGGGCGGGCGGCCCCACGCGACGGTGACGAAGGAGCTGCTGACACTGCTCCATCCGCGCTACACGATCGAGGTAGAGGGCGGCCGGACGCTGGAGGCGGAGGGCAGCATCACCGAGCACGAGTACCGGATCCATTCGGATGGTCAGGTCGTGGCGGTGATCTCGCGGCGGTGGTTCAGCGTGCACGACACCTACGGCATTGCCGTGGCACCCGGGCAGGACGACGTGCTGCTCCTGGCCGCGGCGGTGTGCATCGACGAGCTGTCCGAGCCGGGGCACGGGCACTGAGCGCAGTGCCGGCGGTGGGCTCACGCCTCCGCGGCCGCGGCCGCGCCGGCCAGCCGGGACAGCAGCCACAGCGTCGTGACCTGCGTCGTGAGGCCGAGCGCCAGGGCCACCAGCACCGCGGCCGGGATCCCGGCGACGGTCAGCGTCGCCGCAAGGCCTGCGAAGAACGCGCCGAAGCCGAAGGCGCCGTACAGGACGCCCCTGAGCACCTGGACGGCCGAGGAGCCGCCGTCGAGCCGGTGCGCGAATACGGTCATCAGGCCGGCGTAGACGGGGACCGGCGCCAGCAGGCCCGCGAGGCGCGCGCCGAGCAGTGGAGCGATCGCCGTCAGTCCGACGACGATCGCGGTCGCCACCAGCATGCGCACGGGGATGTCCCAGGTCGGCGCCGCCCGGCGGGCGGTCCCGCCGGCTGACCTGGGCAGCAGCGTCAGCGCGAGCACGATCGCCGCGGCGACCGCGGCGGCGGTGACCGGCAGGACGAACGGCCCGCTCCGCAGGAAGATGGTGATCGCACCGAAGGCCGCCAGCGCGGCGGTGAGCGCGAGGCTCCACGGCAGCCTCACGGCCAGCCGCCCGTACACGAGGCAGAACGCCGCGACGGCGATCAGGCCCGTCAGGATGCCGGCGGCGGCGACCGCCGCGAAGGCGGCGCCCTGCTCGAGCGCGAGGTACACCGCGAGCGGACCAGAGGTCAGGGGGATGCCCGCGATCCAGCCGCTCACGCCCGGGCCCCAGCGCCGGCCGGCGAGGCTGGCCAGGCCGACGGTGACCGGCGTGGCGGCCAGCTTGAGAGCGAGCAGCCAGGTCATCGCCGCCCACAGCATGGCGGGTCCGACGGCCCTCCGGGTCCGGGACCGACGGCAATGGGAGAGCACCCCCCGCGCGCACGACCCTGGAGGTGGAGGTTCAACGATGCGAGTGAGCGATTTGATGCAGCCCGACGTCTGGCAGACGTTCCCGGAGGAGAGCCTGGCGGATGCGGCGACGCGCATGCGGGACCACGGTGTCGGGTCCCTGGTCGTCCTGGACGGCGAGGACCTGGCCGGCATCCTGACCGAGCGCGACCTGCTGTGGGCGATGGCGGACGGCGCCCCGCCGAACGTGACCAGCGTCTCGATCTACATGTCCGCGCCGGCGATCGTCGTCACGCCCGACGCCGACGTCGTCGAAGCGGGCCGCCTGATGGTGAAGCACGACGTGCGGCACCTGCCGGTCGTGGCGGCGGGCCAGCTGCTCGGCATGGTCTCGGCGCGCGACCTCCTGGTCGCCGAGGCGTGGGCCGGCGAGCTCCAGCGGGCGCGCACGTGAGCCGCTACGCGCGGCTGTCACTCGCCGACCGCAGCAACCTGCGGATCGAGCGGCCGGAGACGCCTGGGCACGTCGCCGGCGTCTGCGTCGTCGAGGCCGGGCCGCTCCTCGGCGAGGACGGCGAGCTGGACCTCGGCGAGATCCGTCGCCGCCTGGAGCGGCGCCTCGTCCGGGCTCCCGAGCTGCGGCGTGTCGTCCGCCGGCCGCCCCCGCTGTGCGGTCCGGCGCTCTGGGTGGACGACCCCACGTTCTCCATCGCTCGCCACGTTCACGCGGCGCGGGTCGAGCCGCCAGGCGACGAGGCGAGCCTGCTCCGGGCCACCGAGATGCTGCTCCGCCCGCTGCTGGACCGCTCGCGTCCGCTCTGGCAGCTGTGGTTCCTGACGGGCGTGGCCGATGGCCGCCTGGGCGTCCTCTTCCAGGTGCACCACGCCGTCGCGGACGGCCTGGCCGCCATCGCCCTGCTGGCCTCGCTGCTCGACCTCGAGCCGGATGCGGCCGATCCGCCGCCGGAGCGGTGGAGCGCCGCGCCGGCGCCTTCGACGCGGGCGCTGCTGGCCGACAGCATGCGCAGCCGGGCCACGGCGCTCGCGTCGACCATCGTTCATCCCGTCGTGCTGGTCCGCGAGCTGGCCGTCGTCGCCGGCGACGTCGCGGAAGCGTTCAGGACGTCGACGAAGGCACCGCGTACCTCGCTGAACGCGCTGCCCGGCGGGTCACGGCGGCTCCGGGCCGTGCACCTGGACCTCGAGCGGGCGCGGGCGGTGGCCCACGCGCACGACGGCAAGGTGAACGACGTCCTGCTCGCGGTCGTGAGCGGCGGCCTCCGCGACCTCCTGGTCTCGCGGGGCGAGCCGGTCGACGGCATGGAGCTGCGGGTCTCGGTGCCGGCGTCGCTCCGCCGCGCCGACGAGGCCCGCGAGCTCGGCAACGCCGCCGGCATCATGGTCGTGGCCCTGCCCGTGTCCGAGCCGGACGCGGCCCGCCGGCTGGAGCGGATCGCCGCCGAGATGCGCCTCGCCAGGGCGGCGCAGCGCCCAGCGTCCGTCCAGCACATGACGGCCGCGATGGCCGCGCTCGGCCTCGCGGTGCCGCTGGCGCGGCGGCAGCGCATGGTCAACACGTTCGTGACGAACGTCCCCGGGCCGCGCGACGCGCTGTACCTGCTGGGAGCCAGGATCGAGCAGGTGCTGCCGGTGGTCGTGCTCGCGGGCAACGTGACGGTGACGTTCGCGGCGCTCTCCTACCACGGGCGGCTGGACGTCGTCGTGGACGCCGACGCGGCCGCCTGCCCGGACGTCGACGTCCTCGTCGCCGGGATGAACCAGGCCTGGGAGTCGCTGGCTGCGCGCGCTCAGGCGGCCTGAGGTTCGACCGGCACGACGGCGACCGGACACGGCGCGTGGTGCGTCAGGTAGGCGCTCACACTGCCGTGCAGGAGCTCGCCCAGGCCGCTCAGCCCGCGGTGGCCCGTGACGACAAGGTCGGCGTGCTCCTGGCCGGCCACCTCCGCGAGGCGGGGGCCGGGCTGGCCCTCGACCACCCGGGTGCGGTGCCGCACCCCGGCCCGCGCCAGCGGCCCGCACCACGTGGCGCCAGCTCATGCTCGACGGCCTCGCGCCAGTCGGCCTCGTTGAGGATGGCGCGTGGCAGGCCGAGCGGCCGGACGTCGTCCGCCGACCGGTCGATCACGTGGACCGCCACCACCTCGGCGCCGGCCGTCAGCGCGAGCCGCGAGGCCCAGCGGATGGCCGCGGCCGACCCCTCCGAGCCGTCGACGCCGACCAGGATGCGGGCCATCGTCGAACTGACCTGGCTCATCGCCGTCCCTCCTCCTGAGTCGAATCGCCCTCTCGCAGAGCCGCGATCAGCATCGCCGTCTGTGCGGGCAGGCGCCGCGAGCCCATCACCACGAGGTCGGCTCCGTAGCCGAGCGCGTCGCGGGCGATCTCTTCGGCGGTCTCGTGCGCAGCGGCCCCGACCCGGCCCCGCGATCGCACGCCGCAGCGGCGCAGCCCGACCACCACCCGCTCCACCAGCCCCTCCGACCTCGTGAGCTCGAGGTCCCGGTCACCGGGCGCGCGCACGAGCAGCACGAGCACCCGCGCGTCCCGGTCGGCGATGGCCGCCGTAACCAGGACCAGGTCGCCCACGTCCTCGTCTCCGGCCATCGCGAGCAGGACGCGCCGGCGCCTGCCCGCGGCGCGGCGGCCGGCGCGGACCTTCAGGACCGGGCACGAGACCCGCTCGACCACCTCGCGGCTCACGCTGCCCGGCAGCAGACCGCCGAGGTCGAACCGGCCCCGCGACCCGAGCACGACCAGGTCCGAGGAATGTTCGCGCGCCGCCGCCGCGATCTCGGCCGCGACACCGCCGGGCCGCGCCCGCCGCAGCTCCGAGCGGGCGTTCACGGCCAGCGCGAGCAGTCCGCAGGCGATCTCGCCGGCCAGTCGCTCGCCCTCCTCGGGTCGCCCGCGGTCGGAGACGTGGAGGACGACCACCTCGGTCCCGCCGCCGGCGGCCAGGCCGGCCACGGCCAGCAGCGCCGCTCGCGACGCCGCGGAGCGGTCGGTGGCGAGCAGCACCCTGTGCAGCCTCCTGTCGGCGGTACGTCCGGTCTCCATGGATTCGAGCGTGCGCCGCCATTCCGGCCAGAGCCAGGGCCGATGGCCCCGCCGGCGGCGGGCCGCCGGCACGTCGCGGGGGGCCGCCTCAGACTCGGCCCGAGAGGGCGCGGAGGGCGTTCACGATGACCAGGACGTCGATGCCCTCCTGGAGCACGGCGCCGGCGACCGGGGGCAGGAAGCCGGCCGCGGCGACCGCCATCGCGCAGATCGACAGCGACATGCCGGCCACCACGCTCTGCACCGCGATCGCCCGCGTGCGGCGAGCGATGCCCACGCCCTCGGCGAGACGGTCCAGCCGGTCGACGGTCATCACCACGTCGGCGGCCTCCGAGGACGCGGTGGCACCCCTCGCGCCCATCGCCACGCCCACGTCGGCGGCGGCCAGCGCGGGCGCGTCGTTCACGCCGTCGCCGACCATCACCGTCACCCCGGCGGCCCGCTCGCGGCGGACCGCATCGACCTTCTGGGCCGGCGTCTGGTCGGCCAGCACGGCGTCGGCGCCGACTGCGGCGGCCACCTGCGCGGCGACGTCCGGGTGGTCGCCGGTCGCCAGGACGACGCGCCGCACGCCGGCCCGGCGCAGCTCCCTGATCGCGCCGGGGGCGTCGTCGCGGACCGGGTCGTCCAGCAGGAGGGCGCCGGCCAGGTCGCCGTCCACGGCGACGAACACGCTGGACGTGCCCTCGACGGCGCACCGCCGGCGCAGCGCGGCGGCCGCCGGCGGCAGCGCGCCGCCGCCCGCCACCCAGGCCGCGTGGCCCAGCGCCACCCGGCTGCCGTCGACTACGCCGCGGATACCCGTCCCGGGGTGCTCCTCCACGTGGTCCGGAATGCTCAGGGCCTGCCCGCGCTCCGCGGCCGCGGAGACCACGGCCGCCGCGAAGACGTGGGGCGAGACCTGGTCCAGCGAGGCGGCCAGGCGCAGCACCTCGTCCGCCGGACGGGAGTCGAAGAGCTCCACCCCGGCGACCCGAGGCGCTCCCGCGGTCAGCGTGCCCGTCTTGTCCAGCACCACGACTCGCGCTCGCGCCAGCGTCTCCAGCGCGCCGCCGCCCTTGACGATCAGGCCCCGCCGCGCCTCGCGCGAGATGCCGGCAACGATGGCGACCGGCGCCGCCAGGATCAGCGGGCAGGGCGTGGCGACGACCAGGACCGCGAGCGCCCGCACCGGGTCGCCCGACAGCAGCCAGGCGCCCACCGCGACGGCGAGCGCCAGCGGCAGGAACACCAGCGCATAGCGGTCGGCGATGCGCTCGAACGGCGCTTTCGAGGCCTGGGCCTCGCGTACCAGCCGGACGATGCCGGCGTAGGTGCTCTCGTCGGCGGTCGCCACCGCCCGCAGCTCGAACGGCGCGCCGGCGTTGACCGCGCCGCTCCTGACCACCGCGCCGGCGCCTCGCTCGACGGGGCGGGACTCGCCCGTCAGCGCCGACTCGTCCAGCACCACCGCTGTGACCGCGACCCCGTCGACCGGCAGCACCTCGCCGGTCGCCACCAGCAGCAGATCGCCGCGCCTGACCTCCTCGATCGGCACCGATTCGAGCGCCCCGCCGCTGTGGCGGCGGACCGAGCGCGGCGCCCGGGCCAGCAGCGCGGACAGCTCGCGGCGGGCGCGCGCCCCCGCGTGCGCCTCCAGGGCCAGGCCGCCGGAGAGCATGAGGGCGACCACCGCGCCGGCGAGGGCCTGGCCCAGCCCCAGCGCTGCGGACATCGCGAGCAGCGCGATGAGGTCGACGCCGGGCCGGCGACGCAGCAGGTCCTGCACGACGCTCACGGCGAGCGGGATCAGCGCCAGCGCGGTGACGACGGCCCAGACCAGGTCCGCCGCCGCGTGCTCGCCGGCGAGCCAGGCGACGCCGCCGGCCGTGATGCCCGCGGCGGTGATCGCGGCCACCACGCGCGGGCTGCCCGCCGTCGCGGAGTACGCGGCGCGCAGCCGGGACACAGCCACTTCCATACCCCCAGGATGAGCGCCGCGCCGCCGCCCGCCAGCGGTCGGACGCCCTCCGGGGAGCCGTCCGAACGGCCTCCGGGGAGCCGTCCGAACGGCCCTGGGCGGCCGGCCGCCACGCCGGCACGGTTGAGCCAATCAAGCAACAGGAGGCGAGCCGAGTGGACAACCCCGCCGGATATCTGCATCTCGGGTTCATCGTGATCTCGCTGCCCAACCTCGCCCTGATCGCGGCGATGATCGCGCTCTTCTTGATCGCGATCCTCGTCCCGTTCCCGCGCGAGGGCGGCAGGGGAGGAGGTGGCTCGCAATGAGCGACGACGTGGGGACGGAGGTCCAGGCCCCGAGCTGGACACGCGCCGTCCAGCAGCGCCTGGCCCGGGGCCTGCCGATCGAGCGCCTGCTGCCCGACCGCCAGCCGGTGTATGTGGGGTCGTGGGTCTACGTGTTCGGCGTGATCACGATCGCGGCGCTGGTCTGGGTGATCGCGAGCGGGGTGATCCTCGCCTTCTTCGGGCCCCAATGGTGGCACACGACCTCGACCGGGCGCTTCTTCAACAGCCTGCACTTCTGGAGCGTCCAGCTCTTCTTCGTGTTCATGGTCCTGCACCTGTGGGGCCAGTTCTTCATGGCCAGCTGGCGGGACGGACGGGCGCCTACCTGGATGATCGGCGCCATCATCTTCCTGGTCAGCATCGTGGCCGCATTCACGGGCTATCTGGCGCAGCAGAACCTCGACTCCCAGTGGATCGCGGCCAACGCCAAGGACGCCGTAAACGCCAGCGGTGCCGGCGGCTTCTTCAACGTCCTCAACTTCGGCCAGATGTACGGGCTGCACGTGATGCTGGTCCCCGTCGCGGTCACGGTCCTGGTGGTGGTCCACATCGTCCAGGTCCGGATGCGCGGCGTGGTGGCGCCGATCGACGCGCCCGCGGAGGAGTCGGAATGACCAGACCCTACGACCTGGTCAGGGAGCTGGCGGTCGCGCTGGTGGGCACGCTGGCGCTGGTGCTGGTCCTGGCCGCGGTCCTGTCCTCGCCGGACGTGCCCTCGGTGACCATCCAGAGCTGGGCCCAGAAGCAGCCGGTCGACCTGGTCACCACCGCCGCCGGCGAGCTGGCCGGCACCACCGTCAGCGCCGGCTATGGCGCGCCGTACAACGACGGCTCCAGCTCGGTGCAGAGCCTGGGCCCGGTCTCGCCGCAGTCATGGGTCGGGGTCCGCCTGCCCGTCGACTCGGCGAAGGAGTTCGTCCTCAACCCGCTGCAGGCCTCGTCGGCCGGCAACGCCGACCTGACCGCCGCGCTCTCGCAGTACAATGGGGCCAGCGACAGCCAGCGCGTCGCCTGGCTCGACGCCTACACCAAGGCCCTCCAGGACGCCAAGGAGGACAACGGGCGGGTCGTGGTCGCCGGCGGCGACTACGGGCCGCTGCCCGTCATGATGGCGAACCTGCTCCAGATCGCCCGCGCCGGCGCCCTGGACGGCTATCTGCTGAGCACCGGCGGCTTCTACCAGACCGACTACACGCGGCCGCTGCTCTTCATGGGCGACGGCACCTACCTCTCCTCGCTGGCCTCCGACCAGCACCTGCTGGGCAACCAGTGGGGGATGATGAACGAGACCGGCAGCTACCCCGGCCAGACCTGGCTCTGGCTGTACACGCTCTGGTACCAGGTGCCGCCGTTCAACGGGAACGCCAACGCCGACCTCATGGTCGTGATCACGATGGCCGGCCTGAGCGCGGCGCTGGTCCTGCTCCCGTTCATCCCCGTCGTTCGGAGCATCCCGCGCTGGGTCCCGCTCCACCGCCTGATCTGGCGCGACTACTACCGCGGCACAGGGGACGCCGCGCGCCCGGCCCAGCCGGCCGCCGGCGCGACCACCCCGCCGGTTCCGTCGGGCCGGTAACGGGGTCGGGGACGGCGCCGCGGCGCCGTCCCCGATCCACACGGCGAAGGGCCGTGCCCTCGACGCCCCGCCGGCCGGCGCGCGCCTGATCGCGCGAGGCGGCCCTGGCATCGAGGGCCGACCGGCCCTGGTTCCGGCGGATGAGAGGGACGACCCTGAAGACAGGCCGGCGGCCGCCATGAGCGGCAGCCGCCGCGGAGGAGTTGCGATGAACGAACAGGATGCTCAGCCACAGGCGGCTGCGCGCCGGCGACGCCTTCGAGCGGTTGAACTACATGGAGATCCTGGGGAGCTACCGGCCGGGTTCGTGAGCCGGGCGGGAGCTCCAGTACGCGTGCGCCTCGGTCTCCATGCGCTCCAGCCTGGTGTAGTAGTCGGGGAACTCGTGGAGGTGGGCGAGCGCGATCTTGCCGGTGGTGATCGGGTCGTCGTCGGTGACGTTCGTGGCCCGGTCGCGCGAGCCGTGCTCCAGCTCGACGTCCATGCCCGCGCGGAACTGCTCGACGTCGAACGGGGAGGACGCCCAGTCGATCCCGAGCCGCCCGCCGATCGCGGCCGCCTCGTCCGAGCTGAATCGCCGTGGTTCGGTCACGTGGTCATCTCCTCGCACCCATTGTCACGCGCGATCGCGCCCGGGCCGATCGGCAGCAGGCAATTGTCCAACCCCGGCCGCCAGGCCGCGATGCGACGAGCAGACGGCGGCGCCTCCGCTCGCGGCGACCAGCCGCGCCATGTCGTCCTCGGCGTGGCACACCGGGCATGCCTGGGTGCCGAACGCGACGGCGGTCAGGCGCGCGAGCGCCGCGTCGGGCGAGCGGATCGCCGCCGCGGCGGTGGCCCGCAGGATGACGGCGATGTGGAGCCGGCCCTGGTCGTCGGCGAGACCGGCCAGCGTCGCCGGGAGCGCCCGCATCCGTCCGGCCAGCCGATCCGGCGGCCGGTGTTCGAGGCCGGCCTGCAGCCAGCGGAGGCGCCCGGTCCACTCCGCTGCCGCGACGTCCGCCAGCATCCGGCCCGCGCCCTGCGAGAAGGCCGCGAACCACCACGCGTGGGACTCGCAGATGGCGACCGCCGCGCCTCGCGCCTGGACCGGGAATCGATGGATTGCGTCCGCCAGCCACTCGAACTGCCGGACGCGCGCCGAACAGATCGAGCAGGACTCGTCATCGGGACCGAGGTGCCCGAGACCGTCGCTTCCCCAGAGCACCAGCAGCGTGGCGCGGCCATCGGCCTGCTCGATCGCGCCGGTGAGGTTCGAGGCATGCCGGCGCAGGTCGTCCCAGGTCAGCCGCCCGGCGAGGTGCCGCAGGTGACGCAGACAGAGCGCGTCGGACGAATGCCCGTCCCGGCAGACGCCGCAGGCGAACCTCACCCGGCGATGACGTAGTCGCTCGTGTGGAGGTGGTGCGCCAGCGCGGCCAGCGCCTCCTCCCGGTCGCGCGCCTCGATCGCGTCCACGAGCCGGACGTGTTCCTCGACGACCTGGAACCGGTGGCCGGGGTCGCGGCGGGCCGTCATCTGCATCAGCCGGACGAAGCCGCGGAGCTGGCCGAGGAACTGGGGTACCAGGTGCAGCCCGGATCGCGTCGCAATGGCGATGTGCATCTCCTCGTCGCAGTCGACGAAGTCGTCCTCCTGCTCTGCCTCCGCGAACCGACGCTGGCGCCGCAGCAGCGTGCGCAGGTGGTCGAAGTCGTCGTAGCCCATGTTCTCGCAGGCGGAGCTGACCGCGATCCGCTCCAGCGCCTCGCGGACCGCCACCAGCTCGGCGCGCTGGACGGGCGACAGGCTGCGGACGACCAGCTGGCGCCGTGGACCGGCCTCCAGCAGCCCCTCGTGACGGAGGGCGTGGAGCGCGTGCCGGACCGGCGTCTTCGACATCCCCAGCGCGCCGGCGATGGACCCCTCGATCAGCACCGTGCCGGCTCGCAGACGCAGCCGGAGGATCTCCCCCCGCAGGTGCTGGTACGCCAGCGCCGCCAGCCGTCCGGAGCCCACCGGCTCGAGCGACGGCGTCACCGCGACACCTGGGGGGCGGCCGCCGTCCAGCCCGCGGCTGCGG
>DASQZW010000019.1:0-5399 GCA_035638495.1 Terriglobales bacterium
CGCCGCACCGGCTGCGCGCGCGCCGCTGGGTCGGATCCATCCCCAACAGGAGGGCGCGACCCGCGGTCGGCTTGCGGAGGCCGAGCATCAGGCTGATCGCCGTGGTCTTCCCGGCGCCGTTGGGCCCGAGCATCGCGATCAGCTCCCCCTGGGGGATCGCGAGGTTCACGCCCTTCAGCGCCTGCACCGAGCCATAGCTCTTGTGAGCGTCGATGAGCTCGACAGCGGGTTCCATGACGCGGTCCAGCGTACGAATCCGGCCGTGATGGGCACCAGTCGCGGACGTCGGGATTTGCGGGTGACATCCGTCATTGCGGAAAGGCGAGCACCGTCACTTCCCCGGCCGGCCCCGCGGACGTAGGCTCATGGTTGACATGGACGACTACGGGCGGCGCGGCCGCCGGTGGGGCCTGTTCTTCGCCTGCGGGTACCTGCTGTACCTGGTCCCGGCCATGTACCAGCAGCTCACGGCGCGGGGACCGATCGCGCCGCGTGCGCTGGTGCTGGCTGCGCTGGTGCTCTTCATCGCCGTCTATGTCTGGTACTGGCTGCACCACGCGTTCGACGCTCGGCTGCCCCGGCAGACGGTCGTCCTGCTCATCGGGCTGTGCGCCATCGCGGCCGGCATGTCGGTGCACGACTGGGGCTGGATCGCACTCTTCACCTACTGCACGGTGGTCGCCGGCGCGTCGAGCTGGGAGCGGCGCTCGGCGCTCGCGCTGGTGGTCGGGGTGCTGGTCCTGGCTCTGGCGGTCGCGCTGTCCACGCACGCCCCGCTGGACACCTGGCCCTACATCCTGGGCGGGGCGGCGCTCGGAGGCCTGTCGATGCTCGGGATCGGCTACCTGATCGAGACCACCGTCCAGCTGCGGCAGGCCCGCGAGGAGGTGGGCCGGCTGGCGGTCGCCGAGGAGCGGCTCCGATTCGCCCGTGACCTGCACGACCTGCTCGGCCACAGCCTGTCGGTGATCGTCCTCAAGTCCGAGCTGGCCGGCAGGCTCGGCGACGCCGATCCGGAGCGTGCGGCGAACGAGATCCGCGACGTGGAGCGCGTCGCCCGAGAGGCCCTGCGCGAGGTGCGCGAGGCGGTCGCCGGGTACCGCCAGCTCGGTCTGAGCCAGGAGCTGGAGAGCGCCCGGGCGACCCTCGGAGCGGCCGGCATCGAGACGCGGCTGCAGGCGCTCGCGGGCGGGCTGCCCACCCCGGTCGACAGCACCCTGGCCTGGGCGCTGCGGGAGGGCGTCACCAACGTGATCCGGCACAGCCGCGCCGCGCACGCGGAGATCCGCGTGGTCCGTGGGGACGACCACGTGGACCTGGAGCTGCTGGACGACGGCGTCGGCTGCGAGGGGTGCGACCAGGGCAACGGCCTTCGCGGACTGCGCGAGCGCGTATCGGCCCGGGACGGCACCTTGATCGCGGGACCGCGGCCTGAGGGCGGCTTCCGGCTCGCGGTGAGCCTGCCGCTTCGCGAGACGCCGATGCCGGTGAGAGCGGCGGCGCCGTGATCCGGGTCCTGCTCGCTGAGGACCAGGAGCTGGTCCGCGGCGCGATGGCCGCACTCCTGTCGCTCGAGCCGGACATCGACGTCGTGGCGCAGGTCGGCCGCGGCGACGAGGTGCTCCCGGCCGCGATGGCGTCCAGCGCGCACGTGGCGCTGCTCGACATCGAGATGCCGGGCGGCGACGGGATCGCCGCGGCGGCGCAGCTGCGGTCGCGGCGTCCCGAGTGCCGGGTGCTCATCCTCACGACCTTCGGACGTCCGGGCTACCTGCGCCGCGCGATGGCGGCGGGCGCGAGCGGGTTCATGCTCAAGGACGCGCCGGCCTCCGACCTGGCGGTGGCCATCCGGCGCACGATGGCCGGAGAGCGCGTGGTCGACCCGCAGCTTGCGGCGCAGGCGCTCACGGAGGGCGACACACCGCTGTCGAGCCGCGAGACGGAGGTGCTCGCGGCCTCGGCCGACGGCTCCAGCGTGGCGCTGGTGGCCCGGCGCCTGTTCCTGTCCGAGGGCACCGTTCGCAACCACCTGTCCTCGGCCATCCAGAAGCTGAACGCGCGCAACCGCGCCGAGGCGGCCCGCATCGCCGAGGAGAAGGGCTGGCTGTAGCGCGCACCCGGATCGCGCACGGGGAACGCACGCCTGTCAGGTCCGTGTACGCTGGACCCACTTGGCCGGCCGCACCTCGCCCACCCCCAACGTCTGAGCGCCGCCGACGCATGGTATCCATAGAGCCGCACCGGGACCTCCACCTCGACCAGCTCCAGCGACTCGTCAACTGCCACCTCGCGGGGGTGGTGCCGGGGTGGCGCCTCCCAGCCGCCGTGCTCGCCGGGAGCCTGCGTGCGCAGCCGGGCGACCCCGACTTCGACCTCTGGGTCGCGGAGCGGCACACTCTCTGCGCGGTCGAGGAGGATCGGCTGCTCGGCGCCGCGCATGTCCTGCGCTACACGACCGGGACCGCGGTCGGGGCCGGCTACCGCGGGACGGCGGAGCTGGCCTGGCTGCTGTTCTGGCCCGAGGCCGAGTCCGCCGCCCACGCGCTCATCGACGCGGCCCGAGACCTCGTATCGTCCTGGGGACCCACCCGCGTGTACGCGTGCGACACCTCGCTCCCGGTGCCGGTCGTGAGCGGCGTGCCGGAGAGCTGGCCCCACGTGTCCGCGGCGCTGATCCGCGCTGGCTTCGAGGCCATCGCCGTGCACGAGCAGGTGCTGTACGGAGGCCGGCTGCCGGAGGCGGGCACGCCCGCCCCGCCCGTGCGTGGACTGGCGGTGCGTGCCGTCGCCGACGAGCCGGGGCAGCGGTTCCTGGCCGAGCTCGACGGCGCCGAGATCGGCTTCCTGGAGTGGTCGCCGGACCTCTCGTGCGGCGGCAGCCTGCCGGCACTGGCCGGCTGGGCCGAGCTGTGCGCGCTCCGGATCCGGGAGGAGTGGCGGGGCAGGGGCGCCGGCGAGTGGCTGGTGCGCCGAACCGTGCCGTTCCTGCGCATGGTCGGCGTCAGCCGGGTCGTCATCGCGCTGGCGGCGGGGCAGGAGGAGTCGGGCGCCGGACGGTTCTGCAGGCGGCTCGGCTGGGAGCCTGTCGTCCGCCTGGAGCAGGGCTGGTCCGCCGGGGTGTGACGTCCGCCGGGTTCGGCGCAACATAGTCGTCCATGTGCTACTCCGACGACGCTCGACCGCCGCTGCCGCCCATCGGCGGCGCCGCCGCCGAACAGGGCGACATTCACCTGACGGCTGCTGACGGCAACCGCCTCATGGCCTACTTCGCGCGGGCCGCGGAGCCGACCGGGGCCGGGATGGTGATCCTGCCGGACGTGCGCGGGCTCCACAGCTTCTACAAGGAACTTGCGCAGCGCTTCGCGGAGGCCGGCATCGACGCGGTCGCGATCGACTACTTCGGGCGCACGGCCGGCGACGGCGGCCGGGACGAGGAGTGGGACTTCCGCTCGCACGTGCAGCAGACGACGCCGGAGGGCATCAACGCGGACGTGCGCGCCGCGGTCGAGTTCCTCCGCTCGGGCCAGATGGGCGACGTGCGATCAGTGTTCACGGTCGGCTTCTGCTTCGGAGGCGCCCAGTCGTGGCGGCAGTCGGCCGGCGGCCACGGCCTGGCCGGCAGCATCGGCTTCTACGGCGTGCCGGCTCGGGTCCGGGACGTGATGCCGAGCATGGAGGCGCCCCTGCTGCTGCTCGTGGCTGGAGCCGACTTCACGCCGCCGGAGGAGTTCGAGAAGTTCGACACCGAGCTGACGGCGGCCGGCGTCCGGCACCGGATGGTGACCTACGAGGGCGCCCCCCACTCGTTCTTCGACCGCACGTTCGCCGAGCACGCGTCCGCGTGCGACGACTCGTGGCGCCAGATCCTCGCCTTCGTCAAGGAGGAGTCGGGAGCCACCAGGCAAGCAGTCTGACCGGGCTCAGGCCGGCCAGCCGCTGACACTCGCGTGTCATGTGGGCCTGGTCCGCGTAGCCGGCCGCCAGCGCCAGGTCGGCAAGCGATCCGCGGTGCCGCGCCGCCAGCGCCAGCAGGCGCTGGAGGCGCAGCACCCGCCGCAGCACCGCGGGCCCGTAACCGAACCGCTCCTCGACCCGCCGGCGCAGCTGGCGGTGGCCGAGGTGCAGCTCGGCGCCCAGCCGGTCCAGGCCCGCCCTCCCGCGCGCCCAGGCCAGGGTCGCGCGCCGCACATCCCCGTCGCGCGCCGCGGCGGCCGTGGCCAGGATCTGCGCCTGGAGCTCACGCAGCATGGCCCCGACCGAGCCGGTGGCGTCGGATTCCGCCAGCCCGCGGGCGGTCGCGTCGCCCCAGATCGCGCCCAGCTCGGGCTGGGCATCCCGCAGCTCGTCCGCCGCGACGCCCAGGACGTCGGGCGCGCGCCCGGGCCGGAACCGTGCTCCGACCAGGATCCCGCCCGCTCCGAGAACGGCCAGCACCGGGCCGGTGTCGGGCCCGGCGATGTTCGGCGAGTGGCCCGCTTGCCAGACGATGTCGATGCAGGCGTCGGGCAGCACCCGCTGTTGAAGCGAGGGCTCGTCGGCCCCGACGGCCTGGTACCAGACGCAGCTCAGATGCTCGCGCAGACCCGGGATCGGCTCGAGCTCCCGATACTGGCCCATGTCCAACAGCGTACTGCCCGCCGTAGAGTGCCAGCATGTCGAGAGTGGCCACCAAGTCCAATCCAGCCCTGCCCGGTCCGCTGATCGACGAGATCGCCCGGCGCCGGCCGGCGCTTGCACGGCACATGACGCGCGCGGTGGTCACGCTCGTCCGATGGGAGGACTCGGCCGGACCCGTGCCGCGCCGGGAGGCGATCGAGCACGCCTGCGAGGCGGGCATCGACCTCTTCCTCGCCACCGCCAGGGAAGCGCGGCCGGCGACGCAGCGCGAGCTGCGCGAGGTCGCGCAGCTCGGCATCCTCCAGGCGCGCACCGCCACCTCGGTCGAGCCGGTGCTCGCCGCGTATCGGATGGCGGCCAGGGTGGCGTGGAACGCGATCCTGCGCGCCTGGCGCGACCACCCCGAGGCCAGCCCGGAGGCGCTGGTGACCACCGCGAACTACGTGTTCGCCGCGCTCGACCAGGTCGCGGCGCAGGTGACGAGGACGTACGTGCACGCGCGCGAGCAGCACCTGCTGCGGGGCACGCGCGCGCGGGGCCGGCTCCTCCACTCACTGGTCAGCGACACGTTCGACAACGAGCTGGCCATCCAGAAGCAGGCGCTCGCGATCAACCTGAAGCTCGCGCCGGCTTACCGGTCCCTCGTGATCAAGAGCGACGACGGAGAGGTGCAGGAGCTCCTGGCCGCGCTGGACCTGCCCGCTCGGTCGCTGTCGGACGTGATGGACTCGCACACGCTGGTCGTCCTGTGGCCGGCCGACCGGGGCGCGGTCGAGTCGGAG
>DASQZW010000020.1:0-10278 GCA_035638495.1 Terriglobales bacterium
CGCAGGAGGTCCCGCCGATCGCCCGTGAGGCGGTCGAGATCGGCGCCAGGGTGCTGTGGATGCAGCTCGGCGTGGTGAGCCACGAGGCGGCGGAGATCGCCAGGGACGCCGGGCTGCAGGTGGTCATGGACCGCTGCTGCAAGATCGAGCACGCGCGCTTCTTCGGGGGCCTTCGGACCATCGGGCTCAACACGGGCGTGGTGACGAGCCGGCTGGCAATGCGGCTGCCCGAGGGCTGACGCTGCGGCCCGCGCCCCTATAATCAGCTCAATCCCCCCCACCGCTTCGGCGGTGGGGCGCGAGGCCGCCCGACAGGGCGGCCTCAGCTCAATTCTCACCAGGTAGTGGGCTTGGAGATCTTGCCCTTCGAGTCCACGAAGCTGCTCGGGAACTGACTGACACTGAGCGGACCGCGTCGGATCGGTCGAATGAAGTCCGCTGCGGCGCGGATCGCATGGCTCGGCTTCGGATGCGGATTCAGGACGCCGACGACCTTGCCAAACTGCTCGCGGACGACCCGGATGGGCAGGACGAGATCGGAATCGTTCGACACCACCACGGCCACCTCGAAGTCGTCGCGAAACGCATCGAGGAGCAGCAGGGTCGCCAGGTTGACATCGGAGCCCTTCTCCTCAGTCCGCCATGCCAGCGTTGTGCGAACGTTGGGCCCGGTGCCGACCAGAGGCACCGCGACCTGCTTCGTCAGGAACTGGCCATAGTGAACGGATATGCAGGGAATCGTCCGGAGCGCTCTGATGTACATCTGCTGTCGGAGCGGGCCATCGCGATCCGTCGGCCGGGGCGCTACGAGAGCAGTGAAGTAGCGAATCCGATGGATGGTATTGCGTGGCAGCAGCAGCGTGAACAGCTTGTGCAGATCCAACCAGCGAAAGCTCGTTCCCTTCAGGCAGCCGTAGTACAGATTGAAGCCATCCACGTACACATTCGTGCGCAGTCGGCTCGGCGGGCCTGGTTGGGGAGTGTGCAGGCGTGGTGTCATGACGAAGGGGTGCACTGTTGGTAGGGCGGATCAACTCGTCCCAGCTCGCACGCAAAACGCAGACACGCATGTTACCTCACCGTGAGAAGGCGGGATCGCAGACCTCGAATGAGTGACAGCGCCCCTCACCCGCACGCGCGCAGGACGCAGTCGGCGACCAGCCCGTGGTGCATGATCCCCGAGCCCGTCGGCAGCAGCAGCCCTGTCAGGTAGACGAACACGAGCTCCCGCTCGGGATCCACCCAGACGGTGCAGCAGTCGCTGCCGACCGCGCCGAACGCATGGGACGTGCTCAGGTCGCCCATGAACCGGGCCAGGTCCACCGGCGAGTGCACGCCGCCCAGGTGGAAGCCCTCCGCCCACCGCACGCGCCGGCCCAGCGTCCGGTCCACGTCCACGCCCACCGTCGCCGGCCGCAGGGCCTCCGCGATCGTGTCCGGCCGCAGCACGCGGACGCCGTCGAGCGTGCCGCCCAGCCGGAGCATCTCGAAGAAGCGCGCCACGTCGCGGCCGGTCGCGCAGACCGTGGCGGCCGGAACCACCGCCTGCCGGTACCGCCGGCGGTTGAAGACCAGCGCGTTCGCGAGCTCCGTGCGGCTCCCCGCGGGCACCACGCGCACGGAACGCGACCACTCGGCGGGGGGGAGGCCGAGGAACGTGTCTCTGAGGCCGATCGGCCCCAGCAGGGACTCGCGCAGGAGCGACTCGATCCTTTCCCCCGACGCGCGGCGCACCAGTTCGCCGAGGATCCAGCCGTACGTGAGCGCGTGGTAGGCCGTGACCTCCCCCGCCGGCCAGCGCGGAACGAGGGCCTCCATCCGCCGCACGCTGGCGGCCCAGTCGGTGGCCGTGGTGAGCGTCCACACCGCGAAGTCGTCCGGAACCCCGGCCCGGTGCGTGAGCACGTGTCTGGCCGTGATCGCGCCCTTGCCGCGGCGGCCGAACTCGGGCCACCACTTCGCGATCGGCTCGTCCAGCGAGACCTGGCCACTCTCGACCAGCAGGTGCACGGCCAGCGCCGCGTAGGGCTTGCTGCACGAATAGATCAGGAAGAGGCTGGACGGCCTGGCGCCGAACGCGCGGTCCAGCACGACCTTGCCCCGCCGCAGCACCACGAGCTGGCCGGCGGCGTCGTGGCCGGCCAGGCGCTCCGCGGCGCACCGCGCCGCCGCCCGCACCAGCGAGGGGTCCATGCCCACGGACTCGGGCGGAACCTCAGTCCAGGAGATGGCCCGCCCTCACGCGGTCTGGGCCGGCACCGGGTCCGCCCAGAACGTCGTGTGCCCGGCCCGATGACCGTCGAGCGACACCACCCAGTGAAAGCAGCCAGCGTGCGGGATGGGGAAGGGGCCGCGGACCGCCACCATGAACCGCTGTGCCTGCGCCGGCTTCAGGCCGGGCGGCCGCCCGAGCTCGAGCTGGCCGGTGACCGGGCCGAGGACGACCTGGTTGTCGTCGTCCTCCAGAGTGAGGTGGAAATCGTGCCGCTCGTTCGTCTCCGTGTACGCGACCATCACGCCGAGCGCGACGTCGAAGTTTGCCGAGCCGGGGAACTGCGGCAGCGTGATCCGGTCCCAGCCACCACCGAGCAGGTAGAGCTTGCCGTTCACCGCCTCGGCGCGATCGGCGACGAGCAGGAAGTCCAGCTCCATGCCTACGCCATCCGCTCGGACACGAGCTCGAGCACGTGCGCCACTCGCAGGTCCAGGCCCCGGCGCGCGGCCGCCGCCTTGATGTGCGCGAGGCAGCCCGGGTTGTCCGACGCAACGACGGCACAGCCGGTTCGCGCCACCGCGTCCAGCTTCCACTGCGCCATCCGGTCCGCCACCTCCGGCCAGTCCAGCGAGAACGTGCCCCCGAACCCGCAGCAGTTCGCGATGTCCGGCAGGTCGACCACCTCGTAGCCGGCCAGCCCCAGCACCCCCCGCGGCTCGGCGACCAGTCCCAGCTGTCGCTTCGACTGGCACGAGTCGTGGTACGCGACCCGAAGGCGTTCGCCCGGTCCGGCGGGCCGTACCAGCGCCGGCCGCGCCTCGAGCAGCTCCAGCACGAACCGCGTGGAGTCGCGCACCCGCTCGCGAAGCCGGATCGCGGCGAGGGACCCGCCGGCGCCGTCCCACTCCAGCGAGTCGATGGTCACCGCGCCGAAGCACGACGCGGACGGCGTCACGATCGGCCCCTCCGTGCTCGAGAACGCACCGGCCAGCTGCTCGAACAGCCGCGCCCCGCGCGCGAAGTCGCCCGCGTTGCTGGAGATCAGGCCGCAGCACCACTGCGCGGGCGGGAACTCGACCCGGTGTCCGGCCGCCCGGAGGATGCGCTCCAGCGCGACGCCGGCCTCCGGGAGCATCCGGTCCACCAGGCAGGACGCGAACACCGTGACCGGCGAGCCCTCGCCGCCCGGCTGGGCGCGCGAGCGGTACGGCCGGGGCGCGAGCGGCATCGGGCCCACGCCCAGCGCACGGCTGACCGGCGCCGCCATGCGCATCCCGGCCTGGGCCAGGCCCGGCCGGGACCACACCTCGAGCAGTGCCCGCTTCGCGAGCGTCTTCCGCTTCCCCTTGCGGCGGTGCTCCAGGATCTGTCGGGGCAGCGGGATGTCCACCGGGCAGATCTCCTGGCAGGCGTTGCACTGCGTGCACAGGGAGTTCGGGAGCTCGGCCGCCTCGAGGCCGTGGTGGAAGGGCGTCAGCACGAGGCCGATCGGCCCGCTGTAGATGTGCCCGAACTGGTGGCCCCCGACCGCCATGAACGCCGGGCACGCGTTCGAGCAGGCGCCGCACCGGACGCACGTCAGCGCGTCCGCGAAGACGGGGTCGGCGAGCATGTCCGTGCGGCCGTTGTCCAGCACCACGCAGTGCATCTCGCGCGGCCCGTGGGCACCCATCACCGGCTGGAATCCGATGTCCGACGAGCGCGAGGGGCCGGTCACCCAGTTCACGTACGCGCTCATCACCTGGCCGGTCGCGGAGCGCGGCAGCATGCGCAGCAGCGCGACCGCGTCGTCGAGGCTGGCGATGACCTTGTCGATCCCGAACACCGCGATGTGCACGCGCGGGAGCGTGATCGTCAGGTCGGCGTTGCCCTCGTTCGTGACGATCATGACGGTGCCGGTCTCCGCGATGGCCGCGTTGGCGCCGCTGATCCCGACCGACGCGTCGATGAACTTCTCGCGCAGCGTCCGCCGCGCGTGGGCCATGATCGCGTCGCGGTCGGGCGGGACTCCCAACTCCTCGGCCCAGTCCTCGACCGTCAGGTGGATCGCGGGCGCGAGCAGGTGGCTCGGGTGCTGGCCGAGGCGCTGGACCATGTACTCGCCCAGGTCGGTCTCCACGACCTCCATCCCCAGCGACTCCAGGTGTCGGTTGAGCCCGATCTCCTCGGTCGCCATGGACTTGCTCTTGGTCACGATGCCGGCGCCCGCGTGCCGGCAGATGTCGCCGATGATGCGGCGAGCCTGGGCGGCGTCCGTGGCGAAGTGGAACTCCCCGCCGACGGCCTCGAGCCGCTCGCGGAACTGCGCCAGCAGCTCCGGCAGGCGGGGCAGGTTGGCCTGTCGCCGGCGCTTCAGCTCGTCGCGGCCGGCCGCGAAGTCGTGGGACTGGAAGCCGCGCTCGCGCATCGTGCGCAGGGCGGTCATCGCGCCCGTCATCGCCTCCTGCAGGCGCGGGTTCTCCAGCGCGGCGTCGACGCGCCGCCGGTACCGCCGCCGGCTCTCAGGCACGCGACGCCGTGACCGAGGCGATCAGCTCCTCGGCGCTGGCGGTCGGGGCGAGGCAGGTCGTTCCGACGCAGAGGGTTCCGCGCTCGTCGCCCGCTCGCTCGATCATGGCGTAAGGGTATGCGCCGAGCAGTGCGCGGGCGAGGTCCGGGTCGAGGGTGGTCAGCTTCACCGGCTCGCGCAGCGCGCGGTCGAGGGCGCGGGCGAAGACGGCCGCCATCGTGCCGTATCGGCGGGGCAGCGCGGCCACCGAGGCGAGCGTTCGCTGTGCGCGGGCGCGCAGACCGAGCGCCGGGTCGCCGGCGAGCGCGTCCAGCTCGGTCAGCGCGATCGCGGCGATGGAGTTCTCGGCCAGGGGCTTGATCCGCTCCTCCAGCCGGCCGAGCTCGTCCCCCGCCGCGCGGTCGAAGTACCCGTGCAGTTCGGGGTCCGCGTAACGGGCCTCCAGGTGGGCCGCCAGCGCCAGCGCCCGCGCCCGCCAGGGCTCGCCCAGCGTCGCCGCCGCGCGCACCGCCGCCCACAGCGCCCAGACCTGATCGCCGAGCTGGCCACCGGCGTCCACCGTGTGGCGCATCCCGCCGTCGGGCGTCCACAGGTCGGCGAACAGCCGGTCCAGCAGCGCCGCGGCCCGCTCGCGCAGCGCGGCACGGCCGAGCCATAGGTCGGCCCACAGGTAGGCGACGGCCAGTCCGCAGTTCCACGCGGCGTACACGCGCCGGTCGACGTACGGCGCCGTGCGCTCGCGGCGGCCGGCGGCGTCCTGCGCGAAGTACTCCTCGTCGGCGTCCTGGCTGCCGGCGTAGAGGCCGGTCTCGGGGTCCCTGAGCACCGTGTCCAGGTACCGCGTCGCGTCGTCCAGGATCTCCGCCTGGCCGGTCGTGGCCAGCGCGGCGATCAGGCCGCCGTGGTCCTCCAGCATCTTCTCGAAGTGGGGCACGCTCCAGTCCGCGGTGGTCGAGTAGCGGAAGAAGCCGCCCTCCACGTGGTCGTACGTGCCGCCGCCCGCCATCTTCGCCAGCGTGTGACGGGCCATCTCCATCAGGCTCGGCTCGCCCCGCAGCACCGACTGCTCGGCCAGCAGCGCGATGGCGTCCGTCTGCGGGAACTTCGGGGCGGTGCCAAAGCCGCCGTGCTCGTTGTCGTAGGCCGTCTCCACGTTGCCCAGCAGCCGGTCGACCAGTCCCGGTTCGAGGGAGCCGGCGCTTGCCGCGACGGTGGTCGCCGCCCGCTTGCGTCCCTCGAGCACGCGCGCGACGATCTCGGGCTTGTTCGTCCGATAGAAGGCGGCCACCTTCGCGAGCGCGTCCGTCATCTGCTCCGGCGGCACGTACGTGAAGCCGGTCAGGATGTCCCCCTGCGGGGTCAGGAACGCCGTCGTGGGCCAGCCGCCCATGTTGTACCGCTGGTTGATGTCCGGCCGGACGTCGTTGTCGACCCGGACCGGCACGTACTCGCGGTTGACCAGGTCGATCACGCCGTCGGTCGAGTACGTGGTCTCGTCCATCACGTGGCACCAGTGACACCACACCGCCGAGATGGACAGCAGGATCGGCCTGTCCCCGGCCTTCGCCTCGTCGAACGCCTCGGCGGACCATGGCCGCCAGCGAATCTCCGCCGCCCGGTTCGGCCTCGGCGAGAAGTGGAACTCACTCACGACGCCAGGGTACGACCCCCCACATCGGGTTCACCGGACCGTGGCCATGGCCGACCTCCAGGGCGCCGAGGATCGCCCCGCTGATGAACACCTTGGCGTCGTGGAGCGCGCGCCTCATGGGCCGGCCCCAGGCGAGGCCGGCGGCGATCGCGGCGCTGAACGTGCACCCGCTGCCGTGCGTGTTGCGCGTGTCGATGCGCTCGCCCGCGAGCCACGTCACCTCGGCGCCGTCGAAGAAGACGTCGTCCGCGTCGTCCGCGGCGTGCCCGCCCTTGACGATCGCGGCCCGGCACCCCAGCCCGACCAGGTCGACGGCGGCTCGCTCGCGCTCCGCGCGCGTGGCGATGCCGCGGCCCAGCAGGACCTCCGCTTCGGGCAGGTTCGGCGTGATGACGGCCGCAAGCGGCAGCAGCCGCGCCCGCAGCGCCTCGACCGCGTCGTCGCGGAGGAGCCTGGCGCCGCCCTTCGCGACCATGACCGGGTCCACCACGAGCGGCGCGAGGCCGTGGGCGGCCACCGCACCGGCCACGGTCGCGATGATCTCCTCGCTGGCGAGCATGCCCGTCTTGGCGGCGGCGGGCGCAAGGTCCGAGACCACGTCGTCGATCTGCGCCCGCACGATGTCCGTCGACAGTTCCACGAAGCCGCTGACGCCCATGGTGTTCTGGGCGGTGACCGCGGTGACGGCGCTGGTGCCGTGTACGCCGAGCGCCGCGAACGTCTTGAGGTCGGCCTGGATGCCGGCGCCGCCGCCGGAGTCCGAGCCGGCGATGGTCAGGACGGTGGGCGGCTTCACCGCCCCGCCCGCCGGAGGAGCAGGTACCCGCCGCCGGCCACCGCGGCGCTGACCAGGCCCGAGAGGTCGGCGCCGTGCAGCGCGTCGATCAAGGGCTGGTTGAACACGTGCGCGCCTGCGTAGATGTTGGGGTAGTTCACGAACAGGAGGCTGACAGCGGTGCCGAGCGCCCAGGCGGCGAGTGCCGGCGCGGCCCGGACCTCGCCGCCGGCGCGGAACGCCAGCAGCACGATCACCGCCCAGGCCGGCGCCCACAGGTACGTGAGCAGGAGAAACTGCTGGTACGCCGTGTGGAAGTCCCGGATCACGACCGCGTACGCCGCCAGAAGGGCGCCCAGCACGCCGCACCCGAGCGCCGTCTGCCACCGCCGCATCCGGACGCCCAGCGTCAGCGTGACCAGGCCGGCGGTGTACACGTCGAGGTAGTTCGCCCAGATCTCGCCGAGCACCACGAACACGAAGAACGGCAGCGCCACGAAGGCAGGCGCGTGCCGCGTGATCACGGCCAGGACGCCCCCGGCCGGGTCGGCCGCCAGCTTGAGATCGATGGTGGGGAGGAGGAGGCCGAACAGCCCGAGCAGCGCCATCGGCACGGTGACGCCGGCCACGGGCCACCACGTCAGGCCCCGCCCCGGCGTGTCGGACGGCAGGTACCGCGAATAGTCGCTGGCGAACGGGTACCAGGAGGCGACTAGGGCGAAGCAGACCATGAATCCGAGCACGAACGCGCCCGCGTAGTCGCCGCCGCCGGCCGCCGGCCCGCCGGTCCAGTGGAACTGCGGCGCGAGCAGCGCGAAGAGGATCGCGGAAAGCGCGGCGAACGCGAGCGCGCCGAAGGTCTCGAAGACCTTGATGGTGGCGTGGCCGTAGACCGCGACCAGCACGCTGACGGCGGCGACGGCCAGCACCAGCGGGAACGCGAGCTTGCTCGCGACCGAGCCCAGCCCGGCCAGCGTGACGAGCTGGACGCCGGCCTGGGCGGCGATGACCGTGTCCACGGCGAACCAGCCCACGGCCAGGAAGAGCGTGAGGAATGCGCCGACCTTCATCCCGGCCTCGCCGAAGACGCGCCGCGTATACGCCACCTGGGGCAGGCCCGTGCGGGGCCCGGTGTGGCTCAGCAGCCCGAGGATCACGGCGCCGGCCACGGTGCCCAGAACGGTGGCGGCCAGTCCGTCCCACACGCCGAGTCCGAAGAAGCTGGTCGCCAGGCTCGCCGTGAGCAGGCTGGCGTAGTTGACGAACGCGCCGGCCCAGAGGAAGCCGAGCTCGCGGGCGCGGCCGTGGCGCTCGGTCTCCGGGACAGTCTCGATGCCGCGGTCCTCGACCTGGAGGAACCGGTCGCTGCCGGACGCCTCGGAGGCGCCCGCACGGGCTGTGCTCACGATCTTCTTCCCTCCGCTGGCATTACCCAGATCAGGTTCGTTGCGGTCGGCCTTCCAGCCCTCTCAGCCCCCCGATGGAGCTCCCGCGTGCTTCACCGCCGATTGTATTAAGCAGGCCGATTCCGCACATCGGTCCAGAAGTGCGGTTCCTGGGCCTGGGGAACCGCACATCGGTCCTGAAGTGTGCTTCGTTAGACTCACCCCGCCAGGAATCCGGGCGAGCGGCAGAGGGTTTTAGAGGCGATCGTGAGCGAGCAGTTCGACGTCATCATCGTGGGGGGCGGGCCCGCTGGGCTGGCGGCCGGACTGTACGCGGCCCGCATGAACCTGAAGGCGGTGCTCCTGGAGCGAGGCCCGGTCGGCGGCCAACTGCTGAACACCGAGCTGATCGAGGACTACCCCGGCTTCGAGTCCGTGCTCGGGGCCGACCTGGCCGTCAAGATGGGGGACCACGCGCGCAAGTTCGGCCTCGACCTCCGCGAGTTCCAGAGCGTGGGCGAGGTCGACGTCGCAGCCGACGGCAGCAAGGTCGTCCGGATGGACGACGGCTCCGACCTCTCCGCACCTGCGGTGATCATGGCCGCCGGCGGCCTGCCCCGGCGCCTGGAGGTGCCGGGGGAGGTGGAGTTCGCGGGCCGCGGCGTGTCCTACTGCGCGGTGTGCGACGGCGCGTTCTTCAGGGGCCAGGAGCTCGTGGTCGTCGGCGGCGGTGACGCCGCGCTCGAGGAGGGCGACTTCCTGACCCGCTACGCGACGAAGGTCTACCTGATCCACCGCCGCGACCAGTTCCGCGCTCAACCCGTCCTGCAGGAGCGGGCCCGCGCCAACCCGAAGATCGAGTTCATCCTCGACGCGCAGGTGCGCAGCATCGAGGGCGACGAGAAGGTCCAGCTCGTCCGCTACGTGCAGCGCGGCGAGGAGAAGGAGCTGGCCGTCGGAGGTGTGTTCATCTTCGTCGGCTTCGTGCCCAACTCCGACCTGTTGAAGGCCCACGCGGACCACGACCCGGCGGGCTACCTGCTGACGGACCGCAACATGCAGACGTCGATCGAGGGCCTGTGGGCGGTCGGTGACGTGCGGGCCCAGCTGACCAAGCAGATCGCCACCGCGGTGGGCGACGGGACGACGGCCGCGGTGGCCGCTTCCCAATACGTGGAGTCGCTCAGGGATCGACAGCGGAAGGCCGGCGTCGCCTGAGCGAGGGCGGCGGACCCGGGCGCGCCTCTGAGATCGACGCGCCCGGGGCGAGCCACGAGCGGTTAGACCTGCTCCTGGCCGGTGGTCATGATGTCCTCGATGTTCTTCTTGATCTTGAGCGCGTGGCCGTGGAGGTCGTTCAGCGACTTCGTGAACGGGCTCTCGGTGCCCTGGAAGTTGGGCTTGATGTTGTTCCGGAAGTTGACGGCCGCGGTGCCGTCCCACTGGTTCGTGTCCGACAGCACGTGCAGCGCGCCGTCGATGTTCTTGATCGCGCTCTGAGCGTCCGCGATGCGGGCGAGCAGGTCTTTGGCAGCCTGGTCGGCGCGCGGGGTAGCAACGGTCCTGACGTCGGTCGCGCCGTGGCCGGGACCGCCGCGGCCAGCACGAGGTCCTCCGGGCTCTGGAGCACCGCGAGCTGGACCAGCAGCCACCGCGCGAGCGCCGCGACCGTCTGCCGGTCGCCGGCAAGGCCGATCACTCGGGCGGTCGCCAGGGACACGGTCAGCGGCAGCCGCGGCAGCA
>DASQZW010000021.1:0-23328 GCA_035638495.1 Terriglobales bacterium
GCGGGTTGTCGATATCGCCCTTCGGCTGAAGCGACAGAGCGCCTACGATGCCGCCTACATTGCCCTTGCGCAAGATCTGCGCGCCGAACTGTGGACGTTCGACGGGCCGCTGGCGCGGAACGCGCAGGCGGCTGGCTTTCCCGTCCGGCTGCTGAACGAGGCGTCTCGGTAGGCGGCCCGCCCTCACCCCTCCGGCAGGCGCATCGCCAGGCGGCTTGTCAGCACGCCCGTGTTCAGCCCGATCGTGCGCAGGCCGCCGAAGAAGCGCGCGTGCTCGATCTTGCAGCAGCGGTCCATGACCACTCGCAGCCCGGCGTCCCTGGCGATCTCCGCCGCCTCGTGGCTCACCACGCCGAGCTGCATCCACAGCACCCTGGCGCCGATCTCGACCGCCTCACGGGCGATCGGCGGGACCTCCTGCGACGGGCGGAACACGTCCACGATCTCGATGTCGTGGTCGGCGGCCGCCTCCCGCAGGCTCGCGTACACGCGCCGGCCCAGGATCTCGCGCTTGCCCGCCTGGGCGGGGTTGACCGGCACGATGTCGTACCCGTTCGCGTCCAGGTAGATCGCGGCGAACGAGCTGGCGTTGTAGTAGTTCGAGCTCAGGCCGACCATGGCGATGGTCCGGCACTCCGTCAGGATCCGATAGCGGTCCCAGGCCGTCAGGCCGTAGTCGTTGCGCTCGCCGACCGCGCTCATCCGAACAGCCTCCTCTAGCCCTGGTACGGGGCGCCGAACGCCTTGGACAGGATGGAGTGGCCCCTGCCGTTGCGCGAGGCGACCGCCTCGGCCGGCTCCTCCCGCTGCGACTGGGCCAGCGCCTGGTCCAGGTCCCACAGGATGTCGTCCACGTCCTCGATGCCGATCGAGACGCGAACCAGCTCGGGCCCGACTCCGGCGGCCCGCAGCTCCTCGTCGGAGAGCTGCTGGTGCGTGGTCGAGCCCGGGTGGATGACGAGCGACTTGGCGTCGCCCACATTGGCCACGTGGCTGAACAGCTGGACCGACTCGATGAACCGCTTGCCGGCCGGCCGGCCGCCCCGGATGCCGAACGTGAAGATCGACCCGGCGCCCTTCGGCAGGTACTTCCTGGCCAGGTCGTGGTACCGGTTGGAGGGCAGGCCCGGGTAGTTGACGTACTCGACCGTGGGGTGCGCCTCCAGGTGCTCGGCCACCCGCTGTGCGTTCGCGACGTGCCGGTCCATGCGCACGTGGAGCGTCTCCAGGCCCTGCAGCAGCAGCCACGCGCTGAACGGCGCCATGGTCGGGCCGTAGTCGCGCAGCATCTCGGCGCGGCACTTCATCAGCCACCCGAAGTCGCCGAAGTACTCGAAGAAGCGGAGGTCGTGGTACCCCTTCGACGGCTCGGTCATGCCCGGGAACTTGCCGTTGTCCCACGGAAAGCGGCCGCCGTCAACGATCACGCCCGCGATCGTCGTGCCGTGGCCGCAGATGAACTTGGTGGCCGAGTGGACGACGATGTCGGCGCCCCAGTCGAGCGGCCGGCACAGGTACGGCGAGGGGAACGTGTTGTCCACGATGAGGGGGACCCCGACCTCGTGCGCCAGCGCGGCCAGCGCCTCGATGTCGATGACGTCGATGGTCGGGTTGCCGAGCGTCTCGGCGTAGAACGCCTTCGTTTTCGGAGTGACGGCGGCCCGCCACTGGTCCAGGTCCCAGCTGTCCACGAAGCGGACGTCGATGCCCATCTTCCGGAAGCTGACGTCGAACTGCTGGAACGAGCCGCCGTACAGCGATCGCGAGCTGACGAACTCGTCGCCGGCCTGCATCAGGCTGAAGATCGCGAGGTGCTGGGCCGCCTGGCCGGACGCCGTCGCGACCGCGCCGATGCCGTTCTCGAGGGCGGCGATCCGCTCCTCGAAGACCGCCACCGTGGGGTTCATGATCCTCGAGTAGATGTTGCCGAAGCGCTGGAGGGCGAACAGGTTGGCGGCGTGATCGGTGTCCTCGAAGACGTACGCGCCGGTCTGGTAGATGGGCACGGCTCGCGCGCCGGTCACCGGATCGGGACGCTGGCCCGCGTGGACGGCCAGCGTGTCGAAGCCGAACTGTTTCTCACCAGGCATGTCGCGAGTGTAGGGGCGCGGCCGGAAACCTGGCCGAGAGAATTGGCGGCCAGGTGCCCCAGATCCGGCTGCGGCGACGAGGAGCGCAGGGAGCGCATAGATATGCATGACCGAGCACCGCAGGAGCCAAGGCCGGAGATGGGGTGCAAGGGCGTCAAGGATCCGGCTGGGTTTCCGGCCGCGCCCCCAGACCCAGCCTGGTCCCCCGATCGCCGGAACCGCCCACTCGGCTCGGCCGTTTAGGCTAGGTAGCAGTGCTCGAGTCGATTCACTCGCCCGCAGACCTGCGCTCCGTCCCGCGAGACCAGCTCGAGGCGCTGGCCGCCGAGATCCGTGCGCTCCTCGTCGACCAGGTCACCCGGAACAGCGGCCACCTGTCGCCCAACCTCGGCGTCGTCGAGCTCACGCTGGCGCTCCACCGGGTCTTCGACAGCCCGCGAGAGGCCATCGTCTGGGACACCGGCCACCAGGCATACGTCCACAAGCTGCTGACCGGCCGCGTCGAGGCGTTCTCTACGCTGCGTCAGCCGCGCGGCATCTCCGGCTATCCGTCGCGCTCGGAGAGCCCGCACGACGTGGTCGAGAACAGCCACGCCTCGACGTCGCTCTCGTACGCGCTGGGCATCGCCGAGGCGCGCCTGCGGGGCGGCATCCCGGGCCATGTCGTCGCCGTGATCGGCGACGGCGCGCTCACCGGCGGCATGGCGTACGAGGCGCTGAACCAGATCGCCCACCTGCAGCCGCCCAACCTGGTCATCGTGCTCAACGACAACGGCCGCTCGTACGCCCCGACCGTGGGCGGCCTGGCCCGGCACCTGGGCCAGCTCCGGATCGACCCCCGCTACGAGCGCGTGAAGGAGGAGGTCTCGCACCGGCTGCGCGACCTGCCGCTGGTCGGGGCGCAGGCCGAGGTGGCGGCGTTCCGGTTCAAGGAGTCCGTCAAGCAGCTCCTCCAGCCGACGACCGTGTTCGACAGCCTGGGACTCAAGTACGCCGGGCCCGTCGACGGCCACGACATCGACGACCTGGAGGACATGCTCCGGCGGGCCAAGCGGCTCAAGGCGCCGACCGTGATCCACGTGGTCACCGAGAAGGGCCACGGCTACGGTCCGGCGATCGACGATGAGATCGACAAGCTGCACCAGGTCAGCGCGCAGTCCGACCCGCTGACCGGCCGGCCGCGCAGGACCGAGCTGACGTACACGAACGTGTTCGGCGAGGCGCTCATGTCGGCGGCCTCGCGACACCCCGACGTCGTCGCGATCACCGCGGCGATGGCCTCTTCGACGGGCCTCCTGAACCTCGCGCGCGAGTTCCCCGATCGGGTGTTCGACGTCGGCATCTGCGAGCAGCACGCGGTCACCTTCGCCGCCGGCCTGGCGATGGGCGGCCGCCACCCCGTCGTGTGCATCTACTCAACGTTCCTCCAGCGGGCCTTCGACCAGGCGATGATGGACGTCTGCCTGCACCGCCTGCCCGTGGTGTTCGCGATCGACCGGGCCGGCGTCACCGGGCCGGACGGCTCGTCCCACCACGGCGTGTTCGACCTCAGCTACCTGCGTCTGATGCCGAACCTCAAGGTCGCCTCACCGGCGGACGCGACCGAGCTGTGCGCCCTCCTGGAGACCGCGCTGGCGACCGACGGGCCGGTGGCCATCCGCTTCCCGCGCGGCACGGTGCCGGCCACCCCGGACCTGCCGGTGGAGCCGATCCCGGTCGGCCGCTGGGAGGAGGTGCGGCGGGGCGGCGACGTGGCCATCCTGGCGATCGGTCGCATGGTCGAGGTTGCCACCGTCGCGGCGGACCAGCTCGCCGCCGAGGGGATCGCGTGCGGGGTCGTGAACGCGCGCTGGCTGAAGCCGATGGACCCGCGCCTCGTGAGCGACTGGGCGGTTCGCTACCCGATGCTCGTCACTGCGGAGGACAACGTGGGCAGCGGCTTCGGGTCCGCGGTGCTGGAGGCCCTGGCGCCGCACGGGCTGGCCGGCAAGGTGCGCGTCGCGGCGCTCCCGGACCGTTTCCTGCCCCACGGCAAGCAGGCGGAGATCCTCGCGGAGCACGGCCTGGACCCCGAGGGCCTGGCGCTGAGCGTGAAGTCGGCGCTGGCCGAACGCACCCGAACCGCGTAGCGACGAGCGGGCTCCGCACCCCGTTCAGACCGGCTTGCGGCCCCGGAAGCCCTCGCCGATGTGGTGCCAGTGGGCCACACGGTCCTCGCCGAGCTGCCAGCACAGCTCCACGAGCTCCCCGTCCCGGTAGGACAGGAAGTCGACCAGCCCCGTCCGCGAGTCCTTGAGCTCCACCCCCATCTCCTGGAGCGCCCCGACCGCCGCGACCAGGTCTTCCTCGGCGCCCCGGAGCGCGGTCGTGCTCTCCTCGAACCGCTCCGCCTCCGACTGGGTCGCGCCCTGGCGACGCATGCGGTATTCGTCGATGCGGACCTGGTCGGTCAGCTCGTCGAGCTGTCCCGACAGCTCCACGATCTGGCCCACCAGCCGCCTGACCTCGGGGAGGACCCGGTTGGCCTCGTGCAGCCGGTACGTGCGAGTCCCCACGAGCCCTAGCATAGGCCGCATTGCAGCGATCACCGAACGGCTACACGCCCTACGTGACGTTCTCGCGGGACGAGTGGGCCCGGCTCCGCGCCACCACGCCCATGACCCTCACCGACGAGGACCTGGAGACGCTCCGCGGCATCAACGACTACGTGTCGCTGGAGGAGGTCAGGGACGTGTACCTCCCCCTCTCCCGGCTGCTCAACCTGTACGTCGCCGCGGCGCAGGACCTCCACCACGTCACGGACCGCTTCCTGGGCAAGCCGGCCCGGCCCGTGCCCTACATCGTGGGCATCGCCGGCAGCGTGGCCGTGGGCAAGAGCACGTTCGCCCGCATCCTGCGGGCGCTCCTCGCCCGCTGGCCGGATCATCCCCAGGTCGACCTGGTCACGACGGACGGCTTCCTCTACCCCAACCGAGTGCTCGAGGAGCGCGGCCTGATGAACCGGAAGGGCTTCCCGGAGAGCTACGACCTGCGCCGGCTGATGCGCTTCATGGCCGAGCTGAAGTCGGGTGCCGACGAGGTGCGGGCGCCGGTGTACTCGCACCTCGTGTACGACATCGTGCCGGGCGAGGAGGAGGCGATCCTGCAGCCCGACATCGTCCTGATCGAGGGTCTGAACGTGCTCCAGACGCCGGACAACGCCCGCCGGCGGTCGATCCGCACGTTCGTCTCCGACTTCTTCGACTTCTCGATCTACCTGGACGCCGAGGAGCACGACGTCGAGGAGTGGTACGTGGCGCGGTTCCTGACGTTCCGCGACACCGCCTTTCGGGACCCGCGCTCCTACTTCCGCCGGTACGGGGACCTGTCGACCGAGGACGCGGTCGCGACCGCGCGCCGGATCTGGACCGAGATCAACGGCGCCAACCTGCGGGAGAACATCCGGCCGACGCGCAACCGGGCGCGTCTGATCCTCCGCAAGGGCGCAGACCACGCGATCCGCGAGGTCCGGCTGAGGAAGATCTAGGAGCTCCGTCGCAGCGTTTCCAGCGCGACCTGGTAGAACGTCACCGTCCGGTGCAGCCGGTAGCCGAGCGCCTGGTTGATCGACAGCATCGGCGCATTGGAGCCGGCGTTCTCGGTGCTGAGCCAGATCGTGTCGGGGTGCGCCCGGCGTATGTGCTCTAGCATCGCCGCCTTGAGCCACTTGCCCAGGCCGCGGCCCCGGGCACGTAGATGGACGCCAGTGAAGTTCTGCCGCACGATGCCCGGCTCGTAATCGTGCTTGATCGTGTCGGTCATGCCCACGATCGTGCCGTCCGCGTCCCGCACCAGGCACGTGGGGTTGATCGTGCCGGTCAGCCGCATGCGGTCGCGCCACTCCAGGACGACCGCCGGCGACGTCACGATGTCGCCGTGGTCCAGGCCCTCGAACGGCATCGTGTTCATCAGCTCGTTCATGGCGGCGCAGTACTCCTCGAGCTGCTCTTCGGGCACCCACGGGGTGTACAGCTCGAGCCGCGCGCCCTCCGCCCCGGCCTCCGACTCCGCGATCCACCGGGCCACCATGTCCCAGTCCAGCGCGCGCAGGTCGAGCCGGCTCTGGCGTTCGACCATCTTCGCCTCCGCCCCGAGGCGGCGCATCAGCCCGTGGCCGGTGTCGTCCTCGGCGTAGCTCGACAGCACCGTCGCCCCGTACTCCTCCAGCAGCCCCACCACGCGTGGCACCCAGGTCAGCGCGATGCCCTGCCGGCGGTGGGCCTGCAGCACGTACCCCGCCGCCCAGAGCAGGTGGCGGTTGGTGGGGTACTCGGGCGACGCGGGCCGGGGCCCCGCGGCCTCCAGCTGGGCCACCACGACGTCGCCCTGCACGACGTGGAAGGAGCGGCTCCAGTTGAACGGGTCCGACCGCTTCTCGCGCACCTCCACGACGTCGTCCGGCGCGAGCGGCTCGTCGGGCCTGAATTCCGCGTTCTCCAGCCGGCGAAACGCGTGATAACGGCCCCATTCAGCGCGCGATGCAGCATTGGGCAGGAATTCGACGAGCTCGGCCATCGTGGGACATGGTATCGATTGGGTACGTTTTCGCCCTCTTGACGGCGGGGACGGGTGGGCGCGAAGCTTTCCGCGGTGTCGGTGACCCCGCAGCTGTACCGCGAGATCATGGCCTGCTTCCCGACCGGCGTGGCCATCGTGACCGCGCACGAGGCGGGCGACCGGCCGCGCGGCCTCACGCTGAGCGCCTTCTGCGCCGTCTCCCTCGATCCGCCGCTCGTTCTCGTCTGCGTCGACAAGAGCTCCAACACGCTGCCGGCGCTGCAGCAGTCCGGCGGGTTCACCGTGAACTTCCTCGCCGGCGGCAGGGAGCACCTGGCGGTGCTGTACGCGTCGAAGGCCGAGGAGAAGTTCGAGGGCATCGCCTGGCGCCGGCCCGACCTGCCCGAGGGCGGACCCGTCCTGCACGAGGACTCCGCCGCGTACGCGGTGTGCGTGACGCGGCAGGCCATCGAGGCGGGCGACCACTGGGTGTTCGTCGGCGAGGTGCGCGACGGCGCGGTCGTCGACGGCCGTCTGCCGCTCGTCTACCACCGCCGGGCGTTCATCGACCTCACCGATCCCGGGTAGACCGAAAGGGGGGACATCGTTGGCAATCGACGCGCAGGCGAAGGCGTACCTCGAGCGGGTGGCCGCGCTCGGCCTCCCGGCCACCGAGGATCAGATCCCCGAGGAGGCCCGCGCCATGGCCGAAGAGCGCGCGCCCGCGCTGTTCGGCCCGAGCGAGGACGTCCACGCGGTCGAGGACTTCGAGGTCGGGGGCGTGCCCGTCCGTCTGTACGCGCCGTCCGCCGACCTCGACAGCCCGGTCATCGTGTACCTCCACGGGGGCGGCTGGGTGATCGGGTCGCTCGACACACACGACGGTCTCGCCCGGGCGCTGGCCAACCGCAGCGGCTGCAGGGTCGCGGCCGTCCACTATCGGCTGGCGCCAGAGCATCGCTTCCCGGCGGCCGTGGACGACTGCTGGACGGTCACACGCTGGGCGTTCGAGCAGACGCCCCGGGTGGCCGTGGCCGGCGACAGCGCGGGCGGCAACCTTGCCGCGGTGATGGCGCTGCGCGCGCGCGACGCCGGACTCGACCTCGCCCACCAGGTGCTCGTCTACCCGGTGATCGACCACCGGTTCGACACGGCCTCCTACGCCGCGAACGCGAGCGACTACGGACTGACGCTGGCCGGCATGCGCTGGTACTGGGACCAGTACCTGGGGGGCGCGGACGGCGCTCACCCGGACGCATCGCCGCTTCGCGCCGGCTCGCTGGCCGGCGTGGCCCCCGCGCTGGTCGTCGTGTGCGGGCTCGACCCGCTGCGGGACGAGGGCGTCGCGTACGCGGATCGCCTTCGGGCGGCGGGCGTGCCGGTAGAGCTGACGGAGTACCCGGACATGATCCACGGCTTCCTGCGCATGTCGGCGGTGATCGACCGGAGCCGGGAGGCCCAGACCGCGATCGCCCGCACGCTGGGATCGGCCCTCGCGGGCGACTGACCTGCGACAGCGCCAGGTGGCGGGCCGGGCGAACGGGCGCCGGGGTACCGTTTGCTGAGGGCTGCGCAGGCGATGGCGGCAGCCATCGCGCGGCAGTTTGGATCCCGGAGCGCCCGGAAAGGCTTGCGAAGATGACCCAGAACCCAGTCCAGACCGAGGCGGTGGTCGAGGCCCGCAGCCTGGTCAAGACGTACGGCAAGGTCGAGGCGGTGCGCGGCATCGACCTCTCCGTCCGGCCCGGCGAGGTCTTCGGCTTCCTCGGCCCGAACGGAGCGGGCAAGTCGACCACGATCAGCATCCTCTGCACGCTGATCCGTCCGACCGGGGGTCGGGCGCTGGTCGCCGGGATCGATGTCACCCGCGACCCCGGCGCCGTGCGCAGCCGGATCGGCCTGGTGTTCCAGGATCCCTCGCTGGACGACCAGCTCACGGCCCGCGAGAACCTCGAGTTCCACGCCTTCCTCTACGACGTGCCGCGGTCCGAGCGGCGCGAGCGCATCGACGGCGTGCTCGAGATGGTCGAGCTGCACGAGCGGGCGGGCTCCCAGGTCCGGACGTTCTCGGGCGGCATGAAGCGCCGGCTGGAGATCGCCCGGGGCATCCTGCACTACCCGCAGGTGCTCTTCCTGGACGAGCCCACGCTGGGCCTCGACCCGCAGACCCGCAATCGCATCTGGGCGTACCTGCACGAGCTGCGCAAGCGCGAGGGCATCACGCTATTCATGACCACGCACTACATGGACGAGGCCGAGTTCTGCGACCGCATCGCGATCATCGACCACGGCCAGATCATCGCGCTGGGCACGCCGGACGAGCTCAAGGCCATGGTCGGCGGCGACGTGATCACCGTGGCCACCCGCGAGGCCGCCGCAGCCGCGGACCAGATCCGGCACGCGTTCGAGCTGGAGCCCAACGTCGAGCGCGAGAGCGTGCGCATCGAGGTGTCCGACGGGGCCTCGTTCGTGCCCCGCCTGGTCCGCGAGCTGACCGTCCCCGTGTCGGCGGTGACGCTCAGCCGGCCCAGCCTGGACGACGTGTTCCTCAAGCTGACGGGCAAGGCCATCCGCGACGAGGGCGCCGGGGAGATGGACCAGATGCGCGTGATGATGTCCCGGTGGAGCCGGGCGGGGGGGCGGCGATGACGGTCGAGACCATCCACGCCGCCCGGCTGCGCCGGCGGCAGGCCGTGAACATCCGGACGGCCACGGTCCGCGCCATCTACATGATCTGGCGGCGGGACCTGATCCGCTTCTGGCGCGACCGGACGCGCGTGGTCGGCGCCCTGGTGCAGCCGCTGCTCTTCCTGGTCATTCTGGGCACCGGCCTCTCCTCCGCGCTCCGCGGCGCCGGCGGCGGTACGTTCAGGGCCGGCCTCGACTACACGACGTTCATCTTCCCGGGGATCATCGGGATGGCCGTCCTGTTCTCGTCCATCTTCAGCGGCATGTCGATCATCTGGGACCGCGAGTTCGGCTTCCTGAAGGAGGTCCTCGTCGCGCCGATCGACCGGTCCGCGGTGGCCATCGGCAAGACGCTGGGCGGTGCCACCCAGGCGTGCATCCAGGGGCTCGTCCTGCTCGTGCTGGCCCCGTTCGTCGGCGTGAAGCTCACTCCGCTGGCGGTGCTGGCGCTGATCGTCCTGATCTTCTGCCTGGCGTTCGCGCTGTCGGCCGTCGGCGTCTCGATCGCGGCCCGGATGCGCTCGATGATGGGCTTCCAGTTCGTGCTCAACTTCCTGGTCCAGCCGGCCTTCTTCCTCTCGGGCGCGCTGTTCCCGGTCACGGGCCTGCCGGCCTGGATGACGGTGCTGACGCGGGTGAACCCGCTCTCCTACGGCGTCGACGCGATTCGGCGCGTCGTGCTGGGCGCGTCGGGCGTCCCGGCTCCAGTGCTCGACCGCCTGTCGATGACGATCGGCGGACAGGTCGTGCCCATATGGGTGGAGGTCGCGATCCTGGTCGCCTTCGGCATGGTGCTGCTGGTGGTCGCGCTGCTCAACTTCCGGCACCAGGACTGACCGGGCGGTCACAGGGAGGCGTGGAACTGCCGGCAGTTCCACGCCTCCCTGATCGGCCAAACGTGGAATCGCCGGCAGTTCCACGTATCATCCGCGCCCACGGATCAGGGCCGGCGGACCAGGTGGTGCTGCCGGCCCACCTCGTAGGCCTCGGCCAGCCACGCGCGGACCTCGTCGTCCACCTCGTCCGGGCCGTGCAGGCGGAAGAGGTGGACGACGTTCCGCACCGAGTACGTGTCGATCCTCCGGAAGCGGGGGCTGTCCAGCCGCCGCGCCAGCACCACGTGCGCGTCCAGCCACCGCCGGCGCGGGAACAGCGCCGCGAAGCTCATGCGCACGTGCAGCGCGATCCGCGTCCGCTCCGGCAGGACCGTGACCGGTCCAATCTCCCCCACCACGGCCAGCACCCGGTCGAAGGTCTGCCGCACGGACGGCTCCCTACCCGCGAAGTGCCCGTCGAGCGGAACCAGCCCCGCGCAGGCGTGGGACTGGTTCCGGTTCGCGAACGTCCGCCCGCAGACTGGGCAGGTCCACACGCCGGGTCGGAGCGTCAGCGCTTCACGACGCCGTTCGCCTCCGGCACGCCGTCGATCACGGAGCGCAGGGCCTGCGCCGCGCCGAGCAGGCCGATCGACTCGTACGGGACGAGCAGCTTGGAGTTGGGGCTGGCCGCGAACTTGCTCAGCGTGTCCAGCTGCAGGACCGCCAGCAGCTCCGGCGTCGGCGCGCCGGCCTTGATGGCGCCGTACACCGTGGCGATCGCCTGGCTGCGGCCCTCGGCCTCCAGCACCTGCGCCTGCTTCTGGCCCTCGGCGTAGAGGATTGCCGCCTGCTTCTGGCCCTCGGCCTGCTTGATCTGCGCCTGCTTCTGGCCCTCTGCGACGTTTATCTGCGATGCCTGCTGCCCCTCCGACTGCAGGATCGCCGCTCGCTTCTCCTGGTCGGCCTGCTTCTGCAGCGCCATCGCCTGGAGGATGTTCTGCGGGGGCACGATGTCCAGGATCTCGACGCGGTTGATGCGGACGCCCCACTTGTCGGTGGTCGCCTCCATCGACTCCTGCAGCCGGGCGTTGATCTTCTCGCGCTGGCTCAGGCACTCGTCGAGGGTCATCTCGCCGAACACCGAGCGCAGGTTCGTGCGGGAGAGCTGGTCGATCGCGAGCAGGTAGTTGCTGATGCTGAACAGCGCCAGGCGGGGGTCGATGACCTGGCTGAAGATCGTCGCGTTCACCACCACCGACACGTTGTCCTTGGTGATCACGTCCTGGCGGTCGCCGGTGCGGGGCGTCTCTCGCATGTCGACCGATTCGATCGAGTCGATGAACGGCACCAGGAACGTCACGCCCGGATTCCGGACCGAGTGGAACTGGCCCAGGCGCTTGACCACGCCCACCAGGCCCTGCTGGATCACGCGGATGGCACGCGTGATGACGACCAGGGCGAAGAGCACGATCAGCGCCGCGATGATGAGGGGCACGTACGGATTCATCCTTCAGCTCTCCAACACGAATCTCCGGGCGGCTCAGGCGACCGGCATCAGCTCCACGACCAGCGTCGCGCGCCGGATGTCCACGACGCGCACCGATTCCCCGGCGCCGACGGGCCGGCCGTCCCGCGTGAGCGCCGGCCAGTCCTCGCCCGCGATCCTGACGTGGCCTCGCTCGTGCGGACCGCCGATGGGGTCGACCACGAGCGCGGTCTGCCCGATCATGGCCGTCGCCCCGGACAGCACGTGCGGTCCGGAGCGGCGCTGCAGGTAGGCCAGGAGCGGCGGACGGACCACGACGATCCCGAGGATGGCGACGACGGCGAAGGTCACGGCCTGGGACACGTAGCTGTCTCCGAGGAAGGCGGCGACGGCGGCCCCGATGGCGCCCAGGGAGACGAAGCCCGCGAAGAGGCCCACGGTCAGGACCTCGATGATCGCAAAGACCAGCGCGATCGCGATCCAGAGCAACGTCACGACATCATCTCCGACTCTAAGAGAACGCGCGCACGCCCGATCCTGATCATCACCGACGTACTGCATTCTGAGCCCACAGGAAGGAGTCGCGGGCTCTGGAGAATGAGCGCGGTGCGCCGCCGGGCGGCGGCGCACCGCTAGTGGGGGGGAGGGAAGCTACCTCACGGGCAGGAGCGACCCGACCGACGCCGGCCGGAGATCCGGTCCACGTCCCCGTTCACGCTCGTTGCCACGACACCAGTGTTGGCCACCCGCGCCCGCATGGGGCCGGCATCCGCCGCGAATCCTAGACGAGCCGTTAGACAGCAACGCCCAGGCCGTGACGGGCGCTGTCCCTCACGATCGGGACGACTATCCCATTACGACGCCGCCCGGCGCCGCCTAGAGTCACGGCGTGGTCATCGTGCCCAGACGTCCAGGCGAGGGCGCTCCAGACCGCGGCGCCGTGATCGGTCCGAACGTGCTCGTGGTCGACGGCCAGGCGCTCTTCACCGAGGCGCTGGCCGGCCTCCTCTCGCGTCCGCCGCTCGGCGCGATCGCCCGCACGGCGGCACACTCGGACGAGGCGCTGACGCGGCTCGGCCAGGAGCACGTCGACCTGGTGCTGTGCGACCTCCGCGCGCAGCCGCTGCCGCTCCGCGCGTTCCTGGCCGGCGTCCGTGAGGTGCCGTCCCCGCCTCCCGTGATCGTGCTCGCCGACGCCGACGACGAACCGGCACTGGTGGCCGAGATCGACAGCGACGTGGCCGGTCTGTTCACGAAGGACTCCGATCCCGAACAGTTCCTGGAGGGCGTCCGGGCGGTGCTCGCCGGCCACCGGGCGGTGGGCGCCAACGTGATGCGCCGCATGGTTGCGCGTCTGAACGGCACCGAGGCGGCGCCCACGCGGCCCGGCCTCGATCAGCTCTCGCCGACCGAGCTCGACATCCTGGCGATGGTCGGCGCCGCGAGCTCCGTCGAGCAGATCGCCGCGGCCAGGGGCATCAGCCAGAAGACCGTCCGCAACCACCTGGCCAACATCTATCGCAAGCTCGACCTGCGGAGCCGAACGGAGGCGATGCTGTGCGCCGCGCGGATGGGTCTCACGTCCACCTGAACGGCGTTCGCGCGGCTTCCCGGGCGACCGGGACAAATGTCCTGCGCTCGCGGGCCTGGCCCATTTCCATTCCGACGGGGGGTTGAGGATCATGCGCCAATGACCGGCTACGGAGGGCGGCACGCGCCCTTCGACAGGCCCGCCGAAGTCGAGACCGCCGTGCCGGACCGAGTCGCCGACGCCGTGGCCAGCGTCGACCTGAGCACCAGTGCCAGCGAGAACGACGCCCTCGCCCTGGTGCCGGAGGCCTACGCCACCGCTAACGACCTTATCCCGCTCAACGTCCGGGACGGGGTACTCACCATCGCGTGCGTCGATCCGGGGGACGCCGCGATCCTGAGCGAGGTGCAGGTGCTCAGCCGGCACCGCGTGCGCCCGCTGGCGGCGCCGCGCGCCGAGATCCACGAGGCGATCCGGCAGCGGTACAAGGTGCTGCCCCACGTCGACGAGCACGTGCGCGCGTTCACGCAGCGGGCCGGCGTCGAGGTCTCCGAGGACCGGACGGCGCTGCAGAGCATCAACGAGCAGTCGCCGATCGTCAACGTCGTCAACATCATCATCGCCCAGGGCCTCCGCGACCGCGCGTCGGACATCCACCTCGAGCCGCAGCAGTCGCACCTCCGCGTCCGCTTCCGCATCGACGGCATCCTGACGGACGCGCTGCGCCTGCCCAAGACGATGGCGGCGTCACTGGCCTCGCGCATCAAGGTGATGGCCAACCTCGACATCGTCGACCGGCACCGGGCCCAGGACGGCCAGATCAGGCACGAGACCGAGGGCCGCCAGGTCGACATCCGTGTCTCCACCGCGGAGACGATCTGGGGCGAGAAGGTCGTGCTGCGCCTGCTCGACCAGGGCCGCACCGTCCTCAGCCTGGACCAGCTGGGGCTCGAGGCCGACGGCTACGGCACGATGTCGCGCCTGCTCCGCTCGCCCTTCGGCATGCTGGTGGTCAGCGGACCAACGGGCAGCGGCAAGACGACGACGCTCTACGCCGCGATCAAGGAGCTCGACCCGATCAGCCAGAACATCACGACGATCGAGGACCCGGTCGAGTACACGTTCGAGAACATCAACCAGATCCAGATCCGGCGGGTGGCCAACCTCTCGTTCGCGAACGGCCTGCGCGCCATCCTGCGCCAGGACCCCGACGTGATCCTGGTCGGCGAGATCCGCGACACGGAGACGGCCGAGATCGCGATCCAGTCGGCGCTGACCGGGCACCTGGTGCTCTCCTCGATCCACTCGACGGACTCCGCCGGCGTGATCCAGCGGTTCATCGAGATGGGCATCGAGGGGTTCCTGGTCTCCTCCGCGCTCATCGGCGTCGCCGCGCAGCGCCTCGTGCGCCGGATATGCGGCTACTGCCGGGAGCCGTACGAGCCCGCGGCCGACGAGCGCCGCCTGTGGCTGGAGTACGGCAGCTACGACAAGACCACCTTCTACCACGGCCGCGGATGCACGCACTGCGCGTACACCGGCTTCAGGGGGCGGATCGGCGTGTTCGAGGTACTCCCGGTCACCGACACGATCAAGCGGCTCGTGAGCGCGCGCGCGTCGGCCGGCGAGATCCGCGAGCAGGCGATCCGGGAGGGCATGACCACGCTGCGCAAGGACGCGGTGCAGAAGGTCAGCGCCGACCAGACCACGCTGGCCGAAGTCATCCGCTGCGTCTGGATCAACTGATGGCCCGGTATCGCTACGTCGCGTACGACAGCGCGGGACGCCGGCTCACCAGAGCGGTCGCCGCGCAGTCGGACGACCAGGTCAAGCGCATGCTGTGGGACCAGGGCCTGCACATCGTCGACATCCGCACGCGAACGCAGATGCCGTCGCTGGAAGAGCTCTTTCCCAGCTTCGTGCGCGTGCGTCGCAGCGAGGTCATCCTGTTCACCCGGCAGCTCGCGACGTTCGTGCGCGTCGGCATGCCGATCGTCGAGGGCCTCGGCGTGCTGCGCGACCAGGCCGGCTCGAACGTCATGAAGCGGGCGCTGGGCGAGATGATCATGGACCTGGGCACCGGCGCCGCACTCTCGGCCGCCATGGCGCGCTTCCCGCGCATCTTCCCGGCGCTCTATGTCGACATGATCCGGTCCGCCGAAGTGAGCGGCAACCTGGACGAGGTGCTTCGGCAGCTCGCCACCTACATGGCGAGGGACGAGGGCGCCAAGCGCAAGGTCCGCAGCGCGATGATCTACCCGGCCATCGTGGTCGGCCTGGCGCTGGTCGTGATCAGCGTCCTCATCGGGTTCGTGCTGCCGGCATTCGCCAACCTGTTCGGCGAGTTCCAGGCCTCGATGCCGCTGCCGACGATGATCCTGCTGGCCGTCGGCCAGTTCTGCCGGGAGCACGCGCTCCTGATGTTCGTCACGCTGGCGGCGCTCGTCGGCGCCTGCGCCATCCTCGCCACCACGCAGTCGGGCCACGACGCGTTCGACACGATCGTGCTGCGGCTGCCGATGCTGGGCGTGATCGTCCGCTACGCCGTGATCGAGCGATACATGCGGACGCTGGGCACGCTGGCCCAGGCGGGCGTGCCGATCACGAAGATGCTCGACACCGCCATCACCGCCGTCGGCAACGCGGAGTACCGCATCGGCCTTGCCTCGGTCAGGGAGGACATGCTGAGCGGCGAGGGCTTCGCCGGGCCGCTCGAGCGCACCGGTCTGTTTCCCCGGCTGGTGATCCAGATGGTCCGGGTCGGCGAGGAGACGGGCAGCCTGGACGCGAACCTGGAGCAGGCGGCCGAGCACTACGCGGAGGAGGTCGACTACCGGCTGAAGCGGATGATCGCCGTGATCGAGCCGGCGCTCGTGATCGCAGTCGGCGTGATGGTCGGCTTCATTGCGGTGTCCGTCATCGCGCCCATGTACGCGCTGGTCCATGCGATCCACTGAGCGCCGGCGCGGCCAGAGCGGCTTCTCGCTGATCGAGGCGGTGGTCGCGTCGGCGCTGATGGGCATCGGCGTGGTTGGCGGACTGACCGCGTGGGACACGGCCGCGCTGAGCGCCGCCAAGGCGGTGCGGATCGCGTGGGCGAACTGCATCGTCCGCAGCGAGATGGACGCGATCCTGTCGTCGAGCTACAGCGCCCAGAGCTACAACGTGCCGGGCACCTACCGGGCCGACGGCACCCTGCAGGTCGCGGTCGAGCCCATGGCCAACCGGCCCGAGGAGCTCGTCACCGTCACGGCGTACGACCCGACGTCGAATCACACCGTCGTGCTGGCACAGGTGTCGGCGCTGAAGGCCGCCGCGCTGGCGGGCGGCAAGTCCATGGACGACGGCGGCGTGCTGGACGACGTCGCGCTGGGGTGCCCGGAGCGATGAGGCGCAACCCGCAGCGGGGGATGACGCTCGTCGAGCTGCTGGTGGCGATGGCCGTGACCTCCATCCTGCTGGTCGGGCTGACGAGCGCGTTCTTCAACGTGTCCGGGGTGTATGGCAAGTGGGCCGACCGGCTCCAGGGCGCCCAGGTCGGCATCGGGGTGGCGGCCAGCCTGCAGCTCGACACCCACCGCTACGTGTTCTGCGGGCAGACCCAGAACGGCGGCAGCCCTCAGCCCTACCTCTTCCTCTGCTGGCCCGACCAGCTCGGCACGCCCGTCGTCAGCTACCACGTGACCGGCTCGAAGCCGTGGGTGATCACCCGCCAGGTGGGCCAGACGGCAACGTTCATCGCGCGCAGCGTCACGCCGCCGGGCTTCTGGATCGACTGCTTCGACCACGAGGGGAAGACCGTCTCGGGCCACGTCCACCTGTACAACTTCCGCCAGGGCGACGGGCTTGGCGGGTCGAGCGCCGAGAACTTCAGCGTGTACTACGTCGCGCCATGGCGGACCGGGTGCCCGCCGCAGTGATCGGTGGACAGCGCGGCCAGGCGATCGTCGCCGTGATGGTGGTCATGCTCATCCTCTTCGCCCTCGCGGGAGCCGTCGCGATCGGCGCCGAGTCGCTGCTCGGCCACCGGAACGCCACCGGCGCGACGAACGACGACTTCCGGGCCCGCAGCGCGGTGAACGACTCAATCGCGCAGGTGGCCGGGTCGGCGCACAGCTGCAGCGCGGCGCCGCCGCCGAGTCCGCTGCCCACGCCGACGACCAGTCCGGTCCCCACGTCGCTGACGCTCGCCCTGCCGCCGCCCGACGCCCAGGCGCAGCTCAGGACGCAGTGCGCGCGGATGGACGGCGTGACGATCGACGGCGTGACCAGGCTGTCCGTCCCCGCCACGACCTGCCGGACCATCCCGCTCGGCATGCTGCCGCAGGGACCGGTCCGGGTGGCGGTGCTCTTCGACGTTCGGGTGGGTGGCTCGGGCGGCGGCTGGGCCTATCTGGACGGCAACACCGGCACCCCGTGCGGGAACGCACCGCCGGCGCAGCCCTCCGGTCCGGACGACGATTCGCCGTGCGTGTCGACGTTCGGGCACGACTGGACCCAGGTGGCGCTGACCTGCGACATTCCGCAGGCCAAGACCGCGCAGCTGCACATCAAGGCCTCGCAGACCTCTCCGGCGCAGGTGTTCGTCGCTCAGCAGAACGTCAAGACCGGTTCGCTCGGGTCCGCCTATCTGCTCGCCGTCCAGACGCCCATCAGCAGCCCGGCCCTCGAGGAGATCCTGCTGTTCGTGAGCGGCGACGGCTCCACGGATCGCCTGCTCTACGAGGCGCCGCTGCAGCCGTGATCGGACTCGAGCGGTTCACGCGCGGCCGCCAGCCGGTCGTCTGTCTCGACTTCGGCCGGGACCGGCTGACCGCTCTGGAGGTCCTGAACGGCGCGGTGACCCGCTGGATCTCGCGCCCGCTGCCGCAGGACGCGCTCACCAGCGGCGACCCGGTGCTGCCCGAGTACCTGGGCGACGCGGTGCGCCAGGCGCTGGCGAGAGCGGGGATGGTGAGCAAGCGCGCCCGCATCGCCCTGCCGGACGAGGCCACGGTGAGCCGGCAGGTCACGCTGCCGCCGATGGCGCGGCGCGACCTGGCCCGGGCGATGCAGTTCGCGGCGGAGCGGCACATCCCCTTCCCGATCGATCGCGCGCGGTGGGCGTGGGATGTGATCGCGCAGGACCACGACCGGATCACGGTGTACCTGGTCGCGACGTGGCGCGACGTCGTCGAGCGCTACGCGGAGATGGCCAGGGCGGCCGCCCTGGAGCCTGAGGTGCTGGAGCCGCGCGCGGTCTCCGTCGCCAGGGCCCTGGACCAGGACCAGGCGCTGGTGCTGGACGCCGGCCTGAGCCGGCTCCACGCGATGCTGGTCGTCACCGGCCAGCCGACGTTCGTCGACGAGGTCCCCGTGGGCACCGTCGTGCTCGACGAGCGGGAGGCGCTGGACCGGCTCCTGCAGCGCGCCTACCGGCACCAGTCGACCGTCGCCGGCCTGCCCGGGCGCCTGGCGCCGATCCTGCTGGCGGGCGACCTGGAGGACGCGGACCTGCCGCTTCCCGTCGCGGGACGCCCGGTCAGCGAGGTGCTGAACGGCCAGCTCCCGCACACGCCGCAGGGCTTCCGGCCCGGCGCGTACCTGGCCAACCTCGGCCTGAGCATGCGGAGGTCGGGATGAGCCAGCCCCCGCGCCCGGGCCCGCGCACCCCGCAGGTGAATCTGTTCGCGCCGCCGCCGCGCGGCCTGGCGCTGCCGATTCCCGACCGTTTCGTCGAGGTGTTCCTGATCGTCCTCATCGTGGTCGTGTGGGCCGCGGTCGGCATCGGCGTCGCGCTGCTGTTCGGATGGCATCCCAACGTGGGGGTGAGCCTATGAGATCGCCCCCACCCCGACCCCCAACACATTCGACCTGGAACGAAATCGTGGAGAAGGAGACCGGTATGCAGAGACTCGTGAGTGAGGTGCGGAAGCGCAGAGGGAACCAGAAGGGGTTCACCCTGATCGAGATGCTGGTCGTCATCTCCATCCTCGGCATCCTGGCCGCGATCGTGACGATGAGCATGGTCGGCGTGGCCAACCTGGCTCAGTCGCGCGCGGACCAGGCACAGCTGCACACCATCCAGGTGGCGCTCGACACGATGGCCAACGAGCAGGGCCTGCAGGCCGGTGCCGTGTGCGGCAACCCGGAGCCGAATCAGAACGACATGTCGCAGTTTCCGGCAGGATCCAGCAACGACAACGTCGGGACTGCCGGAAAGGCGGTGCCACTGTATCCGCGCTACCTGAGGCCGCCGGCGGTGGTCAACCACAAGTACACGTGCACGCCGGACGGGGTCGTGAGCCAGGCCGGATAGGAGATCATGCCGGGTGTGGCGTTCCCCGATCGCCGTGGGCGCGGACCGGAGTCCGCGCCCACGGCTTGCGCCGGTGGCTGGCTGCGACGGCGAGCCCGCGGTCAGCGCGGCTTCACGCTGATCGAGATGCTCGTCGTCATCTCGATCCTGGGCGTCCTGTGCGCCATCGTCACCGTGAGCATGATCGGGATCACCGCCCAGGCCCAGCAGCGGGCTGACGCCCAGGAGCTGATGACCGTGCAGTCCGCGATGAACTTCATGATGATGAAGGACCAGATCAACCCCGAGGACGCCTGCAAGGGCCCGACCGCTCCCGGCACGAACGACATGGCCCAGTTCCCGCGCGACAAGAACATCCCGGACAAGCTGTACAAGACCTACCTGAGGTCCGAGTTCACGCACCGCTCGTACACGTGCGTGCACGGGGGAACCGTCCAGGCGACCTGAGGACGGCGCCGCGTCAGCCCGCGCCGATCTCCTGCGGGTACAGCGACCGCGACCGCGCGTCGCGCTCCGTGACCACGCCGCTGTGCAGCAGCTCGCTCAGCGACCGCTCGAGCGTCTGCGAGCCCTCCCGCAGGCTGGTCTGCATCACGTTGCGGATCTGGTTGGTCTTGCCCTCCTTGACCAGGGAGCGCACCGCCGACGTCGCGATCAGGATCTCGAACGCCGCCACCCTGCCGCCGCCGACCGCCGGCAGCAGCTGCTGGTAGATCACGCCCGCCAGGCAGGCCGCCAGCTGCACCCGCGCCTGCTGCACCTGGCCCGTCGGGAATGCATCCAGGATCCGGTCCACCGCCTGCGACGCGTCGTTCGTGTGCACCGTCGCCAGGACCAGGTGGCCGGTCTCCGCGATGCTCAGCGCCGACGCCATCGTCTCCAGGTCGCGCATCTCGCCGATCAGTACCACGTCCGGGTCCTCCCGGAAGACCGCGCGCAGCGCCTCGACGAACGAGGGGGTGTCGATGCCGACCTGGCGCTGGTCCACGAGGGCGGCCTGGTGCTGGTGGACGTACTCGATCGGGTCCTCGACCGTCACGATGTGGCACGGGCGGTTGCGGTTGACGTAGTCGATCATCGCGGCCAGGGTGGTGGACTTCCCGGACCCGGTCGGGCCGGTGACCAGGATCAGGCCCTGGTGCCGGTCGATCAGCTTGTAGACCGACTCGGGCACGCCCAGCTCCTCGAACGTGGGGATGCGCAGCGGCAGCATGCGGAACGCCGCGGCGAGGGCCCCACGCTGAAAGTACGCGTTGCCCCGGATGCGGACGCGCTCGCGCCAGGTGAACGCGAAGTCCACGTTGCGCCGCGTCTGCAGCTCGTGCCACTGGGTGTCGTCCAGCAGGCCGCGCACCATCGGCTCGACCGAGGCCGGCGTCAGCAGCAGGCCGTCGAGCGCCTCCAGCCTTCCGTCCCGGCGCAGCCGTGGCGGGCTGCCGCAGGAGATCAGGAGATCAGAACCCCCCACTTCCAGAAGGCGATCGAGGGCTTGTTCGATCGTCATCGGAAGTGAGATTGTGCGCCATCCGGGAAACTGGTGCCATCCGCCGGACCGGCAGGACTGGCGACACCCGTCCCGGGTCAATTGGGACTTGTCCTGGGCTTTGCCGCCTGGGACTTGAGCCCAGCGCCAGGCGGACCTGCTCATTCACGGCCGGCGCACCCCGTACTACCTTGACCGGCAGGGATGCTGTACCGCGCGCTGGACGTGATCTTCCAGCACCTCTTCCGCCTGATCGCCGTCCTCCTGCTGGTGCCGCTCGTCGCGGGTGGGGTGGGCCTGCTGCTCGACCACTCCGCGACCGTCGAGGCCCGGATCTGGGCGGACAAGCCGATCTTCACGCCCGCGTTCGCGACGGACCGGTTCGCCAGCGACGACTCGCCGGCGGACATCGAGGCCGGCATCCTGCGCGAGCTGGTCGGGACGAGCCAGTTCACGACGGAGGTGCTCACGGCCGTCGACCGGCGGTATCCGAACTTCTCGACCGACGAGCAGAACCGCCAGGAGGCGGACCTGCAGACGAACGTGACCGTCACCACGCAGGGCACGCACCTGTTCACGCTCGACTACAAGACCCCCAACACGGCCCGCGGCCGCGTCGTGGTCGACGCGATGATCGCCGCGTTCGGCCGGCAGGTGCAGGCCCTGGACACCAACCAGGTGAGTGTGACCCAGACGGCCCTGAAGGGCCAGGTCGACTCCGCGTACCGGGACATGAACGACGCGGTCCAGCAGGCCCAGACGTACCTGGCCCAGCACCAGTCGCAGTCGGTGCAGAACGACCCCACGTACCAGACGCTGATCGCCCAGGCGCAGTCCAAGACCGACAGCTACCTGGCGTTCCAGGCCCAGCTGGACCAGGCCAAGGGGTCCCAGACGGCCGTGTACACGCTGCAGTCGTCCTTCTTCCACGTGGTCGACCAGCCCTTCGTGGTGCCGCTCAAGATCGACCAGCACCTGCCGGCCGTCAAGTACCTGGCCTTCGCGCTGGTCGGCGTCCTCGCGGCCGAGGCCCTGTTCGTCTACGTCGTCGCCCGGCGCGACCCGCACATCAGGGCGGTGCAGGACATCCGGCGCGTCGGCAGGTTCCGGCCGCTGGGCAGCACCCCCACCTCGGTCCACTCGCCGTGATCAGCGGTACCACGGCCATGGCGGCGGCGCTGCGGGAGGCACTGACGTCCATCGTCGATCCGCCGGCCGGCGAGCTGCAGGGCTTTCGCCGGCGTCCGGTCGAGTCGGTCAACCAGCCGTCGCTGGACCCCGAGTTCGTCGACCGCTGCCGGATCGCGCTCGGCCGCCTGGTCGCCGTCGAGGACGAAGGCGTCATCGCGGTGTGCAGCGCCAGGCGCGGCGAGGGCCGGTCGTCGGTCGCGACCGCCGTGGCGTATGCGCTGTCCCAGAGCCGGGCCGACGGCCGCGTCCTGCTGCTGGACCTCGACTTCGGCCACGCCACGCAGGCGGAGATCCTGTCGGTGGCCTCCTCGCCCGGCCTGGCCGACTTCCTGGAAGGCCGGGACCGGCTCCGGCTGGTGGCCGGGGGCCCCAACCGGCAGCTGTGGCTGGCGCCGGCGGGCACGTACCTGGGCGACCGGCTGCGCCTGCTGCACCAGCTGACCAGCGAGTCGCTGATCACCGTCTTCCGCGAGAAGTTCCAGTGGGTGGTGCTCGACCTGCCGCCGATCCTGGGACACCCGGAGACGATGATGATGGTGCGCTCCGCGGACTGGCACCTGGTGGTGGGCCGCCACCGCGGCACGACGTTCGCGGACCTGCGCGAGGTCGCGGGGATGCTCGGCGAGGAGAAGCCGGCCGGCTTCCTGCTGACCGGGGACTCGACGCGGGTCCCGCGCTGGATCCGCCGACTGCTGTAGCGGCAGGAAGTCTCTCCACCCTCGCGGGGGAGGAGGCCCGGTCAACGGGCCGGAGGGGGGGTCGCTCAGCCGGGGCTGGTCAGGCTCTTCTCAGCGACCCCCCCTCCGGGCCCTGGAGGGCCCTCCTCCCCCGCGAGGGGGGAGGGACGACAGGCGTACGGAGGTCGCGGGTTCCGCGCTGGATTCGCCGACTGCTGTAGCGGCAGGAAGTCCCTCCACCCCTCGCGGGGGAGGAGGCCCGGTCAACGGGCCGGAGGGGGGGTCGCTCAGCCGGGGCTGGTCAGGCTCTTGTCAGCGACCCCCCCTCCGGGCCCTGGAGGGCCCTCCTCCCCCGCGAGGGGGGAGGGACCGACTTTACTACTACTAACCGCTGTGGGCTGCGGCTGGCTCGGCCTCGGGGCGCGGCACCCGGTAGGTGACCAGGCGGACGGTCACCGGCTCCTCGGCGGCGGCCGCCTCCTCCGCCTCCCTGGCGGCGATCCGGTGCGCCGCCGCCACCGTCCCCAGGA
>DASQZW010000022.1:0-28763 GCA_035638495.1 Terriglobales bacterium
TCGCCGGCCGTGGCCCACGAGGCGCAGGGGTTCGTGGCGGTCGTCGGCCCGTCGGGCAGCGGGAAGTCGTCGCTCGTCCACGCCGGCCTCCTTCCGGCACTGACGCAGCGCCGCCGCCGCTGGGTCGTCCTCCCGACGTTCGCACCTGAGGACCAGCCGCTCCGCAACCTCGCCCGCAGCGTGGCCTCGGCGCTGCCCGGCGTCCAGGTCGACGCGCTGGTGGCCCAGCTGGCGGCCGACCCAGGCGCGCTGCTGACGTGGCTCGAGGAGCTGCGCGCCGCTCGCGGCGGCCGCCTCGCCTCGGTGCTGCTGGTCGTCGACGAGGCCGAGGACCTGCTGACGCTGGCGTCGCCGGCACAGCGAGATACCCTCCTGGAGCTGCTGAGCGGAGCGCTCGAGCGCGAGCGCTGGCTCTGGGTGGTCGCGGTCGTTCGCTCGGAGTTCCTGGGCGGCTTCCTCTCCGCGGGGTTCACCGACCTCTTCCGCCAGCCCGTCGTGATCGGCGCGCCGAGCCGGGCCGCGCTGTTCGACATGATCGAGCGGCCGGCCGCCCAGGCCGGGATGCGCTTCGAGCCCGGGCTCGTCAACCGGATGGTCGACGACACCGGCGGCGGCGACGCCCTCCCGATGCTCGCGTACACGCTGCAGGCGCTCTACCTGCGGGCCGGCCCGGGCGGCACGATCACCGCCCAGGACTACCGGCTGCTCGGCGGGGTCGCGGGCGCGCTCTCCGACCAGGCCGACCGCGTGGCCAACGAGCTCGGCGATCTGGACGCGGTGGTGACGACCCTGATGCGCTTCGTCACCATGGACGAGTTGGGCCCGGTCCGGCGCGGCGTGCCGCGGCACGCACTGAGCGAGGGCGAGCGCCGCGTGGTGAACGCCTTCGTCGGCGCCCGGCTGCTCACGAGCGACGCCGACGCTGTGGAGGTGGCCCACGAGGCGCTGTTCCGGCGTTGGCCGCCGCTGCGCCAGGCCGTCGACGCGGGCGCCGAGACGCTGCGGCAGCAGGCCCAGCTGGAGCGGTGGGCGAGGGACTGGGTCCGGTCCGGGCGGCGCGACTCCTACCTCCTGACCGGCGAACGGCTGGCGCTGGCGCGGCGCTGGCACGAGGGCAGCCCCGCGCCGGCGCCCGTCGACGAGTTCCTCGAGCACTCGGCCCGCCTCGATCGCGCGGCGATGCTGCAGCTCGGCCGGGCCGTGGCGCTGCGGGCAGAGGCGAGCCTCGACCGCGACCCCGAGCTCGCGGCGCTGCTGGCCATCGCGGCCGTCGAGGAGTGCGCGGTCACCGCGCTCGCGTCCCGCGTCCTGCTCGCCTCAATCGTGCAGCCGTGCCTGCGGGTCATCCGCGGCCACGGCGACGGGCTCTGGGACGTGTCCTGGTCCCCTGACGGCGGGCGCCTCGTCACGAGCGCCGAGGACCGCACGGCTCGGGTCTGGGAGGTCGCCACCGGCCGGCTGCTCCAGGTCCTGGGCGGCCACGACGACGGGGTGCTGGGCGTCAACTGGTCGGCGGACGGCACGCGGATCGCCACCTGCTCCCGAGACCGGACGGTGCGGATCTGGAACGCCGGCGACGGCACCCAGCTCGCCGTGCTCCCGCAGGAGGCCCGGCCGCGCGGCGTGGTCTGGTCGCCGGACGGCCGCTCGCTGGCGGTGGCGCTGGAGAGCGGCGTCACATGCGTATGGGACGCCGCGGAGCGCCGGCCGCTGGTCGCCCTGCGCGGGCACGAGGACTGGGTGCGCGACGTGGCGTGGTCGCCCGACGGCGAGCGGCTGGCCACCGTGTCGCGCGACCGGACGCTGCGGATCTGGGACGCGTTCGGCGGCGGCCAGCTGGCGGTGCTGCGCGGCCACCGGGACTCGGTCCAGCGGGTGGCCTGGTCGCCCGATGGCCGGTGGCTGGCGACGGCGGGCGGCGACCGCACGGCGCGGCTGTGGGACGTCGCGGCCGGCGCGCAGCGTCACGTCCTCGAGGGTCACGAGGACGTGGTCCGCGGGGTGGCGTGGTCGCCGGCCGGCCGCCGCCTGCTGACCAGCTCCGACGACCGCACCGCGCGCATCTGGGACCCGGCGCGCGGCGTCTGCCTGATCGTCCTCCGCGGGCACGCCAGCGCCGTGCGCATGGCCGCGTGGTCACCGGTGGGACCGCACCTGGCGACGGTGTCGGAGGACCGGACGGCCCGCCTGTGGCAGGTCGACGACCGGGGCGAGCCGCTCGTGCTGCGCGGCCACCTCAGCACGGTCCAGGCGGTGGCGTGGGCGCCGGAGGGCAGGCGCCTCGCCACCGCGTCGCGCGACCGTACGGCCAGGGTGTGGGACGCGGAGACCGGGGCCGAGCTGGCCCTCCTGGCCGGGCACGAGGGGACCGTCCGAGCGGCGGCCTGGTCGCCGGACGGCCGGAGGCTGGCGACGGCCGGGGAGGACCGGCTGGCGCGTGTGTGGGACCCCGAGCGCCGGGTCGAGCTCGCCGTGCTCCGGGGCCACGACGACGCGGTCCGCGGCCTCGGCTGGTCGCCGGAGGGCCGGCGGGTGGCGACCGCGGCCGAGGACCGCACGGCCAGGATCTGGGACCCCGAGTCGGGCCGGGAGCTCGGCGTCCTCCGTGGCCACGGCGACCAGGTGCGGGCCGTGGCCTGGTCGCCGGAGGGCCGGCGCGTCGTCACGGTCTCGCGCGACCGGACGGGGCGGGTGTGGGACCTCGCTGACGGTTCGCGCCTGGCCGAGCTGCGCGGACACGAGGCCACCGTGCGCGGCGTGGGGTGGTCGCCGGACGGCCGGCGCCTGGCGACCGTCGCGGACGACGACACCATCCGGGTCTGGGACGCGGACGACGGCAGCCCGCTGGCGGTGCTGCGCGGCCACGAGAGCTGGGTGCGGAGCGTGGTGTGGTCGCCGGACGGCCGGCGGCTGGCGACCGCCTCCGCTGACCGCACCGTGCGAACCTGGGACGCGGAACGGGGCACGGAGCTCGCGATCGTGGGCCTGCACCCCGAGATCGTGGAGGTGGTCGCGTGGTCGCCGGAGGGCGGGCGCGTCGCGTCCGGCTCGCGGGACGGCACGGTGCAGATCTGGAGCCCGGACTGGAGCGTGGCGCACGCGCTGGCGCAGGCTCGCCGGCGCACGGCGCGGGCGCTCACACCGGCCGAGCGACGGGAGGCGATGCTCCCGGAGGGGTGATCTATCAGTCCGGCTCGTACGCGAGCATCGCACACCGTGGCCCGTGAGCCCGGGCCAACCGCCCATCGAGCGTGACGAGCGGCACGGCGAGCAGCTCCGCGAGGGCCACGTACGCGGCGTCGTGGATGGTGAGATTCTCGCGCAGCGCCCACGCCCGCTCGGCGAGTGCAGCGTACGGGCACAGCTCGAGGCGAAGGGACGTCAGGTCGCGATGGGCGAGCGTCGCCGCGCTCGAGTCCAGGGTTCCGACCATCACCTGCCGCCGAAGGATGTTGCCGGCCTCGTAGGGCATCAGGTCCGGCGCCGCCAGGAGGCGCCCGGACACCACGTTCGTCGCCCACTCGCCCTCGGGTCCGCTGTCGACGAGCATCGCCACTGCGGCAGACGCGTCCAGGACGATGCGATCGAGCGAAGGGAGGCTCAACGGCGGTCGGCGTCGCGCGCCGCGATGATGTCGGCGGCGCTGACCCTCGTTCGAGTCGCCGCCACACGAGCCCGCGCTCGTGCGATGACTTCGTCGACGGATGGTTGCGATGCCATCTCGATCAGTTCGAGCAGCAGGTACTCCTGCAGTGAGCGACCGGACCTGGCCGCCCGAGCAGCCAGCTCGTCGCGCACATCATCCGGCACGTTGCGCACCGTAATCGCTGCCATGACTGCATATTAGCAGCAGCGCAGCCATATCGGCGGTTCGCGTCCGACAGATTCGAATCTGGTACAGTCAAAACCGTGGAAGACGGAGAGCGGCGGCCCGGGCTGGAGCTCAACGCGGTCGTGGCCGTGGACGTGGTCCTGTTCACGGTCCGACTGGAGGAGCCGATCGAGCGAGCCTGGCAGGTCCTCCTGGTCAAGCGTGAGGATGCCGCCTTCGCCGGCAAGTGGTCCTTCCCCGGCGTGCTGGTGCGCGGCGGCGAGACGTTCGACCGCGCGGCCCGACGTGCGCTCCAGACCAAGGCCGGGCTCGACCCGGCCGGCTGGCACCTCGAGCAGCTGGGCACGTTCGGCGCGCCGGACCGCGACTCGCGCGGCCGGGTCGTCTCCGTCGCCCACCTGGCGCTGGAGCGCAGCGACGGGCTCAACCTGGTGCCGGGCGGCGGCATCATGCGCGCCGAGTGGGTGCCCGTGCGCGGCCTGCCGGCCGAGTCGCTGGCCTTCGACCACGCGGACATGCTGCGCGTCGCCATGAACCGTACGCAGTCGAAGCTGCGCTACTCCTGGCTGGCCTTCCAGCTGCTGCCCGAGACGGTCACGCTGCCGGAGCTGCGGGCCGTGTACGCCGCGATCCTGGACCCGGCGCTGCTGCGCCTGAACACCGGCAACTTCAAGAAGGCGTTCAGCCCGCTCTTCGCCTCGGGCGTCCTGGTGCCGGTCGGGCGGCGCGCCGCCGGCGGCCGGGTGGGACGGCCCGGCGACCTCTACCGATTCACCGGGCCGGTGCTGGGCACCTGGGAGCGGGAGCTGCCCTGGCACGACGCGGAGATAGCGAGCGCGTGACGACGTACGTGGAGGACAAGGTCCGCGAGGCCCTGGCCGAGGACGCCGCCGACCGCGACGTGACCACGGGCGCGGTCGTCCCTCCGGATGCCTGCGCCGAGGTCGAGCTGCGAGCCGGCGCGGATGGCGTGGTTGCGGGCCTGGCCGTGGCCCAGGAGGCGTTCCGCCAGGTGGACGGCGAGATCGCGTTCGAGGCACTGGTGGAGGACGGCGGCCGGGTCGCGCCGGGCGACGTCCTGGCCCGCGCGCGCGGTCCCCTGGCCGGCATCCTGCGGGCCGAGCGCACGGCGCTCAACTTCCTGCAGCAGCTGTCCGGCGTGGCCACACTGACCCGCCGGTACGTCGACGCGGCCGCGCCCGCGGCTGTCCTCGACACCCGCAAGACCGCGCCAGGCCTGCGCCGGCTGCAGCGGCTCGCGGTCCGCGCCGGTGGCGGCGTCAACCATCGACCGGACCTGGCCGGTGCGGTCCTCATCAAGGACAACCACGTGGCCGCGGCCGGCGGCACGGCTGCCGCGATCCGGCTCGCGCGCGCCGCCGGCCTCCCGGTCGAGGTAGAGGTCGAGACGCTCGATGAGCTGGATGCCGCGCTGGCGGAGCGCGCCGAGTGCGTCTTGCTGGACAACATGAGCCCGGCAGAGGTGGCCGAGGCGGTGCGCCGCACGGCGGGCCGGGCGCTGCTGGAGGTGTCGGGCGGGGTGACCCTGGCCACGATCGCGGGGTACGCGGCGACGGGTGTCGACCGCATCTCCGTCGGCGCGCTGACCCACTCCGCGTCCGCGCTCGACATCTCGATGGAGGTGACGCGGACATGGCGCTCGCGATGACCGGGACGGCCGCCCTGCAGGACGAGATCCGATGGCTGGCGCGCGAACGCCGGGCCGTGATCCTCGCGCACAACTACCAGGTGGCCGATGTGCAGGACGTGGCGGACTTCGTCGGGGACTCGCTCGGCCTGTCTCGTGAGGCGGCGCGGACCGACGCCGACGTGATCGTGTTCTGCGGCGTCCACTTCATGGCCGAGACCGCGGCGATCCTCAACCCGGCCCGGCGCGTGCTGCTGCCCGACCTGGAGGCCGGCTGCTCTCTCGCCGACACGATCGACGCCGACCAGCTGCGGGCATGGAAGGCGAAGCACCCGGGCGCCGTGGTGGTCACGTACGTGAACACGACGGCCGAGGTCAAGGCGGAGAGCGACTACTGCTGCACGTCGGGCAACGCGCGTGCCGTGATCGAGTCGATCCCGGACGACCGCACGATCCTGTTCGCCCCTGACCTGTTCCTGGGCAGCTACCTGGAGCGCATCACGGGCCGGTCGATGCAGGTGTGGCCGGGCGAGTGCCATGTCCACGCGGGCATCCTGCCCGCCGACCTGGAGCGCGCCCGCCGCGAGCACGGCGACGCCGACCTCCTCGTCCACCCGGAGTGCGGCTGCGCCAGCTCCTGTATGTACTGGGCGTCGACGGGGGACGTGGACGCCTCGCGAGCGCACGTCCTTTCGACGGAGGGAATGGTGGCGCACGCGCGGAGCTCGGCACGGCGCGAGTTCGTGGTCGCGACCGAGACGGGCATCCTGCACCGGCTGCGCCGCGAGGTCCCCGACGCGGACAAGCGGTTCCACGCCGTCAGCGAGCGCGCGATCTGCCGGTACATGAAGATGATCACGCTGCCGAAGGTGCTCCGCGCGCTGCGGGACGACGTGCACCACGTGACGGTCCCGGAGCGGGTCGCCTCCCGGGCGCGGCGGGCGCTCGAGCGGATGGTGGCACTCGGATGAAGGGAGACGACTTGCCGCCCCTGACCCCGCGGCGAATGAGGGGGGATAAGGCAGACGACTTGCCCCCCCTGACCCCCCGGCGAATTAGGGGGGGAATGGGAGACGAGTTGCCCCCCCTGACCCCCCAGCGAATGAGGGGGGGAATGGACGTTCTCGTGGTCGGTGGCGGGCTGGCGGCGATGTCCGCGGCCCTCGAGGCGACGGCCGCGGGCGCGGAGGTCCTGCTCGTCGCCGCTGGCGGCGGCTCTTCCGAGCTCGCCCAGGGCGGCATCGCCGCGGCCGTGGCGCCCGACGACGCGCCCGAGCTCCACGCCCGGGACACGCTGGCCGCCGGCGCGGGCCTGTGCGAACCGGCGGTCGCCCGCCTGCTGACCGCGCATGCGCCCGGCGCAGTCGCGTGGCTGGAGGCGTGCGGCGTGGTCTTCGACCGCGAGGCCGACGGCGGGCCCGCCCTGGGCATGGAGGCGGCCCACTCGCGGGCGCGCGTGCTCCACGCCGGCGGCGACGCCAGCGGCGCGGCCCTCGTCGCCGCGCTGCGCCGGCGCCTGGCCGGTCGGGTGACCGTGCGGACCGCACGCCTCGAGGCGCTGCTGTCCGGCGGCGACGCCGTGCGCGGCGCTCGGCTCTCGGAGAGCCGTGAGCTCGTGGACGTGCGCGCCGGCGCGGTCGTCCTGGCGACGGGCGGGTACGCGGGCCGGTACCCGCGCAGCACGACGGCGCGGCTGGTCGACGGCTCGGGCCTGCTCGCCGCGCTGGCGGCGGGCGCGGAGCTCGCGGACCTCGAAATGGTCCAGTTCCACCCGACCGCGTACGCCGGCCCGGGCGCGACGTTCCTCCTGACGGAGGCGCTGCGGGGTGCGGGCGCACACCTGGTCGACGGGTACGGCCGGCGGTTCCTGCTGGACGTGGACGCGCGCGCGGAGCTGGCGCCGCGGGCGGTGGTCTCGCGGGCCATCGCGGAACGGCTGGCGGCCACCGGCGAGCGGGCGGTGTTCCTGGACGCGCGGCACCTGGGCGGCGAGCTGCTCGGGAGGCGCTTTCCGGGGTTCGTCGCGCGGTGCCAGGGGGTGGGCCTCGACCCGGCGCGTGAGGTGGTCCCGGTCGCGCCGGCGGCGCACTACACGATGGGCGGCATCGTCACCGACGCCTCGGGCCGCACCGGCGTGCCCGGGCTTCTGGCGGCCGGCGAGTGCGCGCGCACGGGCGTCCACGGCGCCAATCGCCTGGCCAGCAACTCACTGCTGGAGGCGGTGGTGTTCGGCCGCCGCGCGGGCGCGGTCGCGGCCGTCGATGCGGCCCGCCCGTGGGCCGGCTCGGTTCGCGCGGCGACGCCTTTCGACGACGGCAGGCCGCTGGGCGCCGCGGCGGGCCCGCTGCGCTCCGGCGACGCGCTGCGCCGGGCCCTCACGCGGCTCGGTCCGGCGGCCGCCGGCCTCGCGGGCCTCGTCCTGCGCTCCGCGCTCCTGCGCGAGGAGTCGCGCGGCGCCCACGTTCGCACCGACCATCCCGCCGAGGACCCCGACTGGGCCGGGCTGGAGGTGGTCGCCCGGCCCGGAGCGGAGGTCGAGGCGCGCCGCCGAGCGGCACCGGCGGCGGCGTAACCGGCTGGGCGCCCCTACAGTGGCAGGCCTGCTTCCAGGTAGCCGAGGGCCTCGTCGAGCAGCGCTGCCATGTCCGCGTTCCGGTTCTCCGCGAACGTGAACATCGTGGCGATGCTGATGCCCATGACCGCGCCGACGAACGCGCGGATGGCCGGGTCGTCGGGCCGCCGGCCCGTCCGTTCCGCGAGCATCTGGGAGAACAGCAGCATCGGACTGGCGATCTGGTCGAGCAAGTTCGTACGGAGCTCCGGTACGGCCAGCATCAGGTCCATCCGCTCCCGCAGGTCCGCCTGCTGCTCGGGCCCCAGCTGGCCCAGTACCTCCCGGACCGCCGTCCGCACCGCCTGCATCGGACTCGCTCCGGGCGGCTGTGCTCGGAACACGTCGGCGACGCGGGGGTCGAACTCGTCCCAGAGGACGACGTCCTCCTTGCTCGGGAAGTAGCGGAAGAAGGTGCTCTCGGAGACCTCGGCGGCCTCTGCGATCTGGTTCACCGTGGTGGCGTCGTAGCCCTGCTCGCGGAACAGCCGGAGCGCGTGCCGCTGGATCGCGGCACGCGTTCTGGCCTTCTTGCGTTCGCGCAGGCCTGGCGCGGGTAGCTCATCCGGCTGCTGCAATCGGCGCCTCCTCCTTCGTCGTGGGCGCCGCCGCCCGCAGGGGCATGAACGCCAGCGCCAGCACCAGGCCCGCCACGGCGATCCCGGCCGACACGATGAGCGACACGTCCATGCCGTGCACGAACGCCGCCCGCACCGAGTCCAGCAGCGCCGCCGACCCGAGCCGGTGCGCCACGGCCAGGCCGCCGAACACGCTGCCCTTGACCGCCGTCACCACGGCCGGCGGCAAACCGGCCAGGTCGAGGTCGGCCTGGTACGCCGTGCTGAGCACGCTTCCCATGATGGCAGCCCCGAACGGCCCGCCGACCTTCTGCAGTGCCTGCAGGACGGCGGAGCCCACGCCGCTGCGCTCTGCGGACAGTTCCGAGAGGGCGGCCGAGGCAGCGGTGGCGAACACGACACCCATCCCGAAGCCGACCACGGCGGTCCAGATCGAGAGGAAACCGGTGCCGGAGTCGACGCCGGTGGCGCCGCCGATCAGCGACCCGAGAGCGAGCACCGCGAACCCGGCCGCGATGGTGACCTTCGGACCGAGCAGGCTCCCGAGACGAGCCGCCGGCAAAGCGCCAAGGACCAGGCCGCCGATCATGGGCAGGAGGCGCAGGCCCGAGCCCATGGCGTCGGTCCCGAGGACGCCCTGGGAGTACTGCGGCACCGTGAACAGCACGCCGATCATCGCCAGCCCGGCCGTGGCCATCAGGATGACGCCCCACGTGAACGGGGCGGAACGGAAGAGCGCCAGGTCGATCAGGGGCTGGCCGCCCGGCCGCAGGCTCAGCCGGCGCTCCCAGAGGAAGAATCCGACGAGCACGGCCAGTCCCACGAAGATCGGCACCAGGGCGGCCGTGTCGGTCCATCCGTTCTGCCCGGCCTTGATGACGCCGTAGGTCACGGCCACCAGGCCCAGGCTCGACGAGATCACGCCGACCAGATCCAGCCCGTGCCGCTCCGCGGACCGCGACTCGGGCACGAGCGCGAACCCGGCGATGAGTCCGACCATCGCGACCGGCACGTTCATCAGGAACACCCAGCCCCACCAGTAGTGGCTGAGCAGCCAGCCGCCCAGGATCGGGCCGACCGGCAGTGCGATGAAGTTGGCGGCCCCCCAGACGCTCACGGCGCGCGGCCGCTCCTCGGGCGTGAAGAGCACGGTCAGCGCCGACAGCGCCATCACGATCACGCCCGCCCCCGCGACGCCGAGCACGAAACGGGCCGCGATGAACGCGGCCGCGGAGGGCGCATAGGCGCAGGCCACCGAGCCGGCGCCGAACAGGGCCAGGGAGGCCAGCATCACCCGCTTGCGGCCGTAGCGGTCGCCGAGCAGCCCGGCGGGGAGCATGGCCGCCGCCAGCACGAGCAGGTAGCCGGACGAGAACCACTGGAGGTCCGATTCGGTCGCGTGGAGCGCGTTGGCGAGCGTCGGCAGGGCGACGCTGAGGATCGTCCCGTCCAGGCCGACGGCCAGGACGGAGAGCGTCAGCGCGCCGAGCGCCCACCACTTCCGGTTGCCGTTTCGGGTCATGACTGTCACCTCCTTTTGCTAGTAGCCATTATATGACAGTCACTCCTAAAATTGTGGACGCGGCTACCGGGGTCCAGAATGTCCCGGAAGAACGACGGGAGGAGGGAGCATGCCGTGAGCGCCATGGGGCCGTTGCCGCCGATGGATGCGGCCGGGAGCGGTACGCCCGGCGTCTTCCGCTCGCTGCTCTCGCTCCGCGAGGTGGCGGGAGCCGCGGGCCTCACCCCTCTCCTCGTCCTGCTGGCGCTCTCCGGAGTCGAGCGCTTCGACGCCAACGCGTTCGGCGTCCTGGGGCCCGAGATCCGCGACCAGTTCCACCTCAGCAGCGCCGGCTACATCTCCATCGCCACCCTGACCTCGGTGCTTCCCCTGCTGGTGACCGCCCACGCCGGGTACCTGAGCGACCGCCTCAACCGGGTGCACCTGGCGGCGGCCAGCGCCCTGGTCTGGGGGGTGACGGCGATCCTGACCGGCCTGGCGCCGGCGACCGAGGTGCTGATCGTCGCCCGGCTGGCCGGCGGCATCGGCTACACCGTCAACACGCCGACCCACCCGAGCCTGCTCCCGGACTGGTACCAGTCGCGGGTGCTGCCCATCGTGTTCGGCTGGTACCTCGCCGCCTCGACGGCTATCAACCTGCTCTCCGGTCCGCTGGCGGGGGGCATCACGGCGGTGTCCAGCTGGCGGATCGCGTTCGTGGTCCTGGCCCTGCCGACGTTCGTGTTCGCGCTGCTCCTGCTCCGGCTTCAGGAGCCCGCGAGGGGGGAGTCGCTCGGCCTGGCGCTGCGGCGGGAGGACGCCACGGGCGTCATCCGGTCCTTCCGAACCCTGGCGGGGGTGCGCTCGATGCGGCGCATCTGGGCCTCCGCCGTGTTCTTCGGCGCCGGCCTGGTGGTGGTGGCGAGCCTGCTCAGCCTGTACTTCCAGGACGTCTGGGGCTACGGTCCGGCGCTGCGCGGCGCAATCTCGGCGCTCTTCGGCCTCGGCGGCCTGGCGGGCGTCCTGCTCGGTGGGCAGCTCGGCCGGCGGGTCGTGGCCTCCGGCCGGCCCGAACACCTGCCGGTGATCAGCGGCGTCATGTTCCTGGTCGGACTCTCGGGCGGGATGTTCCTGCTGGCGGTGGCGACCTCGGGAGCGATGGCGGTGGCGGCGGTGCTGATCCTCTCCATCGCGTTCGGCGGCTGGGCGCCGGCGTACTACACACAGATGGCGATGCTGACCTCGCCCGGCCTGCGCGGCCAGGCGTACGCGTGGTCGACGATCTGGTTCTCGCTGGGCGGGATCGTCGCGTCCCCGATCATCGGCCGCGTCGGCGACCTCTACGGCCAGCGGATGGCGGTCGTGACGCTGGCGGTGCTGGTGGCCGTGGCGGGCCTGCTGGCGCTGCGGATCAGCCCGGTGCTGCGGCGCGACGTGGAGACGACGCGCGACGCGCTCGCGATCTGAACGCGGGCCCTTCTGCGTCGGCGTGCGGGGCTGCGTTTGGTTGGGGCGTCTGGTGCGTGACGACCGGCGAAGCGGGGGGTGTGGGGTGGTCCGGGAACTCGCCGGCCGCGCCCAGTCGCGAGTGGTACGTCAGCGGATCCGAACACGGCGAATTCGGGCGTCCAGGACGCGCTAACGTTCCAGTCGCGACAGGTGTGACCCGGGGTTGGCCCACTTGCGACGCTTCGGCCAGTTGGACCACATGTCCGGCACAGTTGCGCACCAGAGGCGAGCCGATGATAGCCCGCCGGTCCCCCTTCGCCCGCCTCGCACGCCTCAACGACCCCAGAAAACACCAGGCGCGGTCGGCCGACGTCAGAGAATCACACAGGCCCGGCCGCCGGCCCCACGCTGGGGCCGGCGGTGGCCTGCGCTACCCCCTACCCGTAGATGAACCCCACCACGGGTACGCGTCCGCCGAGCGTGATCGTCCGGCGGTCAACCACGTCCCAGGCTGTGAAGTTCATCTCGGAGACGACGAAAGTGCTGCCGCTGACCGACTCCACGTACGCCACGTGGCCGACGGCGCTCTCCCGGGTGACCAGGACGGCGCCCACCTGCGGCGTCTGCCCCTCGGGGTAGCCGTAGGCGCGCGCGTTCGGCCACCAGTCGATCGCGTTGCCGAACCACGGGATGTAGCGCCTGGTCGCCACGTAGTACGTGCAGTAGCCGAACGTGAAGTGGTTCGGGTACGGGCCGCTCCCGCTGAACGGGACGATCTGCGCCTGCGCCTGCGCCAGCACGTTCGTCGCGTGTGCGCGCACGACCTGGTCCTGCACCGTGTTGCGCAGGGACAGCGTCTGCGCCGCGACCTGGCCGGCCTCGTCGCGGGCGGCCTGCACCGACCCCAGGCGCGCCGCCAGCATGACGTGCGCCTGCTCGTCCTGCTGCCGGAGGTCGTGCGCCTGGTTCAGCAGGTTGCGCTCCTTGTTGGCGACCAACCGCGCCTGCGCGATGTTGGCGAAGAGCTGCTGCAGGCTGGTCGCCTGCAGGATCGTCGTCAGGCGGAGTGTCGGCTGCTCGTACTCGAGCCTGCCCATCATGGACAGCTCCTTGCCGAGCGTGGCCTCGCGCTGCTTGTCGTCGCTCAGCTTCCGGTTGATCGCGTCGACGTCGCTCTGCGCGTGCTCGACCTGGTTGTTCAGATCCGCCAGCTTGGCCTCCTGGCCGCTGAGCTGGGTGTTGAGCTGCGCCAGCTGCTGTTCCGCGCTCGGGCTCGGTGCCGGGTTCGGGCTGGCCGCCAGCGCTGTCGGGATGCGTGCGGGTAACACCGTCACGGCAATCGCCGTGGCGGCGACCAGGAGACGAAGTCTGATCATCGGGGCAACCTCACCAACAGGCTGCAGACGCCGAGGGCGAGCACGCTGCTCGCCAGGGTGCTCAGGCTGATCACCTGCACGGCGTCCGCTGCGCTGCCCAACTGCAGGAAGGGCAGGTACTGGTTGACGGCGGGCACGACGTGGTCACCGACGTACGAGAGCGTGAGGGCGGCGACCACGCTGCCGGCGATCGCGAGCGCCACGGCCTCCATGAAGACCGGGAACCGGATCACCGGCCGGGGCGTCCCGACCAGGGTCAGGATGCGGAGCTCCGTGCGGCGGGCACGGATCTCGCTGCGAAGCAGGACCAGCGCGACGAGGCTGGCGACCGCCAGCGCCGCGACGGCGACCCCCACCACCACGGCCTGTGCCATCGAGAGGAACGCGCTCAGACGGCGCCCCTGGGCCGGGGTGTACGAGGCGGGGACGTCGTGGTCGGTGGCCGGGTCCGTCGCCGCGAGGTCGGCCACGCCGCCTGCGGCTGACGGGTCGTCGAGATCCACCACCAGGCTGGCCGGGAACGGGTTCGCCGGGGTGGTGTCGGCGATGTTGGCCAGCGTGGAGTCCTGCCGGGCGAGCGCCAGCGCCTCCGCCTTGCTGCGGAACGTGACGCTGCGGATGCCACGCATTCGGGCGATCTTCGCCTTCAGCTGGTCCACCTGCGTCTGCGGGGCGTCGTCGGCGAGGAAGACCTGGAGCTCGGACGCGGAGCGAACCTGCTGGTTCAGGCTCCGCTCGGACAGCACGAGGAACAGCTCCGAGCCCGCCGCCAGCGACAGCACGGCGCCGACCGCCACGGCCGTCGCCATCCAGGCCACCGCGCGACCGCGCCAGCAGCGCATCGCGTAGAGCACGACGTGGAAGGCGTACCGAGGCGCCCAGATCCAGGTCGGCACGAGCCGGCGCAGCCGGCGTCTGCGTACGCTCACGACGCCACCACCTCGAGGATCGGCGTCTGCAGCCGGACGGCGCGGGCCGGGTAGCGGCTCAGGACGTACTCGTCATGGGTGGCCATGACGATGGTGCTGCCCAGGTGCTCGTTGAGCTGGCCGAAGAGCTCCATGATCTCCGCGCTCGCGTCCTTGTCGACGTTGCCAGTCGGCTCGTCGGCCAGCAGGACGCGCGGCTGGTGCGCGATGGCGCGCGCGACCGCGACCCGCTGCTGCTGGCCGCCTGACAGCGTCGGCGGCAGCGCGTGCAGCTTGTCACGCAGGCCGACCAGCTCCAGCGCCTCGGTGGCGAGGTTGCGCGCGTGCCGCGTGCGCGGGTGCGCCAGCTGAAGCGGCAGCAGGACGTTTTCCAGCGCCGTCAGGTGAGACAGCAGCTCGTACGTCTGAAAGACGCAGCCGACACGCCGCCGGATGGTGTCAGTCTGCCAGTGCTGCAGCCTGTGCACCGCGATGCCGTCGACGTTCACCCAGCCCTCGTCGGCGCGCACCGTCCCGAACAGGACTTTGAGCAGCGTCGACTTGCCGGAACCCGACGGTCCGACCAGGTAGACGAACTCGCCGGGATCGATGTGGAGGTCGAACCGGGAAAAAACCGGTGTGCTCCCGTAACCCGCCGTGACGTTTCTCAGTTGTATCGAACCGGGAGCACCAACGACTACATCCGACTCGCTGGGACCCCCGAACCTGGTTCTCAGAGTGTCGCGCAGACGACGTATGTGATCGGGCATGGGTGGTTTTGTGGCGCCCTCGTGACGTCCCCGTCCGGGCACAGTCGCCCAAGATAACGCATTGCCGGGGCGGATATCACCCCTGTTTGGCCCGGGGACCAGGTCCGGCGCATATTGGTAAGGTCCCTCCTCGTTCGGCTACGGTGGCGGCAGCCGGCAACAATCCGACGACAATATAGTGTGCGTTCTATACATTTGAATTCAGCTGGACGCGCGCATCCGGCTGAAAACGGACCTGAAAGTCACCAGTGACCGGCCATTGGGAAGCAGGCTACGGGGCGATTTCGGGCTGACAGAAGCGGTCAACGGCTGACTCACCTTCAGGTGCCCGGGGACCGCGCGGCGCCGTTCAGCGGGCCCGGGGCGGCTCCGGCAGGCCGAACAGGCGCAGGGCGTTCCCGCCCAGGATCGCTCGGCGGTCGGCCTCGTCGATCGGCAGGTCCCAGATGGTGCTGGGCAGATCGAAGTCCTGGTGGGGGTAGTCGGACGCGTAGAGGAGCTGCGTCGCGCCGCCGGTCATCTCCATGAGCGCGCGGAAGTGGTCCGCCCGCTCAGGACGCTCCAGCGGCTGCGTGGTGAAGTAGCAGTCGCGGATGTACTCGCTGGGCAGGCGGCGCAGGAGCGGCGCCTCCGACGAGCGCATTCGGTACTCGCTGTCCAGCCGCTGCATGATGAACGGCAGCCACGCCACCCCGGCCTCCATGAATATCAGGCGCAGGTCCGGGAAGCGCTCCGGAAAGCCGTTGAGGATCACGTTCGTCAGCTGCACCATGGCGTAGAACGGGAAGCCCAGCGCGTGGACGGCCAGGAAGCGATTGAACTGCTCGAACGCCCGTTCGCCCCAGTTCGGACCCGCGTGGAACGCCAGCGGCAGCCGCCGCTCGTTGAGCGCCGCGAAGACCCGCAGGAACCGGTTCTGCCAGATCGGCTGGTACCTGACCGCCGTGATCATGAAGCCCAGCACGCCGCGGCGATCGCCCAGTTCCGCGATCAGCTCCAGGCAGGCGTCCGGGTCGCTGATCGGCAGATACAGCATCGAGAAGATGGAGGGGTCGCAGGCCAGCACCTCCTCCACCAGCCAGCGGTCGTAGGCGCGAGCCAGCTCGACCTCGACGTCCACCTGCGGGTGCGTGCCCAGGACGAGCATGGGCGTCGGGAAGAGGACGGCGTAGTCGATGGCCATCTTGCGCATGGTGTACCGGAGCCGGGCCGCGACCGGGTGCAGGTGCGGGTCGAGTGCCTCCTGCGGGATGGTGGGATCGAACTCCGCGCCCCAGATCCGGCCGGCCACGTTGCGGTCGCCGGCGGTGCCGGGCAGCATCTGCCGCGACAGCGCCATCGGGGAGTACCGCTCGAAGACCCGCTTGATGGCGGGCTTGTCCATGTGCCGGGCGATCTCGCGCAGCGACTGCGTCTCGTAGTGGTGGCAGTCGCAGTCCACGATCGTCACGTCGTGGAGGCCGCGCCGGCTCGCCTCTTGCTCGGCGTGGGCCAGGAACTCCAGCTTCCGATCCGGGTCGACTCGGAAGTCGGTCATCGTGACGCTAGCTTAGGATGCGATCCGATGCCTGAGCACCTGGTCGCCGCCGAGCGGGACCTGCCCGAGGGCTCCGGCGTGCTGGTCCACGCCGGGGGCGTCGAGGTCGGCGTGTTCAAGGTCGGGGGCCGGGTCGTTGCCTACGAGAACCGCTGCGCGCACCAGGGCGGCCCCGTCTGCATCGGGGAGATCATGGGCCGCTACGAGGAGGTGCTGGGCCCCGGCGGCAGCACGCGCGGTGAGCGCTTCGCCGACGACGAGCTGCACATCGTGTGCCCCTGGCACGGCTGGGAGTACGACCTGGCGACCGGCCGCTGCCACGCGGATCGCCGGTTCGGCCTGCGGCGCTACCCGGTCCACGTCCGCGACGGCCAGGTCTATCTCGTCGTCTAGGGCAGCGGCAGCCGGACGTCCACCACCGCGCACTGGCCGCCCGCCGCCACGCCGAGCGCCCAGCGCACGGCCTCCTCGACGTCGCCCGGCGTCTCGACCGCCCGGCCGTCGCCGCCGCAGGCACGCGCCAGCAGGGCGTAGTCGAACTCCGGCGTCAGCTCCGTCTCGGGGAAGTCCTGGGCGGCCGCGGCGGCGCCATCCGGGTAGAGGTTCAGGACGGGCCGCTTGGACGCGTGATACGAGCGGTTGTTCAGGATCACCGCCACGAACGGCGCACCGGTCCGGTGGGCCGAGAAGAAGGCGGCCGTGGGGACGCCGAAGTTGAACGCGCCGTCGCCGCAGACCGCCACCACCGGCGCCTCGGGCCGGGCCAGCTTGACGCCGAGCGCGCCCCCCATCGCGAAGCCGAGGGCCGGCGACCCGTGCCCGAAGTAGCGCCCGGGCGGGCGGCGGACCTGGCGCTGCACGGCGGGCCGGTTGGTCACCGCCTCCTCGATCACGATCGCGTCGTCGGGCAGCGACCGATCGAGCGCCGCCAGCGCCGCGTCGGCCGCGTCCGCGGGCTCGTGCGACGCCGCGCGCCGTCCCCAGCCCACGCGGGCATCGACCAGCTCGGCCTCCACCTCGCGCCGGCGCTCCTCCCACGCCCGGCGCCGCGCAGGCGTCGCGAGGGCGCACAGCGCCTCCTCGAGCTCGGGCAGCGCCGCGCGCGTGTCAGCGGTCAGCGCCAGCTCGACCGGGAAGGACCACAGCGGCATGGTCACCTTGGCGCAGTCAACGTCGATCTGCAGAATGCGGGCGTCGCCGGGGGGCGCCGCCACGGCCGGCACCCACGGCACCTCGACGTCCAGCAGCAGCACGGCGTCGGCGCGCCGCAGGGTGCCGTCGCCGCCGCCCATCGCCCAGAGCGGGTGCTCGGCCGGGAAGTTGACGCGGTCGCGCTGGTCCACGACGGGCGCCCCGAGCAACTCCGCGATGCGGACAAGGGCGGCGACGCTCGGCAGGTGGGCGCCGGAGCGGCCGGCCACGATGACGGGCTGGCGCGCGTCCGCGAGGATGGCGGCCAGCTCGCGGAGCGCCGCGGGGTTGGGGCCGGCGGGGACGGGCGCTCGCAGCCGAGCGGGCAGCTCGCCCGCGCCCGGCTCCATCAGCGCCTCGCGGGGCAGCATCACGTACGCGGGTCCGCGTGGATCGGACTGCACCACCTGGAGGGCCCGCCGGACGATCGGCGCCAGCTCGCGTCCGCGCGGCACCTCCATGTGCCACTTGCCGAACGGGCGCAGCACCCCGGCCTGGTCGAGCTGCTCCTGCTGCCAGTGGATCGCGGAGTCGCGATGCCCGCGCACGTCCGCCGCCGTCGTGTACGGCGCCCGGCCCGCGAAGACGACGACCGGCACCCGGTTGCGCTGCGCGTTGTGGATCGAGCCGCCGAGGTTCAGGGTGCCGGCGTCGACGTGGACCATGACGGCCTGGGGGCGCCCGCTCGCGAAGTGGTGGCCGATCGCGGCCGACAGCGCGACGTGCTCGTGGATGCACAGCACGGCCCGTGGATGCGGCGCGCCGGCCGATCGAGCGGCGGACAGCGCCTCCTGCACCGGCGCGGTGTCGGTCCCGGGGTTGATGAAGAGGTGCTGGACGCCCTCGTCCGCCAGGAGCGCCACCAGCTCGGCCGCCGCCTCGATCCTTGCCATGGCAATCATGTGAACACAAACACCCTCCCACCTAGCGGGGGAGGGCCAGGGGTGGGGGGGAATGACGTCTTCCACCGGCTGGTCGGGCTCGACCAGCCCGCCTCCGCTGGGACCGCTGCAGCACGAGGAAGCCGATCAGCCCGTAGAAGGGCACGAAGCCGATCACCCAGCCCAGCCACTCGGAGATCGCCGGTGGAGCCGTCGCCTGGAACGGCACGGCCGCTGAGCGGGTCCCCGAGGGCCGTCCGTTTTCGTCCTCCCCCGGAAAGGGGGACCGGTCACCGGGCGACGAGCTGGTCCAGGTCGACCAGCCGCGCGCCGTGCGCGGCCGCGGCGGAGCGGAGCTCGGGCGCGAAGCCGGCACGCGAGAAGAGGACGACCTGGGCCCGGCCGACATCGACGCCGGCTTGCGCCAGCGCTGGAACCTTGCGGCCAAGCAGGTCGTCGAGGACGGACCGGCGCATCGGCTGGACCGTCCACCTGCACTCTCCGATCACCGTGACCTCACGGCCTGCGGCCGCGACGACGTCGATCTCCTCCGTCGTTGCCAGACCCTGCCGGCGCAGGTCGTGCCTGGCCGGTCCCCACCATCGGCCGACGGACTCCCCGCTGCCCGCCCGGTCGGCGCGCACCCAGTCGCGGCACAGGTCCTCGAAGGCCGGGCTGACGTGTTCGGCCACGTAGGGTGCCACGTTCCGGTCGAAGTGGTCGCCGGGCGCCAGGCCCGCGTGCAGCTCCTCCTGCCAGGGGAACACGAAGCGGAACCAGAACCGCATCAAGTGGTCCCGCAGTCGGTAGCGTCGCTGCCGGGCATTGGGCTCGCTGAACATCGGGTTGGCCGCCTCCACGAGGTGGAGGTCCTGCAGGACGCGGACGTTCCGGGAGGCGTTGCCCTCGCTGACATGGGACTCGCTCACCAGCTCCTGCCAGGTCATGTCCCGGTGCCGGGACAGCGCGAGCAGCAGCGAGAAGTGCACGGCGGTGCCGGTGAGCTCCATCTCCAGCACGTCCCAGGGCTCGTTGAAGAACGGCCCCAGCGGGGCCAGCACGTCCTCGCAGATGACCGTGCGCAGGGCGCCCGGGCGGCCGATGCGGCGCAGGTACAGCGGCATCCCGCCAGCGATCGCGTAGCGCGTCACCAGCTCGGCCGGCCGGTGGTCGCCGAGGAACTCGCGGGCAGGCCCGAAGCGGAGCGGGGCGAGCAGGAAGCGCCGGCCGCGACCGTGCAGTGGTCGCCGCTCGGTCAGCAGCTCCTCCATGGTCGATACCTGCGAGCCGCAGAGGATCAGCTTCAGCCGGGAGGCGGGAACCTCGTCCTCCATGACCCTCGCCAGCACGGAGTCCGGCGACCCGCCGAGCCGCGTCAGCTCAGGGAACTCGTCGATGACGGCCAGGCGGCGCGCGTCGCGGGCCTGGCGGAAGAGGAAGCGGTAGAAGTCGGCGGTGGTGCCGAACTGGGGGCGAATGCCGAGCCGTTCCTCCACGACGCCGGCAAAGGACCAGAGCTGGTCCGACTCGGCCCGCCGGTCGCACACGAAGACGTCGGCCGGCCTGCCGTCGGCGAAGCGCCGGAACAGCCACGACTTGCCGACACGGCGCCGGCCGAAGAGGACGAGCGGGAAGCGATCGCCGTCGTCGTCCCACCAGGCCTCCAGCGCCGCCAGCTCGGCCGATCGGTTGCGGAACTCGGCACGGCCGGCGAACTGAAACATGGCCGACATAACCTGCCAGAGTATAGTCTACCTTCTGAGAGGTTATCTTGCGAGCCAGCGTCCCGTGCCCGGCTCGGCCAGCAGCCGGCCCGCCTCGTACACCGGCCGCCCGCGCAGGAACGTCGCCTCCACCCGTCCCGTGAACGCGCGGCCGTCGAACGGGCTCCACCGCGCCGAGGACAGCGACCGCGAAGCGTCGAACGTCCACGGCTGCCTGGCGTCGAGCACCGTCAGGTCCGCGTCGAGCCCGGGCCGCAGCCGCCCCTTGCGGTCGCCCAGGCCGAAGAGGTCCGCCGGGCGGCCCGCCACCAGCTCCACCAGCTCGGGCAGCGGGAACCCGCGCGCGGCCGCCTCCGTGAACACCACCGGCAGGAACGTCTCCAGGCCCGGGATGCCGGACGCCGCCCGCAGCATCGGCCGGCGCTTGCCGTCCAGCGGCCACGGCGCGTGGTCGGTGGAGATCGTCGCCACGCGGCCGGCCCACAGGTCGGCCCACAGGCCCTCGCGCGCGGCGGCGTCGCGGATCGGCGGGTTGACCTTCGCGATCGGGCCCAGCGCGGCGACGTCGTCCTCGCTCAGCGCCAGGTAGTGGGCGCACGTCTCGCCGCTCACCCGTGCGCCCAGCCCGCGGTAATACTCGATCAGGCGGAAGCCGTGCGGGTGGGTCACGTGCGCGACATGGATGCGGGCGCCGGACCAGCAGGCGAGCTCGAGCGCCTTCGCGACCGCCGCCGTCTCCGAGACCACCGGCCGGCTGCGGCCGTGCGCGCCGGGGTCGTCCTCGCCCGCCGCCAGGCCGCGCGCGACCAACCGGTCCACGATCTCCTGCAGCTCCGCGTGCAGCACGACGGGCAGGCCGGCGTCCGCCAGCGCCTCGAACGCCCCCAGCAGGTCGCCGTCCGCGATGCGCGGGAATCGGTGGGCGTCCGTCTCGTACAGGGAGAGCTTGAACGCGAGCGGACCAGCCGCAAGCAGCTCCGGGATGGCCTCGATGCCGTCGACCCTGGCGATCGTGGCGTACAGGCCGACATCGACGTGCGCCTGCTCACCGACCTGCGCCGCCTTCTCGCGGAAGCGCCCGGCCTCGATCACGGGGTCGGGGCTGTCGTACGGCATGTCCACGATCGTGGTCACGCCGCCGGCGGCGGCCGCGGCCGTCCCCGTGGCGATGCCCTCGACGGGCGTGCTGAGCAGGTGGACGTGGGTGTCGACGAGGCCCGGCAGCACGTACCGGCCCGGGTAGTCCCGCGTCTCGCTGGCGTCGACCGGCTCGCCCGGCGCGAACACGCCGGCGATTCGGCCGTCGCGCACGGCCAGCGCGCCGCCATGCAGGACGCGGCCCGGCAGCACCAGGTCGCCACGGACCACGAGGTCGAAGGGTTCGGCCATGAGGGTCTCCTGAACTCCCTCCCCCCTCGCGGGGGAGGGTCGGGGTGGGGGCACGGTCGTCTTCCGCTTGACTCTGGTGGGCGGTTGGCCCAGCGTCCGGGCTGTGGGCGCTGAGTCGCCAAGAACCGTAGCGCTGCCCGAGCTGGACGGCGGCCGTCTGCTCTCCGACCTGGAGCACCTGGCAGCGATCGGCGCCGAGCCGGGCGGCGGCGTCAGCAGGGTCGCCTACTCCGCGGCGGACATCGAGGCGCGCGGCTGGGTGCGCGACTCGATGCTCGAGCTGAGCATGGACGTCCGGCGCGACGAGGCGCTGAACGTGATCGGCCGGTACCCCGGACGCGAGCCGGGCCTCAAGCCGCTGGCGCTCGGCTCCCACACCGACACGGTTCCCCACGGCGGCCGGTTCGACGGCGCTCTGGGCGTGGTCGCGGCCGTCGCCTGCGTGCGCGCGCTGCGCGACGCCGGGGTCGTGCTCCGCCACCCAGTCGAGGTGATCGACTTCGCCGCCGAGGAGGCCACGCTGGGCGCCGGGACGCTCGGCAGCCTGGCGATGACCGGCGGCCTCACCCGCGACGCGCTCGTCCGCCCGGCCTGGGACGGCCGGCCCGCGGCCATGCACCTTCGCGACGCCGGCCTGGACGCGCTCGGTCTGAACCGTGCCGTCCGGCCGCGCCGCGTCCTGGCCGCCTACCTGGAGCTGCACGTCGAGCAGGGCGGCACGCTGGAGGCGGCGGGCATACCGATCGGTGTGGTCGAGGGCATCGCAGGCATCAGGCGCTTCGCCGGCTCGTTCGCGGGCCTGGCCAACCATGCGGGCACCACGGCGATGGCCGACCGGCGCGACGCCCTGGTGATGGCGGCGCCATTCGTGCTCGGGGTTCGCGACGCCGCCGTCGATGCGGGCATCGTGGCCACCGTCGGCACGCTGCGAGTCCAGCCGGGCGCGCCCAGCGTGATCCCTGGAGGGGTGGAGCTCGAGGCCGAGATCCGTGGCCCGGAAGAGGAGGCGCTCGATCGCGTCGAGGCGCGGCTGGTCGAACTGGCCGAGCGCCTGGGGGGCAGCCTGGTCCGCACGTCCGCGAAGCCGGCCGTCCGCTCCGACCCCAGGCTTGTCGCCGCGATCGAGATGGCGTGCGACCGGCTCGGCCTGAGCCACCGGCGCATGACGAGCGGGGCCGGTCACGACGCGATGGTCATCGGCCGCCTCCTGCCGTCCGCGATGGTCTTCGTGCCCAGCCGCGGCGGTGTCAGCCACTCGCCGGACGAGTACACGCCGCCGGAGCGCTGCGTGGACGGCGCGCGCGCCCTCCTGGGTGCCCTGATGGAGCTCGACAGCGGACTGTAGGAAAATAAAACCAACGTCCGTTTCGCACGGGCTCGTGGGCGACGGGATTGGGGGAGCAAACGCGGGTGAGTGAGCTGCTGATCGACCGGGCCGACGTGCCGACCATCGGTAGCCGTGACCTGGGCTACAAGGTCGGCGAGGCCGCGCGCATGGTGGGCGTGAGCGCGGCGACGGTGCGCGTCTGGGAGCGCGAGGGGCTGATCGGCACCAGCCGCTCGTCCAGCGGCTACCGGTACTTCGGCGACGAGGAGCTGGTGCGGCTGCGCCGCGTGGCCTACCTCCGGCGCGTCGAGAAGCTGAACACCGCCGGCATCCGGCGGGTGCTGGCCGAGGAAGGCCACGACCGCCCGCCGCCCCGCAAACGTCGCGAGGTCGCGCTGGGCCCGCGCCTGCGCAAGCTCCGCCAGGAGCGGGGGCAGACCCTGGAGCAGGCCGCGGCGGCGGTGGGGCTCTCCGCCTCGTTCCTGAGCGAGCTGGAGCGCGACCAGAGCGGTGCCTCGATGGCCACCCTGCACCGGCTGCTCAGCTACTACGGCACCACGTTCGCGGCGCTCCTCCAGCGGCCGTCCAGCCGGGTGGCGCGACTCAAGCGGGCCGGGCGCGGCCGCTCAGTCCGCAACAACGGCGTCACCGTGGAGCAGCTGGCCGACGGCCAGGCGCTGATGGAGCCGCAGATCTTCACGGTCGAACCCGGCGCCGGCAGCGAGGGCAGCTACTCGCACGAGGGCGAGGAGTTCGTCTACGTCCTGGAGGGCTCGTTCGAGGTCGTGTTGAACGAGGGTGAGCGCTACCTCCTCCGGATCGGGGACAGCCTCTATTACCCGAGCAGCGTGCTGCACTCGTGGCGGAACCCGGGCAGGACGCCCACGCGGCTCATCTGGGTCAACACCCCTCCGACGTTTTGACGGCTTTTGGGTGTCAAGTCATTGACAACCCTTTGGAGCTTCGATAAGGTTCTGCGCGGCCAGGGGGCGGAGTCGGATTTCCGGGGGGCCGCCCCAGGGCCACTCATCGCGCCGCCTCACCGATCAACCGCTCCGCCACGACGGTGTCGCGCCACTCTCCGTCAAGCTTGCCGTGGCGGCGGTGGACGCCGGTGGCGGCGCGGCGCGCCGTAACATCGCCACCGCCATGGACCGCCGGACGCTGGAGCTCCTGGCCATCGATGAGGACCTCGACCTGGACAGGGTGCTCGACCGCGTCCTCAGGACGGCCCGGGCGACGGTCGGGGCGCGCTACGCCGCGCTCGGCGTGCCCGACGGGCGCGGCGGCTTCGCCCGCTTCCTCACCGTCGGTATCACCGACCGGCGCGCCGCCCAGATCGGGGAACTGCCCCGCGTGCACGGCGTGCTCGGGGCCCTGCTCAACGACGGACCGATCCGGCTCCGCGACATCCGGCGCCACCCGCGGTTCGGCTACTACCCGGCCCGCCACCCGGTCATGACGGACTTCCTGGGCGTCCCCATCCGGCATCGCGGCGAGGTGCTCGGCAACCTCTTCCTGTCCGGAAGCCGGACCGGCGCGTTCACGGCGGCCGACCAGCGCACGGTCGAGACGCTCGCGGGCTATGCCGGCGTGGCCATAGCCAATGCCAGGCTGTACCGGCAGGCCCAGGCGCTGGCCACCGTCGAGGAGCGGGCGCGCGTCGCCAGGGAGCTGCACGACTCTGTGTCGCAGCGTCTCTTCAGCATGGTGTACGAGGCCCGCGCGGCGGCCCTTCGCAGCCCCGACGGCGAGGCGCGCCGGGCACTGGAGCGGCTGGAGCACGGCGCCAGCGCCGCGCTCAGCGAGATGAAGGCGCTGGTTCACGCGGTCCGGCCGAAGAGCCTGGATCGCGATGGGCTGGAGGCGACGCTGCGCGACCACGTCGAGGCGCTGCGGCGCGCGCACGGAGCGGCGATCGAGCTGCGCGTGCAGGGCGAGCTGGCGCTCACGCCGAGCCAGGACCTGGCGCTGCTGCGGATCGCGCAGGAGGCGCTGTTCAACGCGCTCCGCCACGCGCCCGGCTCGCGCGTCCAGGTGTCGCTGGAGCAGGGCGCCGACGAGGCCCGGCTGAGCGTCCGAGACTGGGGACCCGGCTTCGATCCCGCGGCACTGCCCCAGACCCGGCGGACCATGGGACTGGCGACCATGCGCGAGCGCGCCGCAGCGGTCCGGGCGACGCTCGAGGTGGACTCGGCGCCCGGGCGTGGGACCGAGGTGCGCGCGCGGCTGCGCGTGGGGCGGAGGGCGCTGCGTGGCTGAACGCATCCGCGTCCTGCTGGTCGACGACCATCAGGTGGTCCGGGAGGGGCTGCGCGCCTTCCTGCAGCTGCAGCCGGACGTCGAGGTGGTCGGCGAGGCCGCCGGCGGGGAGGAGGCGGTCGCGGCGGCCGCCGCGGGCCGGCCGGACGTGGTGCTCATGGACCTGGTGATGCCGGAGGGCGACGGGATCGCTGCGATCCGCTCGCTGGCCGCCGCGGCGCCGGGCGCCCGGGTCGTGGTGCTGAGCAGCTTCGCGGACGACGAGCGCATCTTCGCGGCGATGCAGGCCGGGGCCGCGGGCTACCTGCTGAAGGACGTCGACCCTGACGCGCTCGCGGAGGCGATCCGGGAGGCCAACCGCGGCCGGCCGGTGCTGCATCCCGACGTGGCGGCGCGCCTCATGCGCCGGGTGGCTGACCCGGCCGGGCCGGTGACCGAGCCGCTCACGCCGCGCGAGCGCGAGGTGCTCCGGCTCGTGGTCGAGGGGTACGCGAACAAGCAGATCGCCCGCCGCCTGCTCATCACCGAGAAGACGGTCAAGACGCACGTGAGCAGCATCCTGCAGAAGCTGGGGGTGCCGGACCGCACCGCCGCCGCGGTGCTGGCGATCAGGCAGGGACTGGTCGGCTGAGGAGCCGGCCCAGAACGCGCTTGTCGAGGACCGTTGGCCCGTTCGAGCCCAGCACGACCGGGACGTCCAGCTCGTTGGCGACCGTCTCGATGGCTCCGGCCTCCATCCGGCCGTACACGGGCCGGGCCTCGAACAGGCAGCGCGTCAGCGCCGCCTGCCGGTCGAGATCGCCGGCCGGACCCGGTGCCAGGCGCTCCGCCCGGCGGCCGCCGAGGTCGTAGGCCCGGCAGACCCGGAGGTCGTCGCGCCCCGCCGCGACGTCGAGGTGCGTCAGCGCGAGCCCGTCCACGCCGCCGCAGGCCTCGATCGCGTAGCGGACGGCCACGAGGTCCAGGTGCCCCACCCGGAACGCCCCCTGCCACCGCCCGTGCCCGTTGTGGCGGTCCGGAAGCGCGGCGGTGAGCGACGCGTCCTCGGTCACGAAGGGGCCCGGTCCGTGGCGGGTCGCGTACGTGCGGAGCACGCCCAGGCGGACGGCCGTTCCCGGCGCGCCCGCCTCGGCAAGCAGGGTGTCCACGTTGGCGAACGTGGTGGTCGACCACGTGGTGTAGGGGTGGAACCCGTGCCACTCGTCCAGCAAAACCCCCTGCGCGCCCTCGAAGACCACGCTCCCCGCGCGCAGGAGTCGGCCCAGGTACGCGTCGTCCGCCAGCGTGACCCGAGCGGCGAACGCGCCGAACGCCTCCACGCACGCGTCCACCCCCGGCGCCGGCAGCGGGCCGAGCTCGCCGGCCAGCCGGTCGCGCAGCCGGGCCAGCTTCAGGCGCAGCGTGTGCGGGTCGCCGCAGTCGCCGGCGCGGGGGGCGTCGTCGGCGTGGGCCAACGCGTAGGCCACGGTCTCGCCGACGCCCATGCCGCAAGAGCCATGGCGGGCCTCGCCGCGCGCCACCTCGCGCGCCCGGTTGGCGGCCGCGTGGTACGGCGTCGTCAGCAGCGCACGCCGGTCGACGGTCAGCCGTTCCAGCGCGTCCGTGACGCCCACCGCGGCCAGGTGGTCGACCTCCGCGATGAGCGCGAGCGGGTCGACCAGCATGAATCGCGACAGGTGCGTGCGCACGCCGGCGGTGAACGTGCCGGAGCCGAGCTGCGCGAAGACGTGGTGGCGCCCGTCGGGCGTCACCACGTTGTGGGCGGCCTGTGCCCCGCCGTTGAAGCGGACCACCGCGTGGACCGGCCCGCCGGGCCCGGCGCCGGAGCTGAGCCAGTCCACGACCGTGCCCTTGCCGGCGTCGCCGTACCCGAGGTCGACGACGGCGACGTGCGTCACAGGCGAAGGACTCCGTCCGCCGGGACGACCGAGTTCGTGCCGCCCCCGTGGCCGGCGCCGATCGCGGCCAGCGCCCGCGAGACCGACCTGCCCGCGCCCGAGCCGTACTCCCGCAGGTGGTCCAGTCCCTCGTCCAGGTCGATGGCGTCCTCGCCGAGGCCGACGGTCAGCGCGACCGTCTCGCAGACCGCGTCCAGGTCGTCGAGCTGGATCACGTTCTGACCGAGGAGTCCTCGCCAGCGGTCGAGCACCTGGCGGTCGCCGGCGTGGGCCGTGCCCTCCGGCAGGATGTAGTAGACGTCGTACCGGGTGGTCAGCTCGGCCACGATGGCCTCCACCGGGATGTGCTCGGAGAGCCGGTCCCCGATGATGCTTCGCACCTCGCCGGCCCGCACCCGCGGGTACGGCATCTCGTCGCCGATCATGAACAGGTAGCCGCGGCGCCCGTGCCGCTCGACGCAGTCGATCGACGTGTGCCGGGCCATGAAGTACATGGCCAGCTCGTACGACTCGGTCTTCTGGCCGCCTCCGCCGCCCTCCAGCACGATGCGTCCCAGGTCGTCGTCCATGCGGTTGTCCGATTCGAACTGGCCGATCTGGAGCGGGACCCGGTCGCAGGTCGCGTCCCCGATGGCGCCGAACAGGATCTGCGGATGGGCGGCGTATCCCTTGCGCAGCAGCAGGCCGAGCAGCTCGGGCAGTTTCGTCTGCAGCACCCGCGGCACCATGTTCATGGAGCCGGTGACGTCGAAGAGCACCGCAATCGCCAGCGACGCCGGGTGCTCGGCCGAGTCGCGGCTCTCGCGGGCCCGCACCCCGAACGGGTTCAGGCCGGGATGCACGGTCGTCGCGCCGTGGTCGCTGTAGGCGAACGCGCTGGTGCCTCTCGCGGCGCGATAGCGCTCGGCGGCGTCGTACACGTCGGTGGACCAGCGTCCGCTTCCCATGATCGTCCTCCTCCTGGGTACTGGTAGCCCGGCATCGCGTACGGCCGGTCAACGGACCTCCTCCTCTCGCGATGGCCGGAGCAGGGCCGGGTGCAGCAGCCGGGCGTCTCCGGCCCGATAGAGACGCGCCCGCGGGCCGCCGCGCGGGCCACCGCGTTCGGTGGTCACCCCGACGCCCTCCACGAAGCCGGGGACCGACAGCACCTTGCGGTGGAAGTTGCCCGCGTGCAGCTCCTCGCCCCAGACCGCCTCGTACACGGCGCGCAGCTCGGGGATCGTGAACTCGTCGCCGAGGAACGCGGTCGCCAGCGGCGAGTACTCGAGCTTCGAGCGGGCGCGCTCCAGGCCGTCGGCCACGATGCGCGCGTGGTCGAAGGCGAGCCGCACGGTGGTCCCCGGCCGGTCCAGCAGCGCGACGCGGACCCAGGCGGCCGCCGCGGCGTCGCCGCCGGGGCGGGGGTCGGGCATTTCGGGGCCGAAGGCCAGGTGGGCGACCGACACGACGCGCATACGGGGGTCGCGCTCCGGCGCGCCGTACGTGGCGAGCTGCTCGAGGTGGATGCGGCCGACCAGGCCGGTCTCCTCGGCCAGCTCCCGGGCGGCCGCGTCCGCCAGGTCCGCGTCGCGGACGAAGCCGCCCGGCAGCGCCCACTGTCCCTCGAATGGAGGTTCGCCGCGCCGGACGAGCAGGACGTGCAGGTCGCCGTCGCGGATGGTCAGGGCGACGACGTCGACCGTGACCGCCACGGGCGGATACGAGCGCGGGTCATACTCCTCAGGCATTGAACTCATAATGAGTATATCTCATAGTGAGAGGAACCGGTGAAGTCCCTCCCCCCTCGCGGGGGAGGAGGGCCCTCCAGGGCCCGGAGGGGGGGTCGCTGAGAACAAGACGTCCCTCCCCCCTCGCGGGGGAGGAGGGCCCTCCAGGGCC